>JAFTBM010000052.1 GCA_017455205.1 Bacteroidales bacterium
TAAAATTTCGAGTTCCTTTACAAAATTACGAAGAATAATCCATTCAACTAACTGGCAATCAATTTATTAACTAACATAGTTATCAACAATTTAGCATTCTCTCACCTAGTAAAATTATAATTCAAAACAGTTTCTTAATATCAATCATAGCCTCATCACCCTCATAAATCACGTGAAAATGAGGTGGGTTATGGTCATCTACATACATGTAAATCAGTATCCCGTAGAATTTGCTTATTTCTGGCATATCAAATTATTTTTCCGAAGTGCAAATTTACATAAAAAAATTGGATTCAAACACTGGGGGAAATCAGCATTGACTCCACACCCCTCCTACCCCTCATCTGCCCTGTCGGCCATTGTCGCCCCGTGGCACATCCCTCTTGCCCCCTCTGCCGCCACCTATTTCCCCCTCCCGACCCTCAAAGCACCCCCCTCGCAAATGCGACGCATCCACCCCGTATCCGCACCGCCCGGATACGGACTTGATACGGAGCGGATACGGAGGGGATACGGAGGGGATACGGAGCAGATGCCTACCAGAGGGTATTAAGAGGCTGTATTTCATATAGTTATCATTTTGCCGTAGTCCTATACATACTGAAAACCAATCGATTGCGGTTTGTTTTGGAGGTGGCGAAAGGGGTAGAATTTCTCGTTTATTTCGCATGCGAAATGTTTTCGGGAGGCATTTTTCCGCCTGCCGAGTCGAGAGGGGATGCGACACCTGCCGACAGGCGGTGCGACACATACTACGGAGCGGATTCCGCACGTTAGAGAGGCGATTTTTTATCTGACGAGAAGACTATGGAGAATGGTTTGCGACACACGGCAGTGCTGCTGCTGGGGGGCAACGAAGGCGACCGCTACGCTCGGCTTGCCCAGGCACGGGAGCTTATCGGGCAACGCATAGGTGAGGTGGAGGCGGCTTCGGCGGTGAGGGAAACCGAGCCGTGGGGCGATTTTGGGGCGACGCAGCCGCAAGCCTTTCTCAACCAGGCGCTGGTGGTAGCCACCGATTTGGAGGCACACGAGGTGCTGCGCGAGGCACTGGCCATTGAGGCGGAGCTGGGTCGGCGACGCTCCACTGCCAACCACTACAGCTCTCGGCCTATGGACATTGACATTATTTTTTTCGACAATGCCGTCATCGACCAGCCTTCGCTCCAAATCCCACACCCGAGGATGCACCTGCGCCGCTTCGTGCTGGAGCCACTGGCCGAGCTGATGCCCAGCTTCTGCCACCCGACGCTGGGGCGCACCATGGCGGCTCTGCTTCGCTCGCTCCCAGCAGATAGCAAATAATTGCCACAGCGGCACAATATATCCCTCCGCCAGCCGTTATCTTTGCCACTATGAACCGACGCTTCCTCCTCCTCATCATTGCCCTGCTGCTGCCGGTGATTTCCGTTCTGGCACAGAGCTACACCATCAGCGGCACACTGACCGACAGCAAGACCGGCGAGACCCTCATCGGGGCCACGGTGGTGGACACCCGCAGCGGCAAGGGGACGGTGAGCAACGCCTACGGCCACTTCTCGCTGACGCTTCGGCGCGACAGCGTCGGCCTGAAAGTGCACTATGTGGGCTACGAACCGCAGCACTTCGACTTCTACCTCGACCGCAACCGCGAGCTCAGCGTGCGGCTTCGCCCAAGCGTAGAACTGGCCGAGGTAACCATCACCGCCGAACGCGTGGGCAGCACCCGGTCGGCACAGATCAGTGCCACCGAGATGACGGTGGAGAAAATCAAGTCGGTACCCGTGCTTTTCGGCGAAGCCGACATCATCAAGACGCTGCAGCTGATGCCAGGTGTGCAGAGTGGAAGCGAGGGCAACAGCGGCATGTATGTGCGCGGTGGCGGCCCCGACGAGAACCTTTACCTGCTCGATGGTGTCCCACTCTACAACATAAGCCACCTCGGAGGCTTCTTCTCGGCGTTCAACACCGATGCCGTCAAGAACGTTACGCTCTACAAGGGGAGCTTCCCTGCGCGTTTTGGCGGGAGATTGAGCTCGGTGGTGGAGGTTACGCAGAACAACGGCAACGACCGCGAGCTGCACGGCAACGCCTCAATAGGCTTCATCTCGGCCAAGTTCAACCTCGAAGGACCCATAGTCAAGGAGCGTACCACGTTCAACCTCTCGGCACGCCGCACCTACGCCGAGCTGACCCTGCTGCCACTGCTGACAGCCATGGTCAGCAGCCAGGCCAAAGAGACGGCCAGCGGCAGTGCCGAGGCGGAGAATGCCAGCCTCGACGCAGGCTACTACTTCTACGACCTCAACGCCAAGCTTTCGCACAAATTCAGCGAGCGGAGTCGCCTCTACGGGAGCTTCTACCTCGGGCAGGACCACGTCCACGGGCAGGTGGCTACCGTCTCCAGCCTGGGCGAGGACATAGACCTTGGGATGCAGGACGGCTGGGGCAACCTGCTGGGAAGTCTGCGCTGGAGTCGGACGCTCACGCCTCGGCTTTTCCTCAACGCATCGGCTTCCTACAGCCAATACACCAACAGCATCGTCGGGTCAATCAAAAAGGACGATGTCGGGGTGGGGCGCGAGGGGTCGACCATCGAGGGGGATTACCGCTCGGGCATCCGCGACCTGATAGGCCGTGCCGACTTCGACTACACCCCCGTGCCCGAACATGGCATCAAGTTCGGCCTCGGACTGACGCGGCACTGGTTCCAGCCCGAGGTGGCGAGCATCTCGGTGGACTACTACGACTCGGTGCAGATGGAGGGTGCATTCCGAATGGACAGCTCGCTGTTCAACGAGGTGATGCCAGCCACGGAGCTGGAGGCATACGTGGAGGACGAGTGGAGCCTGGGCGAGCGGGTGAAGATAGACGGCGGGCTGCACTGGAGTGGCTTCCGCGTGGAGAGCTCGTTCTATCCCTCGCTTGAGCCGCGTTTGAGTGGGCGCGTGATGCTGACCGACGACCTCTCGGTGAAGGTCGGCTACGCTCGAATGAGCCAATACGTCCACATGCTCTCCACCAGCAGCATCAGCCTGCCAACCGACCTGTGGGTGCCGGTAACCGACCGCGTGAAGCCGATGGTGAGCCGGCAGGTGGCTGGGGGCCTATTCTACAGCCGCAGTGGGATAGCCGATTTCTCGGTGGAAGGATACTACAAGCGGATGCAGAACCTGATAGAATACAAAGACGGGGCTACCTTCCTCGGCTCGTCGGAACACTGGGAGAACCTCGTCTACGCAGGCGACGGCTGGAGCTACGGCATCGAGCTGCTGGTGCGACGCGACATCGGGAAGCTCACGGGTTGGGTGGCCTACACCTGGAGCCGCACGATGAGGCAGTTCGACCGCGAGGGACAGGTGCTCAACGATGGCAAGGCCTTCCCCGCCAAGTACGACCGTCGGCACGACGTCTCGATAGTGCTCTCCTACAAGCCCAACGACAAGATGGATTTCAGCGCCACGTGGGTCTTCTCCACGGGCAATGCAGCCACCCTCACCACCCAGCGCTACCCCGTGGCCTCCGACGACCCGTCAGACTACGAGACCCCCGCCAACTACCAGGGTGCTGGGCAGCTCGCCTACCACGCAGGGCGAAACAACTACCGCCTGCCCGACTACCATCGCCTTGACCTCGGTGCCAACTTCCACCGCAAGTTCAAACGGGTTCGCCGCACCATCAACATCAGCATCTACAACGTCTACAACCGCCAGAACCCCTACATGATATATCCCAGCCGCCACCAGCCCTACAAGCAGTACCCCACCTCGCTGATGCAGCTCTCCCTCTTCCCCATCATCCCCTCGGCGGCCTACACCTTATATTTCTGACCATGAAACAGCGCACCACTATCATCCGCCTCGCCCTCGCAGCACTGGCTGTGCTGACCGCAGCCTCGTGCGAGAAGGTGATTGAAATCGACGAGGCCGACTACCCGCCGCAGCTGGTGCTCAACGGGCTTCCCTCGGCAGGGCAACGTGCCTTCGTCAATTTCAGCTATACCCATTTCTTCCTCGACCCCAACAACGCACAGCCCGTCGGTGGTGCAGAGCTGCGGCTGACGGTGGGTGGCACCACCTACCGCCCCGATAGCGTCGACGGCTGCAACTACTTCTTCCCCTACACCTGCCAGCCAGGCGACACGCTGCGGATGGACATCGAGGCCGCTGGCACGTCGGTCAGTGCGCAGACCTACATCCCCCCGATGCCAGCCATCGATGGCTTCACTGCCCACACCTTCGCTGGCGGCTCGTTTCGCTTCTACCGCACACGCTTCACGCTCCACGACCACGGGGATGTGCCAGAATACTACTACCTGACCGTCGAAGTGCGCGACAGCGGCCTGCGCTACAATCCCTACCAGCACAAGGTGGACACCGTGGATACCATCAGCCACAACTACTTCGGCTTCCGTGGGTCGGGCGAGGAGATTACCTCGAGCGACGTAACGCCGTTCATCCCCCTCGGGGGCTACCTCTACAGCCAGCTGCTGTTCACCGACAAGCGCATCGACGGGCAGGACTACCCCGTGGAGCTCTACATCCTCAACCTCATCGACACCAACGAGATCAATACCGAGACCGACACCTTCCGCCATTGGTATACCATTAGGCTGGAGTCGATCACGCCAGCGCGGTGGAACTACCAGCTGTCGGTGGTGCGTTCGCAAAGCATGGGGAGCTATTTTGCCGAGCAGGCGAGGGCGTGGAGCAACGTCAGCGGTGGCGTGGGCATCTTTGCTGGCATGGCCAAGCAGACCTTCACCTTCACGCCCGACACGCTGATGCCGTTTGTTCCCCCTCTGCTGAAGTCTCCTGCGAGGGTCGAAGAGCATAGAGCCGTGCAACCGCAGCTATCTGGCGAGGAGGCATTCTACATCAGGCCAAGCCGCTGGTAGTGGCAGGTGAGGAGCTGCTGGTGGTCGTCGTAGAGGTGAAGTCCACTACCTTCGCAGTAGCGATAGACTTTGCACGTAGCGCACTGCCCCTTGCGGGTCCACTCCCGATGGCGCATTGCTTGGAAGCGGTGCTGCCAGACGTCCCAAAGGTCGTCGGTGTAGATATTTCCTTGGCTCATCGGGCTGCGCACCGAGGTGCAGCCGCCGATGCTCCCATCGCAGCGGATAGAGGCCACCTCGATGCCCGAACGGCAGAAGAAGAGATGGTCGCGGACGCGCCCTTCGTATTCACCGAGGAAGCCTTCGCAGGCGTAGCTCAAGCGGATAGGGTCGCCCGCGGCACGGCTGCTGACAATGAAGTCCATCAGCCCACGAAGCTGCTCGGGTGCGAGCTGCAACTGGCGGTCGGACGCTGCCCGGCCCATAGGGGCGATGGAGAAGAGCCGCCAGTGGCGCACACCGCGCCCGATGAGGTGCTGCTTGAGGTCGGCGAGGTGGTCGAAATTGAGGGGGCTGACGCAGGTTACCACATCCCACAGCACCTCGTGCTGCTGTGCCAATAGGCCGAGAGCCCTATCGGCATGAGCAAACGCCGAAGGGCAGCGGCGCAAACTGTCGTGCTGCGGGGCAAGGCCATCGAGGCTGACCGTCAGGCTGTGCATCCCCGACTCGGTGAGGCTCGCCAGGCGCTGGCTATCGAGCAGGAACGCATTGGTAACCACCCCCCACGGGTAGCCGCGGCGGTAGAGTTCCCACCCCACCTCCTCAAGGTCTGGCCGAAGCAATGCCTCGCCTCCAGTGAGGATAATAAAAGTGCGGTGAGGGTCAAGATGAGGCGTCAAGCTGTCGATGGCACGGAGAAAGTCGGCAGCGGGCATGTCTGCCACATCGGGTTGCTGCCTGCAGTCGCTACCACAGTGGCGGCAGTGCATATTGCAACGCAGCGTACATTCCCAAAAAAGGCTGCGCAACGGGTGCAACTGGGCAGCAGCATGGCGCTGGCTTCGAGCCAGCTCAAGGCCAATGCGCTGACGCAAAGAAAGGCTCATCTCGGCAGGAGCTTGACATCCACCTCGCGAGTGTACTTGCCGAGGTTCCATCCATCAGCCTCGCGTTTGTCCACCTCGTTATCCTTCACTTCAAGTTCCACAATCTGGTTGGCGAAAGAGCCGTTGGCGGGGCCATCGATGTCGCGCAGCAGCAGGCGGAGCTCACGCTGCGGCAGCCCACTCTGATGCACCTCAAAGCGACCATCTTCACCTGTGCGGACAGAGGTCTCGGCAAGGTAGCGGCGGATGTTCTCCTGGTCGCCATAGATTGTGTCGGGCGTGGCTTCGAGGCCACGCTCAAGCAGGTTGACCTCAATGCCTTCGATGGGACGACCTGCGGGGTCGTGGACATAGCCGCGGACGGTAAAGTCCATCGTCGGCACGCCGTACATCAGCCTTATCTCCTCCCGCTCCTGCGGCATAGGCGCTCCCTGCGGCTGTTTCGAGGCCGTCTTGCGGCTACTTTGGCAGGCCGAAAAGCCCAACGCTCCCAGCAGGGTGGCCAGCAACCAATGCTTCAATTTGAGGTAGTGCAGCTTCATGACAATCGGTAATGGGGTTGATTTCATTCCAATTCACAACAGATTAACCTGCAAAAGGCAATTTTATTGTGCCAAGGACAAGAGACTATGAAAAATGAGCGGAAAAAACCATAGCCGTAGTGCTCAAGTGGAGGCTTTTTCAAGGATTAAAGCAACTCTCTTTGAATTTTATTTTCATAGCCATTTGCCAATATATCAGCTGCTTTGCAAGCAATCTGTATTTTTTTTGAAAGAAAAAGTTGGCCAGTTTGGAAAAAGGTTGTAACTTTGCACCCGCTTTCGAGAGGGAAAGCCTGCCTGCACAGCAGAGAGAGATTCCTCCTTAGCTCAGTTGGTTAGAGCACCTGACTGTTAATCAGGGGGTCGAAGGTTCAAGTCCTTCAGGGGGAGCAACGGGCGTCAGCGATGGCTGATGCCCGTTACCATTTATCGGATGCGTTGAGCCTATGACACAGATAAAGAGCAAAGATTGACGAACTGCTACCCCTCGCGGGGGACGACGTTCTGGCAGATGAATGCTATGGGACAACTGTTGGACACTATCCCCCTCGCGTTTGAGCGAACTGATGCACGGCAGAATGGAGCCTCTCTACCGCATCTCACGCGCATTGTGCAAGAAACTTGACATCCCGACAACGGTGGCTTGGGGGGTTGCTGCAATTGGGGATGGGGTGGGATTTCGACGGCTTGAAGGGACTGCCTGGCACACTTTCTGACTGAACTTGGCACACTTTTTGATGGGAAAAAGAATTGTTGCGAAACAAAAATGCCCTTTTTGCGTTAAAGGGGAGTACGATATGAAAAAGACACCTACGCTGAAAGATTTGGGCGAGATGCTCGCCCACGGAATGAATATCAGGGCCGACATAGTGCCCATCATCGATGAGGATAGCGAGAATTTGCTGCTGAATGTGGACAATTCGGCGGCGGAGTTGCCAGTGCTGCCGGTGATGGATCAGGTGCTGCTACCTGGGGTGGTGCTGCCGATTGTGGTGCGTCGCGAGAAGAGCCTACGCCTGCTGCACGATGCGCAGGAGGGGAAGAGCAACATCCTGGTGCACACGCAGCTCAATGACAACGAGGAGCCAGCCGAGGCCGACCTTTGTGCGATGGGAGTGGTGGCACGGGTGATGAAGGTGTTTGAGGTGAAGAAGAACATCTCGGTGGCTATTTTGCAGGGGATGACCCGCAGCTGTCCGCTGGTACTCACCCAGCGGGAGCCCTACATGAAGGGAATGGTACAGTTGTGTCCCGAGAGCGATGAAGGCACGCGGAGCGTGGCCTTCAAACGCAAGGTGAAGAAGTTGCGCAAGCAGTATTCGGACTTGATGGCGATGCGCATCGGCGAGGAGGAGGGGAGCGATATTGTGGCGAACATCGGGAGCGACAAGATATTCCTCAACTTTGTGGCATCGCATCTGGAGACCGATGTGGAGGTCAAATGCAAACTTTTGGAAGCCAACACCTACACCGAGAGGCTCGACATGCTGCTTGAGCAGATGGCCTCGCAGCGGGGTTTGGAAGAGCTCAAGCGCGAGATAGAGAGTCGCACACAAGACGTCATCGGGAAGCAGCAGCGCGAATACTTTCTGCGCAACCAGCTGAACGTCATCCAGGAGGAGCTTGGGCATCAGGACGACGATGATGCGTCGTGGAAGAATAATCCCGAGCTGAGCGAGTTGGCGGCCAAGGCCGAGAAAGCTGGGCTGACGGAGGAGGTGAGAGCGCTGTTTGACAAAGAGTTGAAGAAATTGAGCCATATACCCAACTTTGCCTCGGAATACACAGTGCAGTACAACTACTTGGAGACGCTGCTGGAGGTGCCGTGGCAGAAGCAGGCGGAGGGGAAACTCGACATCGGCGAGGCACGCCGAGTGCTGGATCGCGACCACTACGGAATCAAGAAGGTGAAGGAGCGGATAGTGGAGTACTTGGCGGTGATGAAGCGCGTGGGCGAGAAAGGTGGGAAGGAGCACAAAGCGCAGGTGCTCTGCTTGGTAGGGCCTCCAGGGACGGGCAAGACCTCCATTTGCCGGAGCATAGCCACGGCCATGGGCAGGCCCTATCGGCGCATTGCCCTCGGCGGCCTGCACGACGAGGCCGAGATACGCGGCCACCGCCGCACCTACGTCGGTGCGATGCCAGGACGCATCGTGCAGGAGTTGGTCAAGGCGGGGGTGAACAACCCAGTGTTTGTGCTGGACGAGATTGACAAGGTGCAGCACTCATCGTATAGCGGCGACCCGACGTCGGCGCTGCTTGAGGTGCTCGACCCAGAGCAGAACAGCCACTTCCACGACAACTTCCTCGGGATGGATGTAGACCTGTCGCACGTGTTTTTCATAGCCACAGCCAACAGCCTCGGCGAGGTGCCGGCGGCGCTGGTGGATCGGATGGAGGTCATCGCCTTCAGCGGCTACGTGCAGGAGGAGAAGCTCGAGATAGCCAAGCGGCACCTGCTGCCGCGCATAGCGGCAGAGAACTGCCTCGACCGCCGGACGATGCGCTGGAGCGACGAGGTGATAGCGGAGGTGATCAATAGCTACACACGCGAGGGTGGCGTCCGCCAGCTGGAGAAGCAGCTGAGCAAGGTGGTGCGCCACCGCGTGGTGCAGGCCGAGAGCGGCGAGAAGCAGGCTGCGGCGGTGAGCCAGGCGGAGGTGAAGGAGGTGCTGGGGCTACCTATCCACACAGGCGAGCGCCTGCAGCGCGAACCACGCGAGGGGGTGGTGGCTGGGCTGGCGTGGACGCCCGTGGGCGGTGAACTGCTCTTCATCGAAAGCTCTGTGAGCCACGGCAAGGGATCGCTCTCGCTGACGGGCAACCTCGGCGAGGTGATGAAAGAGTCGGCCACGCTGGCCTTCACCTATATCAAGGCCAATGCCGAGCGCTTCGGCATCAGCGAGAAAGAGATGGAGAAAAGTGCGGTGCACATCCACGTACCCGAGGGTGCTACGCCGAAGGATGGCCCGTCGGCGGGCATCACGATGTTTGTGGCGATGGTGTCGGCATTGAGCCACCGCAAGGTAAACCCACGGGTGGCTATGACGGGCGAGATTACGCTTCGCGGCGAGGTGACGCCGATAGGCGGCGTGAAGGAGAAGCTGCTGGCTGCACGGCGTGCTGGCATCACCGACGTGCTGCTTTGCACCGAAAATCGGCGCGACGTGGAGGAAATAGAGCCCGAATACCTGCAGGGCCTGACGTTCCACTACATAGAGGAAATCAGCGAGGCACTGCCGCTGGCACTGGTCGAAGAAAAACCCAAGAAAGCCCCCCGAAAATGAGCAGACGAGGCAAAGGCAACCAGCGGCGAGGGCTACGGCGAGCGGTGGCGATATTCGCTATGGCTGCCGTGCTGTGCGGCCATGCGGCAGGGCAGGAGACTGCCATCCAGGCCACACGGATGCCGTGCTCGGTGCTGCCAGGGAGGATGGGTAACGTCTCGATAGTGGACGGTCAGCTCTATTGCTACGCTTCGGGGCTTCTGCTGGTGGCCCAGCGCCAGGGCAGCGAGGTGGTGGGCTTCGAAGCCGACACCCTCTATTCACGCCTCGGGGAGGGGGTGGATTACGTGGTGAAGCATCCCACATCGGGCGATGTCTACTTCACCAGCGTGGACAAAAAAGGCCGACGCTCGCTCTACTGCTGCCGCAACGACAATGGGCGACTGAAGAAAGCCAAGCGGGTGCGTACAGGGCGGCTGGAGGCAACGCACCCCGTATTCACCACCGATGGCGGGGCGATGGTTTTTTCCGCCCAGTCGGCCTATGAAGGAAGGGGGGGCTACGACCTGTGGATAGCCGACCGCCAGGAGGAGAAGTGGAGCGAGCCCCGCAACCTCGGAAGCCGCATCAACAGCACGCACGACGAGGTGTCGCCCACGGTGAGTGGCGACTACCTATTTTTCGCCTCGGCGGGGCATGAAAGCGAGGCTGGAAGGCTTGACCTCTACGCCCTGCAACTGACCCGCAGCGGCGAGGGCGACAGCACACGGCAGACGGTGGCCGCAGAGAGCCTCGTACAGCACCTGCCAATGCCACTGAACAGCGAGGAGGGCGACGATTTCGACTTGGCTGTGGATTCTGACCAAGGGTGTGGCTACTGGGTGTCGCGCCGATTGCAGTCGGAATGCGACTCGCAGCTCTACAGTTTCCGCGGAGGAATTGACGGCGTGAGGCTGTGGGGAATAGTGTCTGACGTCGAGGAACGAAAGATGGCTGATGTGGAGGTGGTGGTGATGCAAAACGGCACGACAGTATGCCGCACGACGACCAACGGCGAGGGACGCTACGAATGCTACCTGCCCAGCGGACAATACTACGAGGTGCAGTTCCGAAAAGAGGGATATTTCGTGGAGTTCGAGGTGGTGAACACCCTCAAGAAGCCTGGTTCGCCACTGATTACCGAAGAGCGGCGCGATGCAGCGATGAACGGTTTGGCACACCAGCAGCCTATATACTACGACGACCTGTTTGGGCCAGGGGCCGACTTGGAGTTGAGCGACTTTGGGCGCGAGCGTCTGGCATCGCTGGTGAGCTACTTGACCGACAATCCCCGCTCGCGGGTGCGGCTGACGCTGGTGAGCGACCTGACGGAGGATGCCGGATTCAACCTGATGCTCACAAGCGGGAGGTTGCAGACGCTGGAGGGATACCTCTACGAGCGAATACCCACCTCGGTGGCTTTGGATTTTGCCAACGGCTGCGCGGGAAGCACAGGGTGCAACACGGCGACCGAGAGAGTGCGGCTGACGGTGGTTATCGAATGAGATTATTTAGGCGAGGATTATTTTGCACTTTGGCGAAGTTGGTATTTCGGCAAGGAGACGAAGATTGCATCTTCGCTAAATTGCATGGCGAGGGTTGGGCGAAGTTGAAAACTTCGCATCCTTGGATTGCGGCGAGGCCGGTATCTCGGCAAGGAGGCGAAGATTGCATCTTCGCCAAATGGCTGGGCTGGGATTGGGCGAAGTTGAAAACTTCGCCTCCTTGCACTGTAGCGAGGTTGGTACCTCGGCAAGGAAACGAAGATTGCATCTTCGCTAAATGACAAGGCGAGGGGTGGGCGAAGTTGAAAACTTCGCCTCCTTGCACTGTAGCGAGGTTGGTACCTCGGCAAGGAGGCGAAGATTATATCTTCGCTAAATGACAAGGCGAGGGGTGGGCGAAGTTGAAAACTTCGCCTCCTTGCACTGTAGCGAGGTTGGTACCTCGGCAAGGAGGCGAAGATTGCATCTTCGCCAAATGGCTGGGCTGGGATTGGGCGAAGTTGAAAACTTCGCATCCTTGGATTGCGGCGAGGTTGAAAACTTCGCCTCCTTGGGGGCTAAAGAACGGATGAGGAGGCCGCAGTGGATGCAATATGGAGAGTTAGTAGGGAATTGATATATAGGATAATGAAAGATTTTATGAAAAAATATTTGGCTATATGGGTAAAATGTTGTACCTTTGCAGCCGATTTCAACAGAGAAAGTTGAAAGAAAAGTGTTCGGGGTGTGGCGCAGTTGGCTAGCGCACTTGCATGGGGTGCAAGGGGTCGAAAGTTCGAGTCTTTTCACCCCGACATTTTTTTTAGGGAGGGGCAGTCGCTTGTAGCTGCCCCTTTTTGATGGATACCTAACAATGGTAGTAGACGCGCTTGACTCGGGGCGAGACGGCGGTAAGAAGCTCGTAGGGGATGGTGCCAGCGGCGGCGGCATTGGCTTGGAGGAGGTCGCCCTCGCCAAATATTATGGCTCTATCGCCCTCGGCACAGGCCACATCCGTGGCATCAACAAAGCACATATCCATGCAGACGCTGCCGATGATGGGGCACTGATGCCCCGCTATCAGCACACGCCCGCGCCCGTAGCCGAGGCCGCGGTGGAGGCCATCGGCATAGCCGATGGGGAGGATGGCAATCTGCGAGGGGCGCTGGGCTTGCCAGCGGCAATTGTAGCCCACGGTGTCGCCAGTGGCGATGGCTTTGAGCTGCGAGATGCGAGTGGTGAGGCGGCTGACTTGCTGCAGGTGGGACTGCACCTCGGGGTCAGGGCTGATGCCATAGAGGCCAATGCCGAGGCGCACCATGTCCAGCTGCGCTTCGGGGAAACGGGTGATGCCCGAGGAATTGAGGATATGCTTGATGCCTGGCATTCCATCGCTCCACTGGTGCAGACGCGAGATTTGGGCTTGGGTGAAGCTGTCCATAGAGGGATCCTCGCTGCAGGCGAGGTGTGAAAATACGCTTTTCACTTCGAGCAGCGAGGCGAGCTCGGATAGGCGGCGACGGAGCTGCTGCACCTCGTGGCCTGCGAAACCGAGGCGGTGCATGCCGGTGTCGAACTCTATGTGGATAGGATATGGAGCGGGATTGGAGGGTGTGAGTGCTTGCCGCTGGGCGATATGGTCGGCGAAAAGATTGAGTATGCGGAAGCTGTAGATGTCAGGCTCAAGGCGGTAGGCTACGATGTCGTCGAAGGAGGCTTCTTCGGGGTTCATCACCATGATGGGGAGGGTGATACCGCCGCGTCGGAGTTCGACACCCTCGTCGGCATAGGCCACGGTGAGGTAGTCTACGTGGTTGAATTGTAGAGCCGAGGCCACTTCGACGCGCCCTGCGCCATAACTTGAGGCTTTGACCATAGCCATGAGGCGGGTAGTGGGGCGAAGGCGCGAGCGGAAATAGTTGAGGTTGGCGGTTAGGGCATCGAGGTTGACCTCCATAATGGTCTCGTGGTTTTTTCGCTGGAGGATTTTGGCTATGCGTTCGAAGGAGAAAAGTCGTGCACCTTTGAGGAGGATAGTTTGATGGGCGAGGAGAGCGGGGTCGAAGTGGTCGAGGAACTCTTGGGTAGAGGCGAAGAAGCTGGAATGGAGCTGGGAGAAAGTACCCTGGCAGCGCGAGAGGGCTTCACCGATGCCTATAAAGCGAGTAACGCCACGGCGGGAGACCATCTGTGCCACACGGGCGTATAGGTCGGCCTCGGGAATGCCGGTCTGGAGCATATCGCTGAGGATGACAGTCCGATCGGGGAATTGGTTGACTTGGGAGAGATAGTCGAGTGCGATGGCGAGGGAGTTGAGGTCGAGGGAGTAGCTATCGTTGATAAGGAGGCTGTCGAAACGGCATTCGGAGAGTTCGAGTCGCATTTCGATGGGGGTGAGTCTGGCGCAGCGGCGGGCTACCTCGGAGGGGAAATAGCCGAGGTGGAGCATGAGGGCGATGCAGTGCATAGCGTTTTCCTGCGAGGCGCGGTCGAGGAAGGGGATGGTGAAGTGGCAGTGGGTGCCGCTGCTGCGCAGGAGGAGGTGGAAGGTGGAGGTGAGGTCGGTGGAGGTGAGGCTTTCGATGAGGAGGTCGGATTGAAGGGAACGCCCCCAAGTGAAGGTGGAGAAAGCTGGAGCGGGATGGAGATGGCTGACGGCGGAATGGATGTCGGCATGGTCGGCACAATAGATAAGGGTCTGGCAATGGGTGAAGAGTTTGAGCTTCTCGGCTATTTTTTGGTTGCGGGAGGAAAAGTTTTCATCGTGAGCATGGCCGATGGTGGTGAAGATGCCGATGGTGGGTTGGATGACTTGCTGCAGATGACTCATCTCGCCTGGGAGGGAAATGCCGGCCTCGAAGAGGGCGATTTGGTCGGACTGGGAGAGTTGCCACACCGAGAGGGGGACACCGATTTGGGAGTTGTAGCTCTTGGGGCTGGCCACCACTCGGCGGTCGGCGGAGAGCATTTGCACGAGCCAGTCTTTGACTATGGTCTTGCCATTGCTGCCCGTGATACCCACCACTGGGATGGAAAAGTGCCGGCGATGGCTTGCAGCGATGGCTTGCAAAGCGGCTACTACATCGGATACGACCCAAAGGTTGACATCGGTGTAGGGCAATGAGCATCCCGAGGGGACGATGAAAGAGCGGACGCCCTGGCGGTAGAGGTCGGCGATGTAGCGGGTGCCGCTGTTGCGCTGGGTAGGGATTGCGAAGAAGAGGGTGTCGGTCGGGGAAGAGAGATGGCGGCTGTCGGTGAGCAGATGGAGGATGTCGGCCTCGGGTTCGACCACTTGCGAGGCTATTGGGGCGATGATACTGGTTATGGTTGATGCTTTCATAGGCGTTTTAAGATATGGAAACCGATGCGGCACTCAAGGCAACGGCGTGGAAGGCAGTAGGCGTCGTAGAGCTGCAGGAGGGCTTGGCTTTCGGCAGCATGGGTGGGGAGAAGACCTAAAGCTTTCCAACGGCGAACGATGGCATTATCCTCGGGAGGTAGCTGCGAGAGGAGCGCGAGGGCTTGGTCCTTATAGCTCGGCTGATTGTGCTGCTGTCCGTAGACGAGCAGTAGGGGTATCCAGGCGTTGATTATGAGCAGCTCAATCAGCATATTGCCCACCCGCTTGGTGGATGCGGAGGTGGTGGGCTGGTCGAATTGGTAGTGGTTGCACCAATAGCTGGAGGCTTGTTGGGAGAAAAGGTGCTTAATGTCTTTGACATCGGTGAGCGGAAGGAGGGAGAAGAAGAGGTGGGGAGCGGCTGACATGAGGTGAGCGAACTGACTGATACGGATGGTGGGGAAGCTGGAGGGACGGAGGCAGTAGAACTTCCAGAGGTAGCCATCAATCGGATTGAGGTTGGCCCCCGCACGGAGTGCTGCATAGTCGGCCTGAAGTTGGCGAGGGTAATCGTCCTCGAAATAGCCTTCGAGAAGTCCAGCCTGCCCCATTAGGATAGCCTCGATGCGCTCGGGGTTGTCGGTCCAGCGGGCAAGGAAGCGAGGGTCGGTGGCTTTGGCCAGCAACTCAAATACCAGGGCGTTGACCTTCCCCCCGAAATAGCGAGCCATGAGCCAATAGCAGACGCGTTCCCAGTCGCCTCGGCTCTCTTCGAGCATCCGCATAATGAGGCCTGATTTATGCTCCATGCGCTCCATCACCAGCCTGTCGAGCATCGAATTAACCACCAAGCGAGACACCTGGGGCAACTTGTGGCCGCAAGGGATTTCGCTTGAGGGGGTAGGTGCCGTCAGTGCTTGATAGTTGGCCACGAGCGAGGGATGAAGCCAGTGCTTGAGTTCCAGGGTGTGGGGTGATTTGCCATTTTGGAGAAAGATTTCGGCATCGTGTTCGTAGACGACGTGGAGGATGATGTTGTTGTAGGCAGGGTCGGAGCTGTGGTGGTGGGCATGCCAATGCGAGGTACTGATATGGATTTCCACATTGCCCACCCACTCCATACCACCAATACGCAGACGGGCGTTGAAGAAGTCGGGACCTGCATCGCGGTTAAGTTCTCCTGCACGCAACACTTCAACAGGCTGGCCATCGGTGGTGGTCAGCCCGCTGGAGAGCAACTGATGCTGCCAGATATAGTGCAGGAAAGCCTCTGTCATAGAGCAGCGGCTGTCAGTTGAATATTTCCTTCATCTTGTCGAAGAAGCCGCGTTCCTGCTTGGTCGGATTAGGCTGGAAGTTGTCGTGGCTACACAACTCTTCAAGTGTAGACTTCTCGTCCTTGTTGAGCTTTTTGGGTATCCACACGTTGAGGCAGACAAGCATATCGCCTCGCTGGCCGTAGCCGTTGAACACTGGCAGACCTTTGCCACGCAACCTGACAACACGCCCCGAAGGGGTGCCTGCGTCAATCTTTATCTTCACTTTACCCGAGAGGGTGGGTATTTCCACTGAGCCACCGAGTGCCGCCTGACTGAAAGTGATGAAGGCATTGTAGTAGAGGTTAGCCTCCTGCCGCTCAAAAGTGTCGTGCTCCTGCTCTTCGACCAGCACAATCAAGTCGCCAGGGATGCCACCGCGTGGAGCTGCATTGCCTTGCCCTTGAATAGAGAGTTGCATTCCATCTTGCACGCCTGCGGGTATCTTGATGGTGATAACCTCGCTGCTTTTCACTATGCCATCGCCGTGGCAGTCATGGCACTTATCCTTGACCACAGCGCCATCGCCCCCACAGGTGGGGCAAGCATGTTGTGTCTGCATCATGCCCAACATAGTGCGGCGGGTTTCCACCACCACGCCCGTGCCGTGGCACTGGGGGCAAGTCTCGGTCTTGCCGTCGCGTGAGCCTGTTCCGCTGCAGGTTTTGCAGGGGATATACTTGCTGACCTTGATTTTCTTTTCACATCCCTGGTCAATTTCCTCTAAGGTCAGTGGCACCTTGATACGGAGATTAGAGCCTTGCCTCACGCGGCGTTGCTGCCCACCACCGCCGAAGCCACCAAAACTCCCGCGAAAGCCACCTCCACCAAAAAGGTCGCCAAAGATGTTGCCAAATTGGGAGAAGATGTCGTTCATATCCATCCCACCTTGCCCATAGGATCCTTCCATGCCCGCCATGCCAAATTGGTCGTAGCGAGCCTTTTTGTCAGGATTGCTGAGCACATCGTAGGCTTCGGCTGCCTCCTTGAACTTCTCCTCTGCCTCCTTGTCACCAGGGTTGCGATCGGGGTGATATTGCAGAGCCAGTTTGCGATAAGCCTTCTTCAACTCATCAGGAGTGGCATTTTTATCCACTCCAAGTACCTCATAGTAATCTCTTTTTGCCATAATGCTTCCTCCTTTCAGCAGGCCACCACCACCTTGGCATAGCGCAACACCTTATCGTTGAGGTAGTAGCCTTTCTCTACCACGTCTACCACAATGCCTTTCTGACCCTCCTCGGCTGCTGGGATGCGTGTGATGGCTTCATGGAGGCTCTCATCGAATTTCTCACCTTTCACCTCCATGGCCTTAAGTCCTTTCTGCTCCAAGATTTTCACCAACTTGGTGTATATCAATTTCACACCCTCTTCGTTATCCTGATGCTGCAAAGCACGTTCAAAGTCGTCAAGGACTGGCAGAATAGCCTTAATCATCTCGCGACCGCCATTGAGCAGGAGGTCGGCTTTCTCGATGCTGGTTCGTTTGCGATAATTTTCATACTCTGAATATAGGCGGAGGTATTTGTCGTTCAACGCAGCATACTTCTCTTCTGCCTCTACTCCCGCCGTGGAGCCCTCTTCTTGATGGTCTGATTGCTCCTCGGCTCGGGGTTGTGGCTGCTCTTCTTCTTGCAGCAACTCTTCCTCTTTATGTTCTTGTTTGCTCATATCTTTATGTTATTTTTTTTTATTCTTTACGCTCAAAAAGGCTGCCATCATTGCTTTGACTGCCAATTTGTCACCACACGAAGACATCCTCTGGCTTTTTCGGTCTGCCTACCGAATACCATTGAAAACCTATCAGCCGCTGTAAATCCTCGGGCAAGGCATCTACGGGATAAGTCTGCATGTCGGGATTATCATAGGTTACCACCCTTGAGACTGCCCCACTGGTGTCGAAATATATCCTCATATCAGTGCCCACGCCCGCATTGACCCCTATCAACTGCGGATTGGAGAACTCGTCATCTTCAGTTAGGTAGTATACTATCTGTGCATTACCCAATATGTCGGCGTAGAGCGGTTGTCCCTGTTTGAAATAGACTATCCCCTGCAGACCTTTCAGCTGGTTGAACTTCACGAGATCCACCTGCTGCAAGGTAAAACACTTGCTACGCAGATAAACACGCTTAATACCAGAAGTGTCGTGGTGGAGTTCAATGGTATCGGCTGTACACTGATAGTGGTCATACCACAACACTGGCGCTCGGTAAAGCGTTAAGATAGAATCTCTCGCATTGTAGAATGCGGAATCGCACATGCCTTGTGCATCACGACGAAAGACCTTAACCCTAAAATAGGCACTGATTGATGAAAGCCTGGATGCAGTATCGGTAACCACATACACCGTGTCGCCATGCATAAAGAGCGTATCGCCACCACTGACAAAAAGCACATGTGCACTATCGGTTACATACGAGTAATGTTGCCGTCTGCTCATCTCGCCATAGCGTCCTGTGCAGGCAACTTCATTGAGCGAATCCATTATCATCACATGACCATAAGCACGTCCGGACTCCGTCAGTTCATCATAGTAAAGCGTGTCGCTATCAATCATTCGCCCTTGATTGTCCACGTGTGAGCGGCGGAATGACTCTGCAAAGCGCGTAACGGTGTTATAATTGCCCAACTCGCTATAGATTGTCGAGGAGTCGCTATAAATATGCGTAGGACTATCAAAATGAGCTATCTTGCTTTCTGTGCTGTAGATGAGGGTGTCCGTTACCAGTACCATTGACGAATCGGCAAGCCGAACTTCATCGTAGATATAGAACATCTTGAGGTTGGAATTGTACTGACCCTTGTGGCTATCCAGCACACGGTCTTCGCTTGTAGCATGTCCCCAGCGCGTGTAGTAGGCTGTAGCATGGTCGCGGTCGTAGGTCATGTGGTTAGCTTTAAGCGTAGTACCTCCGTCAATCAGCACCACCGTGTCCGCCCAGATGTCAAGCACCCGCGTATTGCCGTCATAGTAGAGGCGGTCTCCATAGATATGGGTGGAGTCGGTCAGTTTTATCTTCACGCCGACAAAGGCTGTGAAGCAGTTGGTTGCCGTGTTGTAGTGAGCCGAGTCGGCTGTGAGCACCATGCCTTCGTGCGTGGACACCACATGCTGATAGAGTATCCAAACATCGGCATTATGTGGGTCGCGAGCTCCCATACCCGACTCGTAGTTAATCACTCTCTGCCCCTGCCCTACCGAACACCAAAGCAGAACTATCAACAGCAGCCACCCTTTCTTTGCCAATGCCATCTTGTCTCTCTCAAAAAAAACACGGCTTCTGCAAGCACCTCTCTTAAGCGGTGGTATCCAGAAGCCGTTTTATACCTAACAAATCCCTCTTATCACTTCACGTTGGAGCCTAAATTATCCATCGCACAGCGGAATCCTATCCACGAAGTAGACTTGTCTTGGTCATAGTAGCGACGTGTGGCGGACTGAAGGTAGTAAGCACGGTCGTTCCAGTTGCCACCTTTCACCACGCGCACCCTATTATTCACCAGCGATGATATTGTACTCTTGTCCGTTGCCTCACGTGTGTACATCGCATTGGTATTGGCATCCTCTCCCACCAACGTTGTAACATCCGAAGCTTCACCCTCTTCCTCGTCGCCCTCTTCCGTAGCCATACTTTCCTCTCCTTCTTCCCCATCCTCACCTTTCTTCTCTTGCCAATAATCCTGGTTGAGGTTGGAACCGCGGTCACCATCAAGATAGTTAACATTGTTGGCTTGACGGTAATTGCGACGATTGAAATCAGGGTCAACCTCTTTGCGAACTAACTGGCCATCGTCCCCTTGCAACACTTCACCATCCTCATCAACTGCATAGGTGCGATAGATATTGCCACGGAACGGGTCTACATCATCGCCCCCCAACGGATTGACCACCTTGCGGTATACATCCATACACCACTCACTCACGTTACCAGCCATATTGTACAGGCCATAGTCGTTGGGGAAGTACCATTTGACTGGACATGTGTAATCCCAGCCATCATTCAAATTGCCTGCCACACCCATGGCATCGCCACGGCTACGCTTAAAGTTGGCCAAGAATTGACCATAATATTTCTTGTTCACCGAGCGGAGGCTCTGCCCTGCCCAAGGATAAGTCTTGTGCTCAATCACGCGCTCATCGTAGGTATTGCCAATCAGACCCACAGCAGCATACTCCCATTCTGCCTCGGTTGGCAGACGGTAATAGGGGTAAAGTATACCATCAGTACTCCGCACCGGGCGCTCCTCGCCACCAGCCGAAGGATCGTAGTTGGTCATACCTCCGCGAGTCTCACCCTCGAACTTACCTGCAAGGTAAACATCTGTCTGAAATGCGTTGGTGCCCAAGTTCTCTTGGTCAAGCATAATAATGCCACGGTCAACAAGGACTTTCTCATTCAAGCGGTCAGTACGCCACACGCAGAACGCTTGAGCCTGCTCCCAACTGACGCCCACCACAGGGTACTCATCATACGAGGGGCTTTGGAAGTAATTATCCACAAAACTCTCACGCCAAGCCAAGCGGTCACGCCAAGCCGCCGTGTCGGGATAGATGGCTTTCACCTTATCAGGAAACTCCTCTCCGTAAGCCCGCTTCATCCAGTACACAAACTCGCGGTAGCTGCGGTTGCTTACCTCAGTCTCATCCATATAAAATGAAGAGACTGTTACCGTGTGGGCAATATTGTCCCACTGATAGCGAGTATCCTCACTGACCCGCCCCATCACGAACGAGCCACCCTCAATAAACACCAAGCCAGGAGCCGTCGGCTGCTCGGGATTAAGCGAGACCTCAAAACCACCCCATGCAGGGTCGTTATAGTTCCAGCCTGTTACCGCCGACTGCCCCGCTTTCTTGCTACACGAAGCAAGCATCAGCAGTGCCACCACGGCCAAACATGAAAATCTCAATGCTTTCATCTGTTTGATTTTTGTATTTCTCATCATAAACGGCACATAGCCGCTTTTTGTTTCGTTTTTTTTCTCTTTTAACTTATTAGAAAGATGGGCAACGGATAGTCCGAATACGCTTCTTCTGCTCTGGTACAGGCAACAATACCCCAAGCGATATCTCATGAGCACCCGCCGTAGCATTGGCCAACTTCGACACCGTTACATCGTAACTATACCCCACTTTCCAATAATCTTGCTGCACTCCCACTTGGAAGATAAAGGCATCGGCATTCTCCAGTCCATTGCGGAACCACACCCCTACCAAGAAGGGCATCCAATCAAGGTACAGACCATAATTAAAGTAATGGAGGCCATTCTGCATTTGGTAGACGATGTTGGGCGAAATAATCGGCGTACCCAAACCAAGCGAAGATTGCCTGCGGCGTTCTTCGGCCACATTGATGCGACCACCTCCATGCACCGTTATCTTCATCGGCATCTTGTCCTCTGAATAAAAAGCCACATTGGGCTGCGTAAGGTGAGCCGCAGCCACCCCAGCATACCACTTGTCGCCATACACCACCGCTCCTGCACTGAAATCAACTGCCCACTTACTCGTCTGGTCAGGTGCTACAGCACCAGTGTTTATATGGAAACCCATCTGCGCATCAATCTGGTCAGGAAACCGCAAATACTCATCCCAGTTAAGGTTAGTGTTCATCACCGAAGCTTCCAAACCAGCACTGACATTAACCGACCGATTAAGCTTAAAATTAAACGCATACATCACACCCGCCATGTGCGTGGAAAGTGCACCATGGTCGCCCTGACGGTCGGTCAGCAGTATTGCACCCACACCACCATGCAGTGCATGGATATATTGGTCGTAGGAAGCATTCACCGTGGTAAAGGCACTGACCAACCCTGGCCATTGGTTGCGATACACCAGCGAAATTCGCGGTGCTACCGCTGTGCCAGCAAAGCCCGGATTAAGATATAGCGGATTTGCATAAAATTGAGAAAATCCAATGTCCTGCGCTGCCACCCCACCCCCTGCTGCCACCGCCATACCGAGCAACGCCACTTTCAGATACTTTTTCAGTTTCACTTCAATCATATTGTAGGCCTATAATTGGGTGCAATATTACACATTTTTTTTCATTCCCCCATGTTTTTCCAAAAAATATTTACTATCATTCAATAAATCAGCAATATAATTTTTCATCTTCAACGACGTACCACCCCAAAAAAGGGCGACTTTTTATCCTCATTTTTCATTTTTTTCCACTCTTCATTCTCTTGCACCCCCAAAACGTCAAATCATTGCACGTCCGCCACGCCGTCTCCGACATTTCCACAAACTCCAATCCTTCACACATAGCGAAAGCCGAGAGCCCTACCCTACTCACTTTCTGTGGTAGCCTCACCTCTCTCATCCCTTTGCAATAGGCAAATGCACCTTCACCCACCTCCTCCAACGCCTCATTCCACATCACTCTCTGCAACCTCTCGCAGCCGCAAAACGCCTGTGCACCAATCCGCCGGCATCCCTCTGGCAATAGCACCTCTACCACACTATCGCACCTATAAAATGCATTGTCCCCCACCTCAACCACCTTATACCTTTTCCCTCCCCGTTTCACCTCGCTCGGCACGGCCACCCTCCCATTCGGCTTGCACCGACTGTAATAGGGCCAATCCTTTGCAGGATAAGTGAGTCGCACCTCACCGCTTTCGCCAATCACCTCAAACCATAACTCATTCTCCCCCACAGCCACCGCAAACTTCTCTTGCGCCGAAACTCCCAACGTCATCAATACCAATGAGATGATAACTGCAGCCTTCTTCATATTTGTTCTATTTTCTGCCTGCAAATTTACGAAAAAAAACATACCAAACCCATCATTGACCTCTTATGACGCAATAGGTAATAGAGGAAAATATTTTTATAAAGTCTGAAAAAAAGTGTAACTTTGCAGCCAATGAAAAGGACAGTCAAAATCGCCAGCGGACTGTTAGTCTGCTTATTCATAGTTGGTTGCAACAGCTACGACCGTCTGCTCAAGAGCAACGATTTCGATGCCAAATACGCTGCGGCTATGCGCTACTACGAGGCCAACAGCTACTCCAAGGCCATTCAGCTGTTTGAAAACCTAACGCTCTACTATCGCGGACGCGAGAACGCCGAAAACATCGCTTGGTTCTACGCCCAAGCCCTCTACAAGGAGAAAGACTACTACACAGCAGCCTACCAATTCAAACGCTTCGCCCGCCAATTCCCCTACAGCGACCGCACCGAGGAGGCCGCCTATCTATCAGCCTACTGCAAATACCTCGACTCTCCCCCCTATAGCCTCGACCAAAGCATCACACGCGAAGCCATCAGCGAGATGGAAACTTTCGTGGAACGTTGGCCGCGAAGCCTCCACATCCCCGAGGTGAACCACTACCTCGACGAAATGCGCGAAAAACTACTCAAAAAGGACTACGAGATTGCCTACGGCTACTACTTCGTCGAGGAATATCGTGCTGCCTACGAAAGCCTCAAACACTTTATCAGCCTCTACCCCGAAGCCTCTATGCGCGAGGATGCTATCTTCTACCTTCTCCAATCAGGCTACCGCTACGCCAAAGACAGCCGTGAAGATAAGCAGCGCGAGCGCTACCAGCAAGTACTGGCCGACTACGAACGCTTCCACAGCAGCCTCCGCACCCCAAGCTACGTTTCCAATGCCGCCGACCTCTACACCAAAAGCCGAGCCGCCCTCTCTGACATTGAGGCTGCACAAAACGCCAACAATTGATAAGCAGATAAAAACCGACAAACCATGGACGAAAAGAAAAAAGTGGCCAACACCACCATCACACGCAACACCGCCGACTTCAGTCGCCAAACCGACAATATCTACGAGACCGTAGCCATGCTCACCAAGCGCGCCAACCAAATCGCCTTTGAAGAAAAGAAAGAGCTACACAACAAGATTGACTCTTTCAAAAGCAGCAACGACCTCATCGACGACATGTACGAAAACCGCGAGCAAGTCGAGATAGTGCGCCGCTTCGAGCAAATGCCCAAGCCCGCCCTCGAAGCAATCGAAGAATACCTCGAAGGCAAGATCAGCTATCGCAACCCCGCCAAGGAGGACAAAAAAGCTCGCCACCTCGAAGAACTCGAAGAGGAAGTAATCAAAGAAATGTAATGAATATCGCCGTCGGTCTGTCAGGAGGCATCGCAGCCTATAAAGTACCCGAACTGATAAGGCTGCTGAAGAATGCAGGCCACGAGGTACGCTGCGCCGCCACCGCCCACGCCCTGCAATTCGTAGGGGTAGCCACGCTCGAAACCGTCAGTCAGAACCCCCTCTACACCGACCTATTCGCCTCTGGTGGCACCGAACACATCCGCCTGCGCGACTGGGCCGACCTGCTCATCGTCGCCCCAGCCACCGCCAACATCATCGGCAAAATGGCCTCGGGCATAGCTGATGATGCCTTAAGCACCCTCCTCCTGGCCATGCCCACCAACCGTGTAGTGCTGGCTCCAGCCATGAACAGCCAAATGTGGATGCACCCCGCCGTGCAGCGCAACATCGCCACCCTCCGCAGTTGGGACGTGCAGATAGTAGGTCCCTGCGAAGGTGCACTCGCCTGCGGCAGCAGTGGCATAGGCCGCATGGCCGAACCAGCTGACATAGCAGCCGCTATCGCATCCTCGGATGCTCCACTCGCTGGCCAACACTGGCTCGTTACCGCAGGCCCCACCTACGAACGCATCGATGCCGTCCGCTACATAGGCAACTACTCCAGCGGCAAAATGGGCTACGCACTGGCCGAAGCGCTGGCCGAGGCTGGTGCCGAAGTGGTACTCGTCAGCGGTCCCACCGCCCTCACCACCCACCATCCACGCATCGTCTGCCACCGAGTGGAATCCGCCCAGCAGATGCACACCATCGCCACACGCGAATTCCCCCAATGCCAAGGGGCTATCCTCGCAGCCGCCGTGGCCGACTACCGCCCCGAGCAATGCGCACCCAACAAACTGAAAAAGCAAGGCACTGAAGGTCTCACCCTCCACCTCGTGCAAAACCCCGACATCCTCGCCACCCTCGGACAAATGAAAACCGACAGCCAAACCCTCGTCGGGTTTGCCCTCGAGACCGACAACGAACTCGCCAACGCCCAGGCCAAACTTACCCGCAAAAACCTCGACTACATCGTCCTCAACTCCCTGCGCGACCCGGGCGCAGGCTTCAGTGTCGACACCAACAAAGTCCTCCTCCTCGGCCGCACAGGCCGATGCCTCGACCTCCCCCTGCAAAGCAAACGCGAGGTAGCACGGCAAATAGTGGCCACCATCGCCCTCCCCAACGCCCCCAAGCCATGAAAAAGCTCGCCATAGCTGCCATCGTGCTCTCCTCCATCGCCATCGCTGGCGAGATATTCATCTTTGCCACCCGTAAAGAAGCCAACAGCGACGAACTCATCCGCCGCGCCATCAAAGCCGACTATCGCGTCTACGCCCCT
The DNA here is from genome assembly GCA_017455205.1 of Bacteroidales bacterium. GTDB lineage: Bacteria > Bacteroidota > Bacteroidia > Bacteroidales > P3 > Colimorpha. The sequence continues at coordinate 25,297 of JAFTBM010000052.1, forward strand.
CCCCTGCCCGACACCCTCTCGTTCTGTGGCGAGCGCGTCCCGCTCAACATATACTACGTGCGCGAAAGCCTCGACCGCGAACTGGTCAGCAACATGTACTACCAAAGCAACACCCTCTTCTACTTCAAGCGTGCCGTCCGCACCTTCCCCATCATCGAACGCATCCTCCGCGAGGAAGGAATGCCCGACGACCTGAAATACCTCTGCGTCATCGAAAGTGGCCTGCAGAACGTCACCTCGCCCGCCGGTGCCTCGGGCTACTGGCAATTCATGAAAACCACCGCCCAGCAATACGGTCTGGAAATCACCGACGACATCGACATGCGCAACCACCTCGACTCCTCCACCCGTGCCGCCTGCACCTACTTCAAGATGCTCCGCCAACGCTTCGGCAACTGGACTTCAGCCGCCGCTGCCTACAACTGCGGCGAAAACGGCCTCGCCCGCCGCCTCGCCAACCAGCGGCAAACAAGCTACTACGACCTCCTGCTCAACAGCGAAACCCAACGCTACGTCTACCGCATCCTCGCCCTCAAACTCCTCATGCAGCACCCGCAGGACTACGGCTTCGTCCTCCGCCGCTGCGACACCTACCCCGAGCTCCCCTTCGAAGAAGTGCAACTCTCCGAGCGCAACACCGACCTCGTCCAATTCGCCCTCGACCACGGCACCTCCTACAAAATGCTCCGCTCCCTCAACCCTTGGCTCACCTCCGACCACCTCAAAAACCCACTCTCCAAAACCTACACCCTCCGCATCCCCACCAAAAAAGGCACCGAATACAACACCATCGTCCGCGGTCGCCACGACACCACCGTCATCGAAAACCTCTAAACCCAAACCCCATCATCATGGCCCTCACCGACAAACAGCTCATCGCCGAACTCGACAAAGGCACCTACAAGCCCGTCTACCTCCTCATGGGCGAAGAAGACTACTACATCGACAAAATATCCGACCACATCGAGCAGCACCTCATCGACCCCTCCCTGCGCGACTTCGACCAGACCGTAGTCTACGGACGCGACGTAGACATGGCCACCGTCATCACCCACGCCAAACGCTTCCCCATGATGTCGCCCATCCACTTGGTCATCGTCAAAGAAGCCCAAATGATCGACCTCCGCCAGTGGGACACCCTCGCCGCCTACCTCGCCCAACCCGCCCCACAAAGCCTCCTCCTGCTCTGCTACCGCCATAAAAAACTCGACAAACGAACCGCCGCCTACAAAGCCATCGCCAAAGCAGGCATCGTCTACGAAACCCCCAAAATCTACGACAACCAAGTCCCCGCCTGGATCAAAAGCGAAGTAGCCTCCCACGGCCACTCCATCACCGACAAAGCCGCCTATATGCTCGGCGAATTCCTCGGCACCGAACTGAGCAAAATCGCCAACGAACTCTCCAAACTCTACCCCCTGCTCACCGCCGGCACCCCCATCGACGAAACCCTCGTCGAACAACAAATCGGCATCAGCAAAGACTACAACGTCTTCGAACTCCAAAACGCCATCGGACGCCGCGACCCCGCCATGTGCAACCGCATCGTCAACCACTTCGCTGCCAACCCCAAGCAAAACCCCATCCAGCCCGTACTCGCCCTACTCTACGGCTACTTCCTGAAAATCATGTACTACCACCAGCTCGAAAACAAAACCGACGCTCCGCAAGTGCTCGGCTGCGCCCCCATGTTCGTCAAAGACTACGCCCAAGCAGCCTCCCACTACTCCCTCCCCAAACTCGCCTCCTGCATCGGCTACCTCTACGAAGCCGACCTCCGCAGCAAAGGCGTCCGCGCATCGGGCGAAGTGGCCGAAGGAGAAATCCTCAAAGAACTCATCTTCAAAATCATCCACTAACCCCACACCTATGCTCCGACGCACCCTCCTGCTCCTTCTCACCCTCGCCGCCGCCGCCCTCGCCACTGCCCAAGGCACCATCCGCGGCACCCTCTTCGACGACTCCAACGGCGAAGCCATCCCCTTTGCCAACGTAGTGCTCGAAGGCACACGCCTCGGCTGCGCCACCGACATCTCCGGCTTCTTCCTCATCAGCCGCATCCCCGAAGGCAACTACACCCTCCGCGTCCGCTACATCGGCTACGAGGAATACACCGCCCCCGTCCAAGTAACCTCCCGCACCCAGACCCTCACCCTCCGCCTCAAGCCTTCATCCAAAATGCTTGAAACCGTGGAAATCACCGACAGCAAAGTGGAAGAACGCCGCATGCAGACCCAGGTGAGCGTCGAAAAAATCACAGCCTCGCAAATCCAGCAAATGCCCTCCATCGGTGGCCAAGCCGACCTGGCACAATACATGCAAGTGCTTCCCGGCATCAGCTCCACCGGCGACCAAGGAGGCCAACTCTACATCCGCGGCGGCTCCATGGTGCAAAACCTCTGCCTGCTCGACGGCATGATAGTCTACAACCCCTTCCACTCCATCGGTCTCTACTCCATCTTCGAGACCGACGTCATCCTCAACGCCGACATCTACACCGGCGGCTTCGGCGCCGAATACGGCGGACGCCTCTCCTCGGTCATGGACATCACCACCCGCGATGGCAACAAACGCCACCACAGCGGCAAACTCGGACTCAACACCTTCGGAGCCAGCCTCATCATGGAAGGCCCCCTCAAACGCGAAACCGACCGCTCCAAAACCTCCTTCACCTACCTCCTCACCGCCAAAAACTCCTTCCTCTCCCGCAGCTCCACCACCCTCTACCCCTACATCGACGGCGGCCTACCCTTCGACTTCCTCGACCTCTACGGCAAACTCACCCTCAACTCCGGAACAGGCAGCAAAGTCAGCCTCTTCGGCTTCCGCTTCGACGACCAAGTCCTCGGCTACCAAGCCCTCGCCGACTACCACTGGCAAAACATCGGCGCTGGCACCAACTTCTCCGTCGTCACCGGCACCTCCGCCATCCTCGACGGCAACATCGCCTACTCCGACTACAACATCACCCTCGACAACGGCTCCGCCAAACGCCAATACAGCTCCATCGGCGGCTTCAACCTCACCCTCCAAATCACCAACTTCCTCGCCCACGGCAAACTCAAATACGGCATCAGCATGGAAGGCTACAACACCGACTACCGCTTCACCAACACCTACGGCTACACCACCACCCAAGCCAAACCCTCCACCAACCTCGCCGGCTACGCCACCTACAAATGGGCCAGCAGCCGCCTCCTCCTCGACCCCGGCCTCCGCCTCGCCTACTACGCCACCCTCGGCCACCTCAGCCCTGAACCCCGACTGGCCGCCAAATTCAACCTCACCCCCGACCTACGCCTCAAATTCGCCGGCGGCCTCTACAGCCAAATCTTCCTCGACGCCCGCTCCGACAACGACATCGTCAACCTCTTCAACGGCTTCCTCACCGGCTCGGCCGACCTCAGCCTACCCCACACCTTCCTCGGCAACGAAATCAACACCTACACCCAAAAAGCCAAACACGCCGTCCTCGGCCTCGAATACAACCTCGGCGAACACACCACCCTCAACCTCGAAGCCTACTACAAACACTTCGACCAACTCATCAACGCCAACCGCAACCAAATCTACGACCCACAAGACCTCACCTACCAAAGCGGCCCCTACGCACAGCCCGAATACCTGCGCACAGCCTTCATCATCGAAAAAGGCCACGCTGCCGGCCTCGACTTCAGCGCCTGCCTCGACCTCGAACGGCTCTACCTCTGGGCCACCTACTCCCTCGGCTTCGTCAGCCGCACCGACGAAACCACCACCTACCGCCCACACTACGACCGCCGCCACACCATCAACCTCCTCGCCACCTACGCCCTCGGCAGCCAACGCCAATGGGAACTCAGCACCCGCTGGTCCTACGGCAGCGGCTACCCCTACACCCAAACCCAAGGCATCTACCAGCAACTCCTCTTCCCTCAAGGCATCGCCTCCGACTACACACAAGAAAACGGCCACTACAGCATCCACTACGCCGACCTCTACCAAGGCCGGCTGCCCGACTACCACCGCCTCGACCTCGGCATCAAACGCCGATTCTCGCTCGGCAAACGCTCCGTGCTCGAAGTCAACGCCTCGGTTACCAACCTCTACAGCCGCCAAAACATCTTCTACTTCGACCGCACCACCCACCGCCGCATCAACCAGCTCCCCATCCTCGCCTGCCTCGGCCTCTCGCTCACCTACTGATGCCGCCCACTTCGCCCCGTCGAGCCTTCCGTCCTACTCCCCCAATCCACCCACCCTGCACCCCAAGGCAGCTCGATTTCGGCCCCATACGAAAAAAAATTCAAAAAAGCAAGCACGGACAAACTACTTCGTGTGCGAACTAATTGTATCCCCCAGCCACCCACGCTGCACCCTCGCCGCTTTCCCGCCGTATTTCCTCCGTATGGATACGGACTTGATACGGAGCGGATACGGAGGGGATACGGAGCGGATACGGAGGGGATGCCTACCTGAAGCCAACAAGGTGCTAACAATGAGGCAGTTGAATTTCAGCAAAAATGCTATTTCTTTGGAAATAAAATCCTTTGAGGCAATAATTGCCGGCCGAAAGGGGCAGAAAAAAATCGAAAGAAAAAGAGAAAAAAAATGAATTAGTTCGCACACGAACTAATTTTCGCCCCCAAAAAGTGCATTTTTCCATCCCACACGAGGTGCATAGCGGTGGCCACTTACCCCCGCCGAAAAAAGACACCCTGTGGCAGAAAAAAAATATGGTGTCGGCACACAATAAAGGGGAGCAGCTGTCGTTTGAAGAGACGGCAATGAACCGAAAGGCACACATCATACTGCTGGTAGCCTGCCTCGTGGCGGGTGCGGCACAAAGCCAGGAGGCCGACAGCACCGCCCTGCGCCTACGCCTCGGCGTGGGGACTTCGGTAGAGTCGGGCTTCGGTCGCGTGCGGTCGCTGACGTGGGTAGCCCCTCGCATCGAGTGGCACCCGAGCGAGCGGCTGACGCTGACGGGGGGCTTTGCGGCGGTGGGGTCGCTGCTGCCCGAAGCTCCGCTTCAGGGCATCCAGCCCCGAAATTATGCTCCCCTTCGGCAAGGGACAAGAGCTAACATGTTGTGGGGGAAGGCCGAGGTGCAGGTGGGCGAGCGGACGTGGCTGTGGGGCAAGATGGCCTACGCTGGCGGCTGGGTGCAGCCGCTGTGGGGCGTGGGGGCACGGCCAGTGGAGGCGGTAGCCTTCAGCGGAGGCATGGCCTACGAGATGGCGAGCGGGCGATGGCTGGAGCTGCACGTGAGCGTGCTGCACGACCGCTATGGCACCCTGCCCGAGGCTGTGGGCCTCGGGCGCGGCTGCGAGCCGTGGGGCGGCTGGTGCACCTGGGGGAGTGAGCCTTGGGGAATGGCCTTTGGATATTAGAGAAAAAAGCGGCCAAGACGACCGCAGAAAGATAGAGACAGCAACGTGGAATACAACACACAGCGACAGACACTGAAGATCACCGACTACGGGCGGGTGGTGGCCAAGATGATAGACTACGCCCGAACCATAGCCGACCGCGAGGAGCGTACCCACGCGGCGCATACCATCGTGGAGGTCATGGCGCAGGTCAATCCCAAAGTCAAAGAGCGAACCGACTATCGCCACATTCTGTGGGATCACCTGATGCTGCTGGCCGACTATAGCCTCGATGTGGACTGCCCCTACGAACTGCATCCCACCGAGTCGGTTACGCCGAAGCCACGGCAGCTGACCTACCACAACGGACAGATACGCTATCGCCACTATGGGCAGACGCTGGAGGCGATGGTCAAGGCGGTGGCCGAACTTCCCGAAAGCGAAGAGCGCACGCGACTCACCGAGCAGATTGCCCACATGATGAAGCGGCAATACCTGCAATGGAACCGCGACACAGTGGACGACCAGCTGCTGCGCGACCAACTGGAGGAGCTTAGCGGCGGCAGGCTGCGACTGGCGGAAGGGTTTAGCTTCCACGACACACAGTTCTACGGCGAGAACCTCGGCACTGGGGCTGCCAAAAAGGAGTCTACGGCTCGGAAACGCCGCAAAAAGAAGAAATAAACGGAGAGACAGAGAGCGATGGCCAGCTTTGAGATAACGGGAGGGAAGAAACTGCGGGGCGAGATAGTGCCGCAGGGGGCCAAGAACGAGGCACTGCAGGTGATATGTGCAGTGCTGCTGACGGAGGAGCGGGTGCGGATAGAGCATGTGCCCGACATTCGCGATGTGAACCGATTGATCGAGCTGCTGCAGCTGCTGGGGGTGAAGGTGAGTGAGAACAAAGAGGCAGCCTGCGAGAGTGGACGGACGTTTGAGTTCCAGGCCGATGAGGTGAAACTTGAAGTGCTATCAAGTCCTGAATACCACGCCCAGGCTGGCACACTGCGAGGGAGCATCATGCTGGTGGGGCCGCTGCTGTCGCGCTTTGGGCGGGCGGTGGTGCCGCAACCTGGGGGCGACAAGATTGGTCGCCGCCGGCTCGACACGCACTTCCTCGGCATGGAGCAGCTGGGAGCCAAGGTGGATTATCAGTTCAACGCCTACATGGTGGAAGCCCGTCGCCTGAAAGGCACCTATATGTTACTCGACGAGGCATCGGTAACGGGGACGGCCAACCTGGTGATGGCTGCCGTCCTGGCACATGGCACCACCACCATCATGAACGCTGCCTGCGAGCCTTACGTCTACCAGCTCTGCCAGATGCTCAACCAGATGGGAGCTCGCATCAGCGGCGTGGGGAGCAACCTGCTGACCATCCGCGGGGTGCGCCAGTTGCACGGCTGCACCCACCGCTTGCTGCCCGATATGATTGAGGTGGGGTCGTTTATCGGGATGGCTGCCATGACGCAGAGCGACATCATCATCAAGAACGCACAGGTGCAGCACTTGGGGCTGATACCGCAGGTGTTTCGGAGGCTGGGGGTGGAGGTGTGGCAAAAAGGCGACGACCTATACGTTCCCCCGCTGGAGCACTACGAGATTGAGCGCTTTATGGATGGGAGCATCATGACCATAGCCGATGCACCGTGGCCTGGGTTCACGCCCGACCTGATATCGATAGCCCTCGTGGTGGCCACGCAGGCCAAAGGGAGCGTGCTGATACATCAGAAGATGTTTGAGAGCCGCCTCTTCTTCGTAGACAAGCTGATCGACATGGGTGCACAGATCATCCTCTGCGACCCGCACCGTGCCACTGTGATTGGCCTCGACCGCGAGCACAAGCTGCGTGGTGTGCGTATGGCCTCGCCCGACATCCGCGCTGGTGTAGCACTGCTCATCGCTGCCCTCAGCGCCGAGGGAAAGAGCCGAATAGACAACATCGAACAAATCGACCGCGGCTACCAGCATATCGACCGCCGATTGCGGCAGCTGGGAGCCGACATCAAGAGAATATGACTATGTTCAACTTATTCAAAAAAAAGCACTCCCCCACCCCGATTTTTTCCGTACTGGGCACAGATATGCACTGCCACCTCATCCCCCAAGTGGACGATGGCTCCAAATGCTTGGAAGAGAGCGTGGATTGCCTCAACATGCTGCAATCGGTGGGCTACAACAAGGTCATCATTACCCCCCACTTCCAGCATCCGCGCTTCCCCAACAAGGAGGAGGACATCCAGCGGCGCTACGCCGAGCTGCACCGTCAAGCCACCGAGGCGGGCGTCAGCATCGAGATGGCCGGTGTGGCGGGCGAATATCGGATTGACTCGGGGTTTAAGCAACGCCTCGACGAGCCGCGCTTCCTGAAGATTGCCGACAAATACGTGCTGGTGGAGTTCTCGCTCAACCAGCAGATGATGGGGAGCGACGAGATGATATTCGACATGCAGATGATGGGCTACGAGGTGATTTTGGCTCATCCCGAGCGGTATCCTTACTTGGGCGTGATGGGGCAACGGATGGAGCAACTGAAAGAGAACGGGGTGCTGTTTCAGATCAATGTGCTGTCGCTGGGTGGATTTTATGGCGAAGAACCCAAGCAGCGTGCCTACGAGATGCTGGAGCGCGGCTGGGTAGAGTTTATGGGGACAGACACGCACAACACCATGTACGGCCAGGCACTGGTGGACTTGAGCAACGACCGCAAAGTGCAGAAAGTGCTGGAGAAGTACACCTTCCTCAACAACACGCTTTGAGGCCGCCCTGCCTGTTGGGCGAAGCCCTGCGGCCTGCGAGCAAGGGGCGAGGGTGGATGCAGAAGGGAAAGAATGGGCATGATACTGAACGAGATATACGAGAAGTCGGCCATTGTGGAGTCGCTTTGCCAGCAACTGGAGCAGGCGAGGGCGAGGGTGCATATCGATGGGATGACGGGGTCGATGCCCGCTGTGGTGGCTGCGGCAGTGGCCACGGTGCGTCCTATGGCGAGCCACCTGATTGTGGCACCAAGCAAAGAGGATGCCTACTACCTCTGCAACGACATAGAGGCACTGATGACCGACGGCGGGAGGGAGCGAGTAAAGCTGTTCCCCAACAGCTACCGCCGTGCCTACCACTATGCCGAGGAGGGTACGGACAACGCCAATATGATGATGCGTGCCGAGGTGGTCAGCAGCTTGGCGGCAGGCGAGAAGCTGGTGGTGGTGAGCTATCCCGACGCACTGGGCGAGATGGTGGCCGACAAGCGGACACTGAAGGCGGCCACGGTGCACGTCAGCCGTGGAGAGCATCGGGATATGTGGCAACTGGTGGAACAGCTGCAACAGATAGGCTTTGAGAGGGAGGATTTTGTGGTAGAGCCTGGGCAATACGCTGTCAGAGGGGGGATAGTGGATGTGTATTCGTATGCCTCGGAGCAGCCACTACGCATAGAGTTTTTCGACGATGAGGTGGATTCCATACGCACCTACGATGCAGCCACGCAGCTCTCGACTGGGCAGCTGACGCAGGCCGACATAGTGGCCAACCTCAAGGGGGTGGAGACGACGAGCGAGGGAGGGAAAGTGGGGAGCGGACGGGTGCCGATAGTGGAGTATTTCGATGCAGACGACATAGTGTGGAGCGCGAGCCTGATGCTGACGCTTCAGCGGCTGGACGCACTGGTGGAGGCAGCTGGCAAAGACTATCAGCAGCGCTTGGACGATAAGGCACACCCCATCTTGGGCACCTTGCCCAAGCCCGAGGAGCTGTTCTGCACGGCCAATCGATGGCTGCGGAGGATGCTGGAGATGAAGGTGGTGGAATATGGCAACAGCCACTATTTCAACTACGACCGCAGCGGAGAGGACAACCGTCGAGTGGCGACCACGGCCACGCATAGCGAACCGCAGCCAGTATTCAACAAGCGGTTCGACCTGCTGGCCGAAAACCTCGGCCTGCGTGCCGATGAAGGCTATCGGATATTCATCACCGTTGGCAACGAGAGCCAGCGGCACCGGCTGGAGAAGACGCTGCCTGGGGCGAAAATGGAGCTGCTGGATGTGAAGATAAGCCACGGCTTTGTGGACCACGATGAGAAAGTGGTAATCTACACCGACCATGAGATATTTGAGCGATACCATAAATACACCGTGCGCAACCTTGCCGCCGCACATGAGGCAATGACCTTGAAAGAGCTGTTCGAGCTCAAGCCTGGCGACTATGTTACGCACATCGACTACGGTGTGGGGCGATTCAGCGGGCTGGAAAAGGTTACGCGCGACGGCAAAAGCCAGGAGCTCATACGATTGGTGTACAAGAACAACGATGTGCTCTACATCAGCATCCACGGCCTGCACAAGATAAGCCGCTACGTGGGTCGCGAAGGAGAGCAGCCGCAGCTCAACCGCCTGGGGAGCAACACTTGGCAGGCACTGAAAGTGAAGACCAAGCGTCAGGTAAAGGATATTGCCAAGGATCTCATTGCTCTCTACGCCAAGCGCAAGGCGAGCCGCGGATATGCGTTCAGTGCCGACGGTGCGATGCAGGAGCAGCTGGAAGCCTCGTTTGCCTACGAGGACACCCCAGACCAGCTAAAAGCCACGGTGGCCGTCAAACGCGACATGGAGGGGAGCGCTCCGATGGATAGGCTGGTGTGTGGCGACGTGGGATTTGGCAAGACCGAGGTCGCCATCCGAGCGGCATTTAAGGCCTGCTGCGATTCAAAGCAGGTGGCTGTGTTGGTTCCCAGCACGGTGCTTGCCTTTCAGCACTACAACACCTTCAGCGAGCGTCTGCACGACATGCCAGTGCGCATAGACTACCTCAATCGGTTTCGCACCGCCAAAGAGAAACGGCAGATATATGCCGACGTGGCCAGTGGGAAGATAGATATCCTGATTGGCACCCATGCCATCACCAACAAAGAGCTGAAATTTAAGGACCTCGGACTGCTGATAGTGGACGAGGAGCAGAAGTTCGGCGTGGGGGTGAAAGAGAGGCTCAAGCAGATGCGTACTGGGGTGGATTGCCTGACGCTGACGGCCACACCGATACCGCGCACACTGCAATTTTCGCTCATGGGTGCACGCGACCTTTCCGTCATCCAAACGCCGCCTCCCAACCGTCAGCCGATAGAGACAGAGTTGTCGGAATTCAGCGAAGAGCTTATCCGCGATGCTATAGGATTTGAGATGAGCCGTGGAGGGCAGACCTTCTTCATCAGCAATCGGGTGGAGAACCTGCCCGAGATGGCAGGCTTGGTGCAGCGGCTGGTGCCAGATGCCACGGTGGCCATTGCACACGGACGGATGGAGGGCAAAGATGCCGAAAGTACACTGATGCGCTTTCTCGAGGGAGAGATTGACGTGCTGGTAGCCACGTCAATCGTAGAGAACGGGTTGGACATTCCCAATGCCAACACCATGATAATCAACAACGCCCACCAGTTTGGCTTGAGCGACCTCCATCAGATGCGGGGGCGCGTGGGGAGGAGCAACCGCAAGGCGTTCTGCTATATGCTTGTGCCGTCGCACCTGTCGCTGACCGACGATGCACAGCGGCGGCTACGTGCCATAGAGGAATTCTCCACCATCGGCAGCGGATTCAACATAGCCATGCGCGACTTGGATATTCGAGGTGCTGGCAACATCCTTGGGGCTGAACAGAGCGGATTTATCAGCGAGGTGGGATACGACATGTACCACAAAATACTCAACGAAGCCATTGAGGAGCTGAAAGCGACCGACTTCCGCGAGCTTTTTGCCGCCGAAGCCGAGGAGAATCAAGAATATACACGAGACTGCACAATAGAGACTGACCTTGAGGTGCTTATACCCGATGACTATGTTACCTCTGTCAGCGAGCGGTTGCTGCTCTACAAAGAGCTCAATGGGCTTGGCAGCGAAGAGGAGCTTGCAGCCTACCGCACACGGTTGGCCGACCGATTCGGACCTATCCCTGCGGCCACCGAAGAACTTATCCGCACCATCACCCTACGGCGTATGGCCAAGTCGTTTGGGATAGAGAAACTGATATTGAAGCAGGGACGTATGGTGTGCCACTTTGTGGCCAACCAACAGAGTCCGTTCTACCAGAGCGAAGCCTTCGGCAAGATGATAGCCTATGTGCAGGCCAACCCGAGGAGTGCTGCTCTCAAAGAGACAGCGGAGCGTTTGAGCTTAAGCATTGCAAATGTGGAGAGCATTGATGCCGCACTGGAGCAGATGCAGCGGCTCTCGGCATGAGAAAAGCCCCTTGGATGAGGTCAGTAGATAGACAATTCGCGTCCGTCGAAAGAGGTGCTGTATTGGTAGAGCGAACAGCCAGTGGCCGAGCCCTCAAGGGGATTGCCATAAGTGAGCTCGAAACGCGAGCCACACGAGGGACAGGAGAGCAGGACGGCGGCGTGGTCGTCGTTGGGGACGAGACGCACATCGTGGTCGTGGGGGCAGGAGCATTCAAAAGCCACATAATTGCCCAAGGCAACGCAGGCGACCAACACCCCTTTGTGGCCAGCGTTGCCCAGCACCAAGGTGCCACCTGGATTGTTGTAGAGGTCGGCGTATTCGGCGAGCGTAACATCAATAGTCCCCACTTGACCAAAGGGTGTATCGCACTCATCGGACTTGCAAGCAGCGAGCGATGCTGCAAGCAGCAATATTCCCGTCAGCCTGCACTTCATGGCTGATGAGGATAATCGGCGTAGAGTGTTGCCAGCACCACGTGAGCCACGGTGGCAAGGGTTTGTGGGCTGACGTGGTCGAGGTCGTCGGTAGTGGTATGCCAATGGGGGAAGAAACTCTCGGTGGCACTATTCTGCACAATGTCCACCATAGGGATGTCGGCAATCTGATTGACGTAGAGGTGGTCGTCGAGGATAGGGGCGGTGGGTTGGCTGATGAAGATATGGCCATAGCCGAGTGATGCAGCAGCACGCCAAAGCCTACGGGTCAGGCCAGGGGCAAAGGTTCGGCTGACCTCTTCTTGAGTGTAGCGCGGGTTGAAAGTAGCCACCATGTCGAACAATATGCCATAGGCAGCTGTATAGTAAGGCACATGGCGGTGCTTGGCCCAATACTGCGAGCCTTTGCACCAGGTATTGTCCTCATAGGTAGAAGCCCATTCGGGAATACCTTGGTCTTCCAAGTCGAAGAAAACGAAGTCTACACCCACAGAGGGGGGCATCGTGTGCATGATGCGAGCCAGTTCCATCAGCATAGCCGCGCCCGAGGCTCCATCATTAGCCCCCGGCACTGCCGAGTGGTGCTTTGACGGGTCGGGGTCATGGTCGGCCCAGAGGCGACTATCCCAGTGGGCAGCCAGCACCACACGCTGTGCAGCCTTCGGACGAAGTGAACCAACGATATTGCACCCCGTGGCAGGAGTACCATCCCAAAGGTCGGTGTGGAAATCTTGCACATAGACGGTATCGCACCAGTGGTTCATCTGCCGCACAATCCAATCTCCACAGCGCTTCCAAGCAGCCGCCCCTGGGGTTCGAGGACCAAAGGCCATTTGTGCTTCAATATAAGCCACGGCGGAGTCGGCCTCAAACTGCGGAATGCTTACCTGCTTGTAGTCCACACCGATTTGAGATGCACTATCAGCATCCTTCTTCTGCTTACAGCTAACCATAAGCAACAAGCACATAGCCAGCAGGCTGATATGCTTCCAATCTGTGGCCATCATGTTGCCCTACTTGATGCGCTCGGAGTATTCGCCCGTACGGGTATCCACCTTGATGCGTTCTCCCTCTTTGATAAACAGAGGCACACGCACTTGCACGCCAGGCTCCACCGTGGCATCCTTCATGGCGTTGGTAGCGGTATTGCCAGCGAAACCAGGCTCGGTGTAGGTAACTACGGTCTCAATAAAGGGAGGAAGCTCGCAGATGAGAGGGGTCTCGGTGTCGGCATCAACAGTAATTTCTACATATTGGTCGGGGCGGAGGAACTGTGGTGCGTTGATGATAGCCTCGGGAATGTAGATTTGCTCATAGGTCTCTTGGTGCATAAAGACGTGCATATCCCCCTCCTTGTAGAGGTAGGTATAGGGGCGACGCTCCACACGCACGATGTCAATCTTGGCACCGCTGGGGAAAGTATTCTCCAGCATACGACCGTTCTTAACATTGCGCATCTTTGTACGCACAAAAGCGGCTCCTTTGCCTGGCTTGACGTGAAGGAATTCCACGATGGTGTAGATGTCGTTGTTGAAATTGATACACAACCCGTTCTTGATATCCGTAGTGGTTGCCATAACTGAAAATTGATAAGGTTTATACTTTGATTGAATTATCGTTGTTGCGGATAGCTGTTTACTGCTGCTGACCTCCGTTTTTCTTCTTTTCCTCGGCCAACAACTGGGTCAATCGGCGGAGGTCTGCTTTAAGTTCATCGTTCTCCTCTTCGCAGGCTTTGAAGCGATGCCGCTCCATCATCCAACGCATGGCCACGGCCACCGCCACCAGCAGCATTGTGAGCGAAAGCCCTATAGTCTGGCTGTCGGATTTCAGCATAAAGTACACCACCGTAGCACCGAGTATCAGCACATACGATGTTATTTCATAAATCTTTATAGCGGTCTTATGGCTCATGAGTATATAATGTTTAATCGCTGCAAATTTACACAATTTTTCTGAATTAAGCACGGCAATTCAAAAAATAGTGTCTATTGCACCGATTTGCATCACGGTTTCAAGACTTGCAACTTCAACGCCTGACCATTCCCATCAGAAAGAAGGTAAACACCTGCGGGCAATTCCGCAACATCAATGGTCTGCGCCCCTTGGGGGAAAAACCTCACTTTTCGTCCATCAAGGGTGCAAAGCCAAGAGCCCATTGCAAGCGGGGCAGAAAGAGTAAACATAGAGATAGCGGGATTGGGATAGGCAAAACGTGAGGATGCCGCCACTGAAGGCGCAGGAGGAACAGCACTGGTGGGAAGCGAATGCACCTCGGCAATATAGTTTACCAACGCATGTTGCAGACGATACCAGTAGTTTGGCAGCTGCGAAGCCGCTGGTGTTTTCACGGCAGAAATCTCCATCGTCAGTTCAAGACAGTGGTGATAATAATTCATATAATCCTGACGCCCGCCAGTGATGACATACCAGTCGCCACCTGCAATATAACCATCATCGCACACATCAATGAACTGTTGGGCATAGTAACGCCGTGCAGTGTCCACAAAGCGTTTGCAGACAGCTTGCCACCAAGTGGCATCTGGGTGTGAGAGTTGAGCCGAGGTAAAGCTATCCCACGGGTAGTTCATCACCTCGCTACCATCATGCAGATTGGCACTGAGGCGGAAACGATGACGCGAGACGTAGGCTATCATCGCCTCATTCTCGGGTTGCAATGCCTCCTTCGCTGCGACAAAGGGATTAGGAAAATTGCGATTGAGGTCGCAATAGTCGGCATTAAAGCGCATGGCAAGGCTGATATCATCATCGCCCGCAGCATAGGTGCCATCGGGATTGGCCAACGGATTGATGCAAATCCGAGTGGTGCGAAGGAGCTGGGTGTACTGACTATTGGAGCCATAACCGAGAAGCAGCGTATCAATCAAGCGCAGCAGCATCACATAGCCCGTCAGCTCATCGCCATGAATAGATGATGAGTAGAAGAACTCGGGAAGCGAGGTATCTGTAGGATTGGCAGTAAGCTCTGCCGACAAAAGCAGCCGACCGTTGATCGAAGTGCCGATAGTATCAATGCGGCAGAGCGAGGGGAAATTGGATTCCCACTGCCTCATCATCTCCACATACAGCCCATAGGAGGGGTACTTATTCCAACCAGCCATTTGCTCCGCCGATGTGGCCACATCACCCGACTTAACAAACACCGTTTTCCCCGACACCCGAGGCGGGAAAGCATCAGGGCGCAACTTATGCTGCCCAAAAGCCGTGAGTACTGCTGTGCAAAGCAACGCAACAAGTAATGCATATCTCCTCATACGAATACATAATTACATTGCAAATTTACACATTTATTTTGATAGTACTCTGAAATGAATAACATAATGCAATCATTTCGGCAATGACAGGCTCGATAGAAACATCTCACAATTTGTCATAATACTCTTGTGCAACTACGTTATCGTCCAAAGATGAACAAATCTTAATGCCACCAACGCCACCCATACTTGTACAACAATATTTCAGATAGGCATATCTCACCTCCCTCGAACCGCTTGTGTATGTTAGGCCAACCACACTCCGCACAAAGTCCCGACTTCTACTCTGCTGCCTCGCGGCCGTGGCAGTTTTTGTATTTCTTGCCACTGCCGCAGGGACAGGGGTCATTGCGACCTACCTTTTTTTCCACATGCACTGGCGATGGTTTTGCCACCTGCTGCCGCGACCCTTCTATGGCCTGCCGTTGTTGGGCTGCGGCACGGTCGAACTCGTTCTGCCGTCCTGCCCGCAAGCCTTTCTGCGGTGCCTCGGGGCGACGAGCCTCGCGCACCTGATTTTCATCGGGCAACGGTAGTTGTGCTCGGCTGAGGAAGGTGGTTATCTCTCGGTTGATGTTGAGCAGCATCTGCTCGAAGAGCTTGAAACTCTCAAACTTGTAAATCAACAGCGGGTCTTTCTGCTCATAGGTGGCATTCTGCACACTTTGGCGCAGGTCGTCAAGCTGCCGCAGATGCTCCTTCCACTGGTCGTCGATGATGGCCAAGGTGATACCCTTCTCAATCGACAGCTGCAGCTCCCGCCCGTGGGTGTCGTAGGCTTTCTTGACGGGTACTACCACGTTGAGCACCTTCTTGCCATCGGTGATAGGAAATGCCACGTTGATGTAGCGTGTGTTTTCGGCGATATTCTTGATGAACGGCCATGCCGACTCGCAGAGCCGCTGCATCCGCTCTTTGTAGGCTGTGAAGCACTGCTCGTAGAGCAGCTGAATGGCTTTCTCGCGATGCAGCGAGAGGAACTCATTCTCGCTCATCGGCACTTCGTGAGCGAACACCTTGATCACCTCGAGTTTAAATTCCTCCCAGTCGCTTCCCTCGGTGTAGAGCAGCTCGCAGGTGTCGTAGAACATATTGCTGATGTCTATCGACAGGCGGTCGCCGTAGAGTGCGTTGCGGCGTTTGTTGTAGATGACGGTGCGCTGGTTGTTCATCACATCGTCGTATTCCAGCAGCCGCTTGCGCATGCCGAAGTTGTTCTCCTCCACCTTCTTCTGCGACCTCTCGATCTGCTTGGTGATCATCGAGTGCTGGATGACTTCACCCTCCTGCAGGCCCATGCGATCCATAATGGCGGCGATGCGCTCGCTGCCGAAGAGGCGCATCAAGTCGTCCTCGAGCGAGACGAAGAAGAGGCTCGACCCTGGATCGCCCTGACGACCCGCACGACCGCGAAGCTGACGGTCTACGCGACGGCTCTCGTGCCTCTCGGTGCCGATGATGGCCAATCCGCCCTTCTCGCGCACATCGCCTTTGAGCTTGATGTCGGTACCGCGACCAGCCATGTTGGTGGCTATAGTAACGCGCCCTGGCTCACCCGCCTGCGCCACAATGTCGGCCTCCTTTTGGTGAAGCTTTGCGTTGAGCACATTGTGCGGAATCTTCTTCATCTTGAGCATCTTCGAGAGCAATTCGCTCGTCTCCACACTCGTGGTACCTACCAGCACTGGCCTCCCCTGCCCTATCAGTCGCTCCACCTCGTCGATGACCGCCTTGAACTTCTCGCGCTTGGTCTTGTAGATCATGTCGTCCATGTCGTTGCGCGCAATCGGGCGGTTGGTGGGGATGACCACCACATCGAGCTTGTAGATATTCCACAATTCGCCAGCCTCGGTCTCGGCCGTACCCGTCATGCCAGCCAGCTTCTTGTACATGCGGAAGTAGTTCTGCAGCGTAATGGTGGCGTAGGTCTGGGTGGCGGCCTCCACTTTGGCGTTCTCTTTGGCCTCGACGGCTTGGTGCAGGCCATCGCTCCAACGCCGCCCCTCCATGATGCGCCCCGTCTGCTCGTCCACTATCTTCACCTGATTGTTTTCATCCACAATGTAGTCCACATCGCGGACAAACAGCGTGTAGGCCTTGAGCAGCTGGTCTACGGTGTGTACCCGCTCGCTCTGCACCGCAAAGTCGCTGTAGATCTTATCCTTGGCTTCTGTCTTCTGTTCGGGCGTGAGGCTGGCGTTGTTGTCCACCTCGGCTATGGCACTGCCGATGTCGGGCAGCTGGTAGAAGTTGGGGTCTTCGCCCAGCGAGGTGAGAAACTCCATGCCCTTGTCCGTCAGCTCCACCTGCCGCTGCTTCTCATCGATGACGAAGTAAAGCTCATCGTCGATGATGTGCATGTATTTGTTCTGCTCCTGCATGTAGAAGTTCTCCGTCTTGAGCAGGATGCTCTTGATGCCGCTCTCGGAGAGGTACTTGATGAGGGCGTTGCTCTTGGGCAGACCGCGATAGCAGCGCAGCAGCTGCTTTGCACACTCGTCCTCGGGCTTGGGGTCGGGCTTCTCGCTGATGCCGCGCTTGGCCTCGGCCAAGTAGCGCGTTACCAGCTCGCGCTGGGCATTGTAGAGCTTCTCAATGGTAGGCTTGAAGCGGTAGAACTCCTGCTCGTCGTCGTCCTTACCCGTGGGGCCACTGATGATGAGCGGCGTGCGGGCATCGTCGATAAGTACCGAGTCCACCTCGTCGACGATGGCGTAGTTGTGCCCACGTTGCACCAGCTCTTCGGGATTGCGGCTCATATTGTCGCGCAGGTAGTCGAAGCCGAACTCGTTGTTGGTGCCGTAGGTAATGTCGCAGTTGTAAGCGCGCTTGCGCTCCTCGCTGTGCGGCTCGTGCTTGTCGATGCAATCCACCGTCAGGCCGTGGAACTCAAAGAGCATCCCCATCCACTCGGAGTCGCGCTTGGCCAAGTAGTCGTTCACCGTCACCACATGCACCCCTTTGCCAGGCAGGGCGTTGAGGTAGACTGGCAGCGTGGCCACCAGCGTCTTGCCCTCGCCCGTGGCCATCTCGGCTATCTTGCCACTATGCAGCACCACGCCACCGATGAGCTGCACGTCGTAGTGCACCATATCCCACCTCACCATGTTGCCCCCAGCCATCCACTCGTTGCGGTAGCATGCCTTGTCGCCCTTGATGCTGATGCTCTCGTGCGTGGCAGCCAAGTCGCGGTCGTGCTCGGTGGCCGTAACCTCCACCACCTCGTTCTCGGCAAACCGCCGCGCCGTCTCCTTCACCACTGCGAAAGCCTCGGGCAGAAGCTCATCAAGCACTTTCTGCGTCTTGTCGTAGGCCTGCTTTTCCAGCTCGTCTATCTTGCGGTAGAGGCTCTCTTTCTCCCCCACCTCCATGTCGTACTCCGCATCGATGCGGGCACGCATCTGCGCCAGTTCCTCCTCTTCCGCCGCCACAGCCTGGCGAATGCGCTCCTTAAACTCGATGGTCTTTCCCCGCAGTGCATCGTTGTCCAATGCCTTTATCGCAGGGTAGGCTGCCAATGTCGCATCAAGGAACGGCTTCACTGCCTTCAAATCGCGCTGACTCTTGTTGCCAAATATCTTGGTCAGGAAATTTGCCATATCTATTGTTCTGTTTTGATTGCTCTTTATTACTAATAACCAACACTATGCATCCTAATTAAGGACACATTTAGGCACACAAAGATACACTTTTTTTCCCAACCGCCAGCCATTATTTTTCCGCCCGCCCAAATTTTATTCCTCCTGGAGGAGGGACACTCCTGCTGGCCGACAGCCGGCTCCCGCCTAAAATTCAAGTCGGAAACCACCCTTCATGTGCTCATACCCCTCGCGGTCGAAACAATACAACCGTCCCCGCCTTCCCACAGGCCACTCCTTCCCCTCCCCTTCACCGACGCTGGCTTCCGCCTCTGCTGCCTTCAGCACCCCAGTCTGCAACATCTTCTTGCAGAAATTCCTTCGGTCAAACCGCACCCCAAGCACACTCTCGTAGAGCCGTTGAACTTCTCCCAGCGTGAACCTCTCCCCCAGCAGCTCAAAGCCGACAGGCTCGAAATGTATGTCGCGCCTCATTTGCCGCAGAGCCTGCCGCAGCATCGTGCGGTGGTCGAATGCCATCGGCGGCACTCGGTCAATCTCCCACCACTGCGCCTGCGCCGCATCGTCGCCCCCCTCCACCTCGACCTCCTTCGCCAGTGCATAATACCCCACCGACACTACCCGCTCCCTCGGGTCGCGCCCCACATCAGAGAACACCCCGAAGAGCCTCAAACCCGACACCACAAGCCCAGTCTCCTCGCACAACTCTCGCCGTGCACACTCCTCCGTCGTCTCCTCCATCTCCATAAATCCCCCTGGGAAAGCCCAAAAACTCTCATACGGCCCTTTAGCCCGCTGTATGAGCAGCACTTTGAGCGACCACCCATCGAACCCAAACACCACGCAATCAGCTGTCAGCGCCGCATGTGGATACTTATACGTATACATTCCCTTTTCCATAACATTCCCTTTTGCAAAATTTCGAAGCAAAGATAGCACCTTTTTTGATACCCACACAATTAATTTGCATAAAAATCCGCCAATGATTCGCTCCCGACAGATTTCCAATATGATGCACTGCCAGAACAGCCTGGCCTACAACCCTGCACTGCTTTGAAAAATAGTCGGAGAAAGCCCTTAATTTGCGTAAATTTTACGCACATTTCCTTCGTCTCGTCCCTAAAAACCACATATTTGTAAACATCTACAATCCAATGTTCTACAAACTTGCTCTTCGGTCGTTTCTCAATCGTTCTTCAATCGTTCTTCAATAGCCTATTGAAGAACGATTGAAGAACGATTGTGCAACAATCGAAAAATGAGCATATTACAAATGCCGAAGTGCAAAAACTTAGCCATCGGCCATAATTAGAAATTGTTTTGATTTTATACAATAAATCTGTTAAGCATAAGCCTGATGAAAGCCAGTTGTACCATAGCCTGTAGAGAATTAGAGAAGAACTCGAAATCCGAGGTGAGTCTTCTGCACTTCTCAAGCCAGGAGAAAGTCCTCTCTACAATCCAACGCTTCGGCAGGACTATGAATTTCTTTGGGCATTCATCGGGACGAAGAACAACTTTCAGTTCCCAGCCGTGTTTTCTGGCAGCGTTTGA
>JAFTBM010000053.1 GCA_017455205.1 Bacteroidales bacterium
GTTTTTCTTAAAGCATAAAAACGGCATCTTTCCCTTCTTTTTTCCGTTACAATGGAACCCCATTGCGCCATCAAAAAGAAGAAAAATCTGCTCGCTTTTATGCATAATAAAATTCATCAATCAAATTTAAACAGCTTCTAAAATGCAATCCTAATGATTTTTCTTTAGGTAGCAGCTGTCTTATTGAATGTTGCTTTGCGGCGGTAGGGACTTGGGGCGTGTTTGGTTCGTGCATAGTCCGTGTTTGGTCCGTGTTAAGTCCGTATGGAGTCGGAGGTGACACGGACCTGACACGGAGTTGATACGGAGATGACACGGACCTGGTGGCTCGTAAATTGTAAATTGGGTGGGTTCAACCTCAAACTTTGCTAAACCGAAGAGGGATACTTATCCGAAGAGGGTATTCACCATGCAGGGATACCCTCTTCACTATGTTGTTTTGCAAGAAGTTTATGACAGGCTGGGGCAAGGCGAGTGGAAGCGATGTTCGTATTCCTCGGCCAAGAGTGGGCGGAAGCTTGGGTGGGCAATGCGGATAAGGTCTTCTGCACGGTGCTGAAGTGTGCGTCCCTTGAGGCGGGCGATGCCATATTCGGTTACGATATAGTCTACATCGTTGCGCGATGTGCTGACGGCAGCTCCTTCGGTGAGGAATGGTTTGATGCGCGATATTTTTCCCCCAGCAGCGGTGCTGGGCATGGCGATGATGGCCTTACCCTCACGGGCAAGGGATGCTCCGCGTATAAAGTCCACTTGTCCACCGATACCACTATACTGCCGCTTGCCGATGGTTTCGCTGGCCACCTGTCCCTGAAGGTCTACCTCGAGGCACGAGTTGATTGATACCATGCGGTCGTTTTTGGCAATGACCAGTGGGTTATTGACATAGTCCACAGGGTAGAACTCCACGTTGGGGTTTTCGTCAACGAATTCGTAGAGCTCGCGCGAGCCCATGATGAAAGTGACTACTACTTTGCCACGATGAAGTGTTTTGCGGCTTCCGTTGATGATGCCTTTTTTGATAAGGTTGATAACGCCGTTGGAGAACATCTCGCTGTGGATGCCGAGGTCGTTTTTGTCGGAGAGGGAGAGCAGAACGGCATCGGGAATGGCACCAATTCCAAGTTGCAGGGTTGAGCCATCAGCCACGAGTGTGGCGCAGTTGCGCCCGATGGAAAGTTCCACCTCTCCAGGTTTGGGCAGTTGCAACTCTTGCAGGTGGTAGGCACAGGGGATGATATGGGCCACTTGCGAGACATGGATGAGTGTATCGCCGTAGGTGAACGGCATCATCTCGTTGGTCTCAATGATGACCGTTTTGGCCGCATGGATGGCTGCCTGGGCATAGTCGCAACTGACTCCAAGCGAGCAGTAGCCTTCGGCATTGGGGGGAGTGGTTTGAAATACGGCCACATCGCAGGGAATGTCGGTACCAATCATGGCCGGTACATCTTTGAAATAGGCAGGGAAGAAGTCGCCTTCTCGCCGCTCAACCACATCATGCGAGTTGGCGGAAAGGAAGTTGCTGACGTGGCGGAAGTGGCCAAAGCAGCGGGGAGTATAGCATGGGTTGTTGCCCAGTGTGGTCATGTGGTAGATGAGCACGTCGTTGTAGTCCTCGCAATGGTCGGCAAGGGCTTGCTGAATTAGGCGTGGAGCTGCGGCTGCATGTCCCATAACCACACATTGGCCATCGTGGATGGCTTTGATGGCCACTTCGGGTTTAGAGACCTTCTTTCGATATTCGTTTTTCCAGTTCATAGTGTTTGTTCAGATATTGGATTGGGAGAGTCTTCTATATTGATACGTTATGTCGTGCAGCGAATTGGAAACTACCTTGTAGAGACGCTGATTGGTGGTAGGGCTGCGCAGAGGGCCAAGGTGGGCGAGGTAGGGTCCGAGCTTGATGTAGTTGAAGTTGCAGAGGTCTATCTTGGGCGACAGGTGGGTTCTTCCGCTCCACCACGCTGCTTTGAGTCTGGGAAACCTCACATGCATGGCTTTTGCAAGGCAGTTGATTACTTCGGGTTCGGCATCGCCCCCCATGAAAGCCACGGTGGATATTGAGTTGGCGTAGGGGGCGATGATGTCCTGTAGGCTCTCGCTATCCAAGTCGGAGCCGATGTTGTTCCAAAGTTGGGGCGAGTGGCAACCTGGGCAGCGGCAGGGGCAACCCGAGATGTTGATGGCAAGGGTTACCTCGTCGGGGATTTCCTGAAAGACGATGTCGGTAGTGGTGTAGTGGAGCATTCGGGAGAGGAAAGAGTTATAAGGTGGCGTAGTGGCGACGTGCGGCTTCGGCCTGGCGTGGAGCGGAGAAGTTGCTCACTCGTTTGAGGTAGCCGATGATGCGGGTCATATAGTCCACGTTCTTTGAGTGGCAGTGGGGGCATTCCTTGAGATAGCGCTTGTCGATGAAGCCACAATCGTTGCAGATGGTGTTGGGTATGTTGAAGGTAAAGTAGTTGCAGCCTTCTTTGGCGGCCACGTCGAGCAGTTGGCGGTATTGCTGCTGGGTGAGGTGTTCCTCGAGGTTGCAGTGGAGTGCCGAGCCGCCGGTGAGGTGCTCAATATAGGGGGCACCATGCAGGCGGAACTTGTCAATCACCGTGGTACTGGGGTCTTCCACAATGTAGAAGTAGCTATTGTAGCAGTCGCGTGGCACAAAGTATCCGTCTTCGCGATCCCATTTGGCGTGTTTCACGCCTACGTTCTCGGCGGGTATCATCTCGCAGTTGAACATCACCTCCTTGGTGCGGTATTCCTTGTTTTTCTTCTCAACGAGGCCGAGTACCGTCTGCACAAAGTCGCGATACTGCGGATTGTCGGTGATGGGTATGCCCATAAATTCGGCAGCTTCCACCAGCCCATTGACGCCAATGGTGAGGTATTGCCGACTCATATTGATATAGCCTGCGTCGAAGAGCGGGAGCATACCATGCGACTGCAGGTTCTTGAGGTTCTCGTTGTAGGCGAGCTGCACCTTATGGCAGAGGTCGATAATGTCGGTAAGGAAGTCGCGGTAGTCAAGTTTGTGATTGACTGCATACTGGATGCATCGGTTGAGGTTGATTGTGAGTACACTCTTGCTGCCTGTGGAGACGCCGCCAGCTCCCAGTGTGTAGGAAAATCCGTTGTCGGTAATCTCGTTGCGCAGGCGGCAGCATGAGGAGAGCGAGTCGGCATTGTCGGAAATGTAGGTGAAGAATGAGTGCCCCTCGGAGTACATCTCGGCCGTGAAGTCGGCCATCTCTTGGTCAACGAAATTCCCCTCCTTGTCGTAGAGCAGTGCCATAGTCTCCACGGGGAAGGTGAGTACCGCTTTGGTACGTTCCTGGTTGAACCAGCGCATAAAGCGTTTCTGCAGCCACTTGAGGCTCGGCCAGTCGGGCTCGCTGCCGTCGGGGAAACGGAACTCGCTGAAGAGGGAGCGGAAGTAGGGCTCATCGTAGTAGGCTATGTTCCAGAACACTGCCTGATAGTTGCGGGCACCCGTGGGCTGGTTGAGCGAGTAGACTATCTGCTCGAAGCAGTCGGTGATAACCTTGTCAAGCGTGCGCTGACGCAGGGAGAGGTCTACCACGCGGTCGGGGTCGCGCCAGTAGTCGTCGCCATAGTCTTTCTGGATGAAATAGTTGAGGTACATCAAGAACTCGGGCGTAGCGCAAGCGCCGCTGAGCATTGAGGAAACCATAAATACCATGTTGATGAATCCGCCGCAGAACGACTTTAGGTTAGTCGGGGCGGTGGAGTTGCCACCAATCGAGGTGGTGCCTCCCAGCAGCCAAGGGTACATCGTGATGGAAGCGCAGTAGTTGGCCAGCGAGGTCTCGTCGTTCTTATAGATGAAGTGGTGGGTTAGCAGGTCAATATAGCGGTCGGCCAATTCTTTGCCATACATCTGCTTGATACGGTCGGTCAGCAGCCTGCGGTTGAGGCGGATAAAGTTGCTCTTGGGCATCTCGCCGATGAGGGTGGCAATGTTTTTATGCTCCACGTTGGCGTTGGCATCATATTTGCTACCAGTGGCTGCATTGGCTGCCTCCACATAGTCGGCCAGGAAGTGGAGTTTTTCCATTGTCTCGCGATCCTCGGTGTGCTGTTGGCGGTAGAGTATAAAACTTTTGGCTACTCTATAGTGTCCCTCCTGCATCAAGGCAGTCTCCACTTGGTTTTGGATTTCCTCCACTGTAATGCCGTTGTGAATATCGAGCCGCGACAATATTTTCGAGAGGATACCGAGGTCTATCGGCTGCTCCTGTGCGTTGAATGCCTTGATGATGGCATTCATTATCTTGTCGAGCGAAAAGCGTTCGGCTGTGCCGTCGCGCTTGATGATGGTGAAGGTGGGCGTATCCATTTGCGTTGTTTATATCGTTTTTCCTTTCAAGTGTTTCGGGGAAAATAACTATCCCCCGTGGGGTGCGACAGAGACCTTTTTGCCCATCTGCCTGCCACTCCCACCAAGGGAATACGCAAACGGAGTGAGACAAGCGGCTTTTGACGCGAAAGCTTTGTCTTCTGGCTTGTGGTAGGTAGTCTGGCTCACCGCTTGAAAGCGGACTCACAGTTGCGCGACAGCCCGTGATTTTCACACGATTCCCCTTTTACTCGCCGAGGCGTGCCACAACCCTTTTGACGCTGCAAAGTTACAAAATGTCCCTTGAATGGCAAACAGCATTTATCAACAATAAGCTGTTGAAAATACTCCTTTCGCTTGCACTGGCCTATCTTCAGCGGTTTACACAAGCAGGTGTTCAAGCAGTATTTTTAAGCCGAGGGCTATCAGTACACCCCCTGCAACCACGTTTGCTGTCCGTCGAGGCACGGGCACCTGTCGCCGTCCCAAAGCCACCCCCAGCATTGCCACAGCCGCCGTTACGCCCCCGATGACCGCCACTATCCATATCACCGTCGGCATCGGGTGCTGCAATCCAAGACCTATCCCCACGGCAAAGGCATCTATGCTCGTGGCCAAACCCAATAGGCACATCGTCCCCACCGATGGAGGCTCTGGCGAGGCACTCTCTTCGCCAGCTTTTAACCCATCGGCTATCATCTTTCCCCCTACGAGTGCCAGCAATCCGAAAGCTACCCAATGGTCTATAGCCTCAATCATACCGTGTGCCATATCGCCCGCTATTGCCCCAAGTAGCGGCATGAGCCCCTGAAAGAGACCAAATATGATAGCCATAATTCCTCCACGTCCCCATCCGATACGGCTGCAAAAGGCTGTGGTAGCTGAAACCACCAGCGAGTCTACACACAAGGCCAATGCTAAAAGTAATGCTTCAATTAAGCTCATGATAAATATTGAGTAACTTGTGAATAGATATCAGTGAATAGTGATTAGTGAATAGTGAATTAACAATAGCAAAATCCACGCTCCCTCTATAACCCATAACCCATAACCTATAACCTCTCATTTCTCAATTCAATCTGCCTATGTGCTACCATTCCCATCGTGTGCCTAACATTCATCTCGGCCACGTGGACTGCCCCGCCTTGACATACCATCAGGTCAATGCCCAGTGGCCCGCGATAGCGCGGCCATACGGTAGCCGCGAGCCATCGTTCCACCCGCTTCCTCACCTCCAGAAGGTCTGTGTCGGCGAATGCAGCCTCTATGTGGCTGTCTGTCCACATGATATTCTCTTTGTATACCCCACTACCCGTGCGGAAAAGCGAGTAGCCCATAAACCTCCCATTCAAATACTCCAATGCCGCATCGGCCACTACATCGCGGCGCGGCTCGGCCACGACACACCGCTGGGAAACCACAGTCTTGACTATCCAGTCCCTGTCTATGGAGGTGAGGCGACCGTGTACCCATCGAATCCCCCTACCAGCACCACTCCAGGGTGCTTTCAACACCCAATCGCTCCGCTCATGCAGCAACATCTCTATCTCCGCCACAGAGGCTACCGCACAACATCCCTCCTGCAGTGGCAATATGGTAGTGCGGTGTTGTAATTCTCGAATAGTATCTATCTCGCTATCAGTTGGTAATAAAGGTTCATTTACGCCACACTTGAGCAGCTGATGCTTCACCACCGCATCCCACCCCCAAGCTACCACCTCGCTTAGTTGAGAGTTTAGACTTGCAACTTGCGACTTGTCTATCGCATACACCGAGGTGCATAAGGCATCGGGGTAGAGTGCCTTCATCAACCCCGCGTCGCGGCGGGCGAAGTCGACTGCCGAGCGTGGCGGCACATAATGAACACGACCTTTGGCCAGGCAAAGGTCGTGCTCAGGGTTGAAGATAGCTAAATTCATAGGGTAATGGTTATGGGTTATGGGTCATAGGTTATTGATGGCTGACGTGCCAAGCTCTATAATCCATAACCTATAACCCATAGCCCGTAACCTTACTTGTTCACTTGGAACTTCTTGTTACCAGTCTTGAAGAAGTCGGCAATCTGGTTGGCGGCGGCGATACCGGCGTTGATGTTGGCCTCTTCGGTCTGGGCACCCATCTTCTTGGGGGTGGCGAAGTAGCGGCCTTCGAAAGCCTTGAAGTCGGCATCGGCATCGGGCATGATGTCGGTGATGTATTTCAGGTCGGTACGCTCGGCCATGAGCTTGAGCAGGCCAGCCTCGTCGATGACTTCCTTGCGGGCACTATTGACGAGGATGCCGCCCTTGTGCATCTTGCCCACGAGGTCGTAGCCAATGCTCTGCTTGGTCTCGGCGGTGGCGGGGATGTGGAGAGACACCACATCGCAGGTCTCGAAGAGGGCCTGCTGGTTGGCAACGGCGGTAGCCATACCGCTGGCGTTGATTTGCTCGGCGGTCATAAAGGCATCGTAGGCGTAGACATCCATACCAAAGCCCTTGGCGATGCGGGCCACGTTGCGTCCTACGTTGCCGAAGGCGAGGATGCCCAGCTTCTTGCCCATCAGCTCGCTGCCGCTCTTGCCGTTGTAGAAGTTACGGACGGCGTAGACGAGCATACCCATGACGAGCTCGGCCACGGCGTTGCTGTTCTGGCCGGGGGTGTTCATAGCCACGATGCCACGGGCGGTGCAAGCCTCGAGGTCGAGGTTGTCGTAGCCAGCGCCAGCGCGCACAACAATCTTCAACTGTTTGGCGTGGTCGATGACCTCTTTGGTCACTTTGTCGGAGCGCACGATGAGTGCATCAGCATCCTCAACGGCCTTGTAGAGGTCGTTCACGTCGGTATATTTCTCAAGGAGGGCAAACTGGTAGCCATTCTCCTCGACAATCTTTTTAATTCCATCAACTGCCACCTTGGCAAAAGGCTTCTCAGTTGCAACTAAAACTTTCATATTCAATTTATTTTTTTTATTTCAATCAGATTGTAAAAGATTGTAAAAGAAAGGCTACGCAGTCATTAATCTTTTAAAATCTTTTACAATCTGATTGAGCCTTAAAAATTACTTGTTGGCTTTCTCGAAGTCCTGCATGCACTGCACCAGAGCCTCAACGGCCTCGACGGGGCAAGCGTTGTAGAGGCTGGCGCGGAAGCCACCCACCGAGCGGTGACCCTTGATGCCGACCATGCCACGCTCCTTGGCGAAGGCCATGAAGGCATCCTGCAGGTTCTCGCGACCTTCGGCCATCACCCAGCAGTGGTTCATGATGGAGCGATCCTCCTTGGCGGCGGTGCCGACGAACATGCTGTTGCGGTCAATCTCCTCGTAGAGCATGGCGCTCTTCTTGAGGTTGATCTTCTCCATCTCGGCGACACCGCCGCTGGTGTTCTTGACCCACTTCAGGGTCTCGTGCATGACGAAGATGGCGCTCACGGGAGGCGTGTTGAACATGGAGATGTTCTTGGCCTCTTCGGCAGCGTGGGTGCGGAAATCCACCATGGTGGGCAGCGGGTTCATATAGGTGCGATCGGTGATCTTGCCGAGGATGTCCTTGCGGACGATGTAAAAGGTAACACCGGCAGGACCGACGTTCTTCTGGGCACCACCATAGATGAGGCCATACTTCTTCACGTCGACGGGACGGCTCATGATGTCGGAGCTCATATCGGCAACCAGCATCACGTTGTTGATCTCGCTGGCGGCGAAGTCCTTGCGGATTTCGGTGCCGTAGATGGTGTTGTTGGTGGTGATGTGGAAGTAGTCGGCGTCGGCGGGGACGGTCCAACCCTTCGGGATGTAGCTGTAGGTCTTGTCCTCACTGCTGGCCACGATGACGGTCTCGCCGAAGTTCTTGGCTTCCTTGGCGGCCTTCTTGGCCCAGACACCAGTCTGCAGGTAGGCGGCCTTCTTGTTCAGCAGGTTGGCGGGCACATCCATAAAGCCAGTGCTGGCACCGCCACCGAGGAAGAGTATCTCATACTCGGCAGGAATGTTGAGCAACTCGCGCCACAGCTGGCGGGTCTCTTCCATCGTGCGCTCCCAGCCGGGGGTGCGGTGGCTAATCTCGAGCAGGCCGATACCAGTGTTGTCAAAGTCGCGAATAGCGGCAATGGTGGACTCGATGGCCTCTTTGGGCAGGACACAGGGACCTGCATTGAAGTTATAGGCTGTCTTCATTTTTGGATTTTGTTTTTTAGGTTGTTTGTATTCAGTTATTTAACTTTTCTTATCCAAAGAACAGGACGCAAACAAAGGTAACAAATAATTTTAGCATTCCAAAAAAAAATACATCCTTTGACCACCAAATTCATTATATACTTGCCATTAATTACATAACAAACAGATGTTTGCACAATAAAATTTTCTCTAAAAACCCCTCTTTTTGACCTTCGCCTCTTATCAGGATCGCTCTTTTAGGCTAACCGTAGCTACCAAAAACAAGCTTTCGCACCTAATACATTCCTTTATCCACTGGAAGAGAATACATTGCAAGCATCAACAACATATCATTCACACCCTTTCCCAATTTTTCAACCACCATTTTTGCCGATAATTCATTCTTGCTTGAAAATCAGCCATTTAAGCCCTTTTGCAGGAAAGCAACCTAATTCGCTGTATATCAAACACTTCAACCGACCATCTCCTTACCAACTCCTTATCATCGCCTACCCATCACTTACCCATCGCCTACCAGTGTAGGAGATGGGTAGGTGAAGGATAGGTGAAAATAGGTTGATTAGGTGGAGACGAGAGGAACTTTGAGCAAAGATTTTGAAAGGAGATTTGAAAGACTTTTGGCGGTTCTGGGGAGAATTTTTGATGAGGGGTGGAGTGGGGTGGGGGTGCGGCAGAAAAAAAATGGTAAGGTCGAAGTCTGTCGCTTGCGAAGTGCCTTCCGACGGACTATGGAGCTGCTAAAGGTGGTCGGGACAGAGGGGTGCGCGGTCGGATGAAGGTGGAGGGAACAATGCCGATGGAGGAAGGGGTGGAAATTGAAGGGCGATGGTGGCTGCTTCTGTTGGGCGGTTGAGTGGCTGCGAGACCGACAACGAAGAGCACAAAAGGGGTGTGGAAAGATTGTGAATAACTATTTCTTTGCTTTTTCTTTGCGGAATGAGAAAAATGATGTATATTTGCAGTGGATTTTTGTCTGCAAAACTGACGCAAATCGCTGAATATTAAATATTAGAATAGAAATCAAAAAGCAGAAAACAGATGACACCCTCGCACATTGAACACATCGGCATCGCCGTTACCAACCTTGATGAGGCCATCCGCTACTGGGAGGACGTGATGGGGCTGAAGTGCTACGCCATCGAAGAGGTGAAGGATCAGAAAGTGAAGACCGCCTTTTTCCGCTGTGGCGACGTGAAGATTGAGCTCTTGGAGCCCACCAGTGATGACAGCACAATTGCTTCGTTCATTGAGAAAAACGGTGGTCGCGGCGGTATGCATCACATCGCATTTGCTATGGAGAATACCGATGCTGCCCTGCAGGAGGCCGAGGCCAAGGGAGTGCGGCTGATAGATAAGCAGAGTCGGCCTGGTGCCGAAGGTTTGCAGATAGGATTTCTCCACCCCAAGTCGACGCTGGGGGTGCTGACCGAGTTCTGCTGCAAATAATAAGTGAGAATAAGTATAAACAAAACAAAAATACATCATGGCTTTTGAAGAAAAGATAAAAGAGCTGCTTGACAAGCGTGGCGAAGCCAAAATGGGCGGAGGCCAGAAGCGTATTGACAAACAGCACGAGTCGGGCAAACTCACTGCGCGGGAGCGCATTGCCCTGTTGCTCGACGAAGGGTCGTTTGAGGAGTTTGATATGTTTGTTACCCACCGCTGCACCAATTTCGACATGCAGAAGCAGTCGTTTTTGGGCGACGGCGTGGTGACGGGCTATGGCACCATCAACGGACGGCTGGTCTACGTCTTTGCACAGGATTTCACGGTCTTCGGCGGGTCGCTCAGCGAGTCGATGGCGCAGAAGATATGCAAGGTGATGGATCAAGCGATGAAGGTGGGAGCCCCCGTGATTGGATTGAACGACTCGGGTGGTGCCCGCATCCAGGAGGGCTGCAACGCACTGGCTGGCTACGCCGAGATATTCGAGCGCAATATCTTGGCCAGCGGTGTGGTGCCGCAGATCAGTGCCATCTTTGGCCCCTGCGCTGGCGGGTCGGTCTATAGCCCTGCGCTGACCGACTTTATCTTCATGAGCAAAGAGAACAGCTACATGTTCCTCACAGGTCCGAAGGTGGTGAAGACCGTTACGGGCGAGGATGTGTCAGTCGATAAACTCGGCGGCGCTATGGTGCACGCCACCAAGAGCGGCGTGGCGCACTTTGTGGGCGACACCGAGGAGGCCACCATTGAGCAAATCCGCGAGCTGATGGGTTACCTCCCCAGCAACAACTTTGAGGAAGCTCCCCATGTGGCCACCGACGACCCCGTCGACCGCATGGAAGACAGCCTCAACCACCTCATCCCCGAGAACCCCAACGAGGCCTACGACGTGAAAGAGGTGATTGATGCCATAGTCGATGATGGTAAGTTCCTCGAGGTGCACAGCAAGTTTGCCCCCAACCTTGTGGTCGGCTTTGCCCACATGGGTGGTATGAGCGTGGGTATCGTGGCCAACCAGCCCAAGTCGATGGCTGGTGTGCTCGACTGCAATGCCTCGCGCAAGGGTGCACGCTTTGTGCGCTTCTGCGATGCATTCAACATTCCGCTGGTAACGTTGGTCGATGTGCCTGGCTTCCTGCCTGGTACGGGCCAGGAGTACAACGGCGTGATTGTGCATGGTGCCAAGATGCTCTTCGCCTACGGCGAGGCCACGGTGCCCAAAGTGACGGTAACCTTGCGCAAAAGCTACGGCGGAGCCCACATCGTGATGAGCTGCAAGCAGTTGCGGAGCGACATCAACTATGCTTGGCCGATGGCACAAATTGCCGTTATGGGTGCCAGCGGTGCCACCGAGGTGCTGCACGGACGCGCGTTGAAGGAAATCACCGATGCCGACGAGAAAGCCAAGTTCATGGCCGAGAAGGAGAAGGAATACAACGACCAGTTCGCCAACCCCTACAATGCTGCAAAATATGGCTACATCGACGATGTTATTGAGCCTCGCAACACTCGCTTCCGCGTCATCCGTGCCCTGCAAGCGTTGCAGACCAAGAAGGACAGCCTGCCGATGAAGAAACATAGCAATCTGCCGCTGTAAGAAAATTAATGTAGCATAACATTTAATAAGCATCAAAACAATGAAGAAAATAGCTCTCATAGTTCTTGCAGCGGTAGCCACGATGGCATTTGCCGCCTGCAACTGTAATAAGTCAGCCGAAGGGGTTGCCGACAGCGCAGCCTGTGCCGTCAAGGCATGCGATAAGCACCAGTGCGACAGCACATGCTGCCAGTGTAGCGACGAGTGCCGCGAGGCCAAATGTGCCGGCTGCGAGAAGTGTGGCACAGCCGAATGCTGTGGCGAGAATGCTGGCAAGTGCTGCAAAGGCGAGATGGCCGACAGTGCTGCCTGCTGCAAAATGAAGGCTGACAGCACCCGTTGCTGCAAAGGTGAAAAAGCCGACAGCAGTGCTTGCTGCAAGAAACAGGCAGAATAAAGCCGAGCCCCGCAGTGCTGTGCTGGTCGCTTGTCGGGCGGTGCGGCACTGGGGCAAAGCTTGTTTTGATGTGGAAAATAAATTGGCATAAGAATGAAGACAATCAGTAAGATACTATTGACGGGTGCGCTTGCCGCAGCAATGCTTCCCGCCGCAGCACAGCCGCCTCACCCTATGGGGCCGCACGATGCCACGGCAGGGGCTACGATGCCAGCAGCTGCCCCGCAGTTTGACTCCTCCCACCATGGCCACTGTATGATGCCTGGAATGGGACGCGACATCAACTTCCAGAGCGTCAAGATAGCCTACTCGCCCAAGATGGACGCCTTCGTGGCTATAGACAGTGCCGAATGCTCCATCCACTTGGTGAAGATGATGGCAGATGGTCGGTTTGACACTGTGGCAAGCCACAAGACCGACAGCACCTACAAAGTGCACGACCTCAAAGGCATCAAACGCCCGGTGAGCGTAGGATTTATGGGTGATTATGTGGTGCTGCTGGCCTCGGCCGTAAAGGATACCGCATATATCGCCTTGCTCGACCAGAAGCTCAATCCAGTGGCAAGCCACTCGTTCAGCAGCCCGATGTATGCCATGCACATAGAGCCAGGGCGTATGATGGTGGTAGGACGCAACTCTTATGGCTACGACATTGCTCTTATCCCCATGAAAGAAGGTATAGAGAGCTTTGCCGAGAGCCAGCCTGCCGTCTTCCACTATCGCGTGGCCAAACAGGCCGAGAAGATTAAGAATTCCGACCCTATTGGTATCGGTCTGACGGCCGTGGCCGTGTCGGTGGTATTCCTTGCCTTGGTGTTTATCGCCATCATCCTTTCGGGTTCGGCCAAGCTGATAATGGGGGCCGAAAAACGTAAAGAGAACAAAGAAAAGAAGCCCAAGAAAGGTATCACCCCCGTGGCCGAGGGCAGCTCTGCCTCCACCGAAGAGGAGGTCTACGCCGCCATTGCTGCTGCTATCCACCTCTACAATGATGAACTCCACGATGAAGAGGAGGGCATCATCACCATCCAAAAGGTGGAGCGCGAGTGGACACCATGGAACGCTAAGTACTACAACATGAACCATTATTTTAACAACAAGAGATAAGCCATGAAAAACTACAAACTCAAAATAAATGGCAACGACTACGCTGTGGATATCAACGAAGTGGAAGGCCAGGAGATAAAGCTCAGCGTCAATGGTAAGGACTATGTGGTTACCGTCGACCAAGCCATCAAGCAGCAGAAGCGCACGGTGGTTACTCAAAAAGCCGCACAGGTAACGCCAGCAGCAGGCGGTGCAGTCCAGAAGAGCAATGCTCCTGCGGCGGGAAGCAAGGTTACCACCCCGCTGCCTGGCACTATACTTGACGTATTCGTCAATGTGGGCGATGCCGTCAAAGAGGGTCAGACCGTGGTGCTGCTCGAGGCCATGAAGATGGAAAACAACATCGAGGCCGACTGCAGCGGCACCGTCAAGGAGGTGAAGGTTCGCAAGGGCGACAGCGTGCTTGAAGGCGACGTGCTGGTCATCATCGGATAAAATCACAGGAACACGGAAAGACGGAAGCCGTTAATGTGCTGCTTTGAGCATCAGTGCTTCCGCTCACCCAATAACCATTAACAGAGAAGAAAATGATAAGTTTAGCAACAGGTGGCTTCATGGAGTTCATGTCGACACAGTTGGTGCAGTTCCTTGAATACACGGGCTTCGCCAATGTGCAATGGGGTCATGTGGCCATGATATTGGTCGGCTTGGTGTTCATCTTCCTCGGCATCAAGTACGAATTTGAGCCGCTCCTGCTGGTTCCCATTGGATTTGGTATGCTCATCGGCAATATTCCGTTCTATCCAGGGCTGAAAATCGGTATCTACGAGCAGGGGTCGGTATTGAACATCCTCTACCATGGTGTGCAAAACGGCTGGTACCCACCACTGATATTTCTTGGCATCGGTGCCATGACCGACTTTTCCGCCCTGCTCTCCAACCCGAAGCTGATGCTGATTGGTGCTGCTGCCCAAGTGGGTATCTTTGCTGCCTACATGGGAGCTTTGGCACTCGGCTTTATGCCCAATGAGGCTGGTGCTATTGGCATTATCGGCGGTGCCGACGGCCCCACAGCCATCTTCATCTCCTCACAATTGGCTCCCGACCTGATGGGTGCTATCGCAGTCTCGGCCTATTCCTACATGGCACTGGTACCAGTCATCCAGCCTCCCATTATGCGCATGATGACCACCAAAAAGGAGCGTACCATCCGCATGAAGCCACCGCGCCAAGTGTCGAAGTTGGAAAAGATTACTTTCCCCATCATTGGTCTGCTCTTCTGTGCCTTCATAGTGCCGAGCGGTCTGCCGCTGCTGGGTATGCTCTTCTTCGGCAACCTGTTGAAAGAGTGCGGCGTTACCAAGCGCCTCTCGGAGGTGGCTTCCAATGCAGTGGTCAATATCTGCACCTTGCTCATTGGCATCACCGTGGGAGCTTCCACGCAAGCTTCGGTATTCCTCACAGGCAAATCGCTGATGATATTCGGTCTCGGAGCTGGTTCGTTCATTGTGGCCACCTTCTGCGGAGTGCTCTTCGTGAAGATCATGAACCTCTTCCTGAAAGAGGGCAACAAGATCAACCCCCTCATCGGCAATAGTGGTGTCAGTGCCGTGCCCGATGCCGCCCGCGTGTCGAACAATGTGGGCTTGGAGTACGACAAGACCAACTACCTGCTGCAGCACGCCATGGGGCCCAACGTGGCTGGCGTGGTAGGCTCGGCAGTGGCTGCTGGTATCCTGCTGGCATTCCTCCACTAACGCTTTCGTCAGAAATGACCCAAATAGCCTCCATGCTGCTTGACTGCAAGGAGGCTATTTTTCAAAGCAAATAAAATATAAAGGTGTCGAATGCGTTAGGTAAGGGTATGGTTGCGAAATACAAGTTGTGGCTCGTTACATTCTTGTGTTTTCCGTTTGTCGCGAAAGCACAGGACAAGCCGTTGATGCAACAATACCAGAGGCAGTTGTCGGCACTGCTTGAAAAAGTAGCCACTGCCCCTACTGACAATGAGCGCTATCTTGCATCGGAGGATGCCGTGCAAACCCTCGAACAAGCACTAACAACGGAGCATTCCGAGCGTTGGCAATGGAAATTGCCACAAAATGCTTCGGTGCTGACTTCGCCCGACGGCCACCTGCGGCTCTTCACTTGGGCTGTGGTGCGTGATAATGGCGAGTTTGAATGCTTTGGAGCTGTGCAATACTACAACGACCGTGAAGAGAGCTACGAATATCAGCTCCTCCACGATAAATCCGATGAGTGCATAAACCGTGAAGAATCGCTATTCACACCCGACAACTGGTTTGGAGCTGTCTATCAAGACATCATCCAAACAACCCACGCCGACCGCACCTACTACACCCTCCTTGGCTGGAATGGGGTAGATAATATCACCGAGCGAAAAGTGATTGAACCTGTGATAATACGCTCGGGTAAAGTGCAATTCGGAGCACCTCTGTTCCGCCGTGAGCGCACGCTGCGTCGCATAGTGCTGGAATATACCGACCGTGCAATGGTCAACCTCAGCTACGAAGAGCAGTTTGTGGAAGAAGTTACACGCGAGCGCGTAAAGGTGAAAGGCACCAATCGCTATCGCACTGTAGAGAAACGCAAACAACACAAAGAGCGAATGATAATCTTCGATGAGGTGGAACCCCAAGTGCCAGGTATGCAAGGACTTTACCAGTACTATGTACCCTCGGGGGTAGAACTGGCCTACGTATTTATCGATGGCAAGTGGGAGTTGCAAAATGGTGCACAAGGCCGTCTGCCAGACAAGCGCCTTAACAAAGCATTCGAACCTCTACCCAAACAATCGCCAAGCTACAACTACCATTAATTCCAGACAATCATGCTACTACGCGACATCCATACCCCCGCTGACCTCCGCAAACTCCCTCCCGACCAACTTCAACCCTTGGCCGACCAACTACGCGACTATATCATCGATACTCTCGCATCTCACCCTGGCCACCTCGCTTCAAGCCTCGGCACCATTGAACTCACCGTTGCCCTTCACTACGTATTCAACACCCCTGACGATAAGCTAATATGGGACGTGGGGCATCAAGCCTATGCCCACAAAATCCTGACTGGTAGGGGGGAGCATTTTCCCACACTCCGTACCTATGGCGGACTCAGTGGTTTCCCAAAACGAAGCGAAAGCGAATACGATGCCTTTGGCACAGGACATAGCTCTACCTCCATTTCCGCGGCTCTCGGTATGGCCACCGCATCCCGCCTGCAAGGCAACACCAAGCGCAACCACATAGCCGTCATAGGCGACGGTGCCCTCACTGGTGGTGAAGCCTTTGAGGCTCTCAACAATGCAGG
Organism: Bacteroidales bacterium; assembly: GCA_017455205.1. Lineage (GTDB taxonomy): Bacteria > Bacteroidota > Bacteroidia > Bacteroidales > P3 > Colimorpha. The sequence continues at coordinate 16,337 of JAFTBM010000053.1, forward strand.
ACTCTCTAAAACCAACCTACTCATCATCCTCAACGACAATGGTATCTCCATCGACCGTGCCGTAGGTGGCCTCAATCGCTATCTAACACGCCTCACATCCTCACGCCGCTACAATCGTCTGAAAGAACACGTCTGGCAGCGTCTCGACGGCGACAGCAATGACCGTCGCCTCCGCCACTCCGTCGGCATCATACAGCGGCTGACTGGCTTGGCCAAAACCCTTGCCCTCGGCAAAAGCAACCTCTTCGAAGCTCTCGGCATACGCTATTTCGGCCCGATAGATGGGCATAATATGTCCCAGCTCCTCAACACACTGGGACGCTTGAAAGATATTGAAGGACCTAAATTACTCCACGTGGTTACTACCAAAGGAAAAGGTCTACGACAAGCCGAACAAAACCCCATAGTCTACCACGCACCAGGCCGCTACGACATTCGCACTGGCGACCAAATCCTCACCGACGATGGTGATAGCCCCCTGCGCTACCAAGAGGTCTTCGGACGCACACTCATCGAACTGGCTGAACACAATCCCGCCATCGTGGGCATCTCACCAGCCATGCTCAGTGGCAGCTCGCTCAATCTTATGCAGGAAGTCATGCCCCAACGCGTATTCGATGTAGGCATCGCGGAGCAACACGCCATCACCTTCGCTGCTGGCCTTTCAGCTGCGGGAATGATGCCTTTCTGCAACATCTATTCTTCATTCGCCCAACGAGCCTACGACCAAATCATTCACGACGTGGCACTTCAACGCCTACCGATGGTCGTCTGCCTTGACCGTGCTGGACTCGTGGGCGATGACGGCCCTACACACCACGGTATCTTCGACCTTGCTTCCCTTCGCCCCATACCCAATCTCACAATCTGCGCACCTATCGACGAACACGAACTGCGCGACATGATGTACACGGCTCAACTTCCCAACCACGGCACATTCATCATCCGCTATCCTCGGGGCAGTAGCGTGCATAGCGACTGGAAATCAGAATTTCACGAAATTAGAGTAGGGGAGGGGAGTCTTCTCCGCGAGGGTTCTGATATGGCCATTCTTGGCATCGGCCATCCCGTCAATGACGCACTAACAGCCGCCGATGAACTGCAAACGCAAGGTATTTCAGCAGCCGTTTACAATATGCGATTTCTCCGTCCGCTCGACACCCAATTGCTTGACCACATCGCAAAAGCAGGTTTCCGTCGCATCATCACCATAGAGGACGGAATAAAAAAAGGAGGATTTGGCGAAGCTATAATGCAATATATAGCCGAGAGACACCCACAAGTTACTCCACACATCAAGATACTTGCCATCGACGATTGCTTTGTAACCCACGGCAGCGTATCGCAGCTGAAATCCGACTGCCATATTGACAAAGCCGCAATCATTCTGACAGCTACAGCTCCTGAATAAAGATACTATTGCGACCTGTGCCCACAGCATCTGTAACTCATCAACCCAACAATGTGAGACGCTAAAATAAAGAGCTAAAGATTGTAGTTAAAATATTTTATTTAACATAACCAGCGTATTAATAGATAAAATATTATAAAAAAGTAGGCGTTCAGTGCGACACACAGAAACTCTGGCAGCAGGAAATGGAAAAGGTCGGCAACCAATATGTGATATGCCGCACCTTCGACCAGTTCCGCGAGGCCGTCGAGCATTATCTGCTTTCAGGTTCTTGTAAATGATTAAGGGGCATCCTGGCTTTCCCGCCGGGATGCCCTTTTTTTTATCCTTTTGTTACTTTTTTTCTTTATTCCTGCAATATTTTCTTGTCTATTGTGTTATTCTATTGTTGTCAAAGCACCTTAATATCTTGTCCTATGAAAAACCTGTTACTAAAATCCGTGAAAGCTTTCCTGTTGGTTGCATTCTGTGCAATTGTCGGGGGGTGTAATTCTCACATCGCATGGGTTGACGCCGACTGTACCATTGTACCACTTGATTATATTCATTCGGTTAGAGATTCAATTGATTCATTGGATTTTAACTTATATAAAAGACGATGTAAAATTGAAATGTTATATTTTTATTACGATGGGAGGTTTTACGTGCATCCTAATGGAGTTTGGGAACGTTGCGTCTACCCTCACCGTGAAAACCCTCATGGTCTACTGATTCCATTAGATATATTGGATTCGGTTTGCGAAGACTTTTATGGATGCGAAGATTATGGAAATGATTGGTCTTTATATGATGATGGTGAACTTTTTTAAGTATTTTTGTTATTCCTTTTCGCTCAAGTGCAATAATCGACTGGTTTTTTCGTTAATTTGATATGGAAGAGCAAAAACACACAGCAGAAAGCGTCATGGCATTGGTGGAGCAGCTGCCAATCGTTGAGCGTGTCCGTTTCCAGAAACTGTTCAGGGA
>JAFTBM010000054.1 GCA_017455205.1 Bacteroidales bacterium
CCTCGATGCAGAGGGTGTCGAGGGCACCGGCGAAGCGCTCGTTGGGGCTCTTGTGGCCGCGCAGCACGGGCATAGCCATATATTTTTCGGCAAAGTCGGCATAGACGTTGAGCATACGGCGTGTTTCGGCCTCGGCTTCCTCGCGTGTGGCGTGGGCGGTGTGGCCCTCCTGCCAGAGGAATTCGGCGGTGCGGAGGTACATACGCGTGCGCATTTCCCAACGCACCACGTTGGCCCACTGGTTGCAGAGGATGGGCAGGTCGCGGTAGGACTTGATCCAGTTCTTGTAGGTGCTCCAGATGATGGTTTCGGAGGTGGGGCGGACGATAAGTTCTTCTTCCAGTTTAGCAGAGGGGTCAACCACTACGCCGTTGCCATCGGGGTCGTTCATCAGGCGGTGGTGCGTCACCACGGCACACTCCTTGGCGAAACCCTCGACATGCTCGGCCTCGCGGCTGAGGAAGCTCTTGGGGATAAAGAGGGGGAAATAGGCGTTCTGGTGGCCAGTGGCTTTGAACATGCGGTCAAGTTCGTGCTGCATCTTCTCCCAGATAGCGTAGCCGTAGGGCTTTATCACCATGCAACCACGCACGGCGCTCTGCTCGGCCAGGTCGGCACGCACGACCAGTTCGTTGTACCATTCAGAATAGTTTTCGCTGCGTTTAGGAAAGTCTTTTGCCATAATTTGTGCGGTATGAATAATAAAACAATCAGAACTGCGTTTACTGAAAACAGAATGCAAAGGTACTCAAAATATTCGAGTGGGCAATAATCTTTTTACAAGGATGATGTCAAAACGACTGATAATCATGCTACCGCTGCTAATGTTGGCAGTCGTGGGTAAGGCACAGGTGAAGCTGAATGCCGACACATTGGAATGCCATATAGTGGGTTTTTCGGCAGGGGCATTGATGCCAGGGTGGGGGAGTGCAAGTGGGGGCGTGTCGGGAGGCGGCATGGCAGACCTCTATAAAGGGCCGTTTCTTGACTTCTCGATAGAGTGTGACTACAAATACAAAAGCAACTGGATGGTAACCCTCGAGGGGGACTTGTGGTTTGGCTACAATAGCGATAACCTTAAGAGTCGCGAGCAGCGAATACGCAACATATACACCGAAGGTGGATATGTACTCAGTTGGGGTGGCTATGATGGGGCAGTTACGGCCTACAACCGCAGCCTCTCGGCAAGAGTGGGGGTGGCCAAGATAATCCCCTTTTCGCCGAAGAATCCCAACTCGGGATTGCTATTGAAATTGGGGGGAGGTTGGATGATGCAGAAGACAGTCTTCACACAAGATATGAACGAAGCTCCCGTGCCAGGATTGCAGGGAGATTATGCCAAGCTCTACGACCACCTGCGCAACGGAGCATTGCTGTCAGAAGGGGTGGGGGTTATCTACATGAGCAACTACCATACCTATATCAATTTCAAGCTTACCCTTGAGGTTAGCGAATGCTTCACATTCTCCAGTCGCCCCTACCAGCTGGACGACTTGATGGGGCTCAAAGGTAAGGATGGTAACCGCTACTTCGATATGATGTACGGTATTAAGCTCAGCTGGATGTTCCCCTTGATGGGGAAGACAACCTATGATTACTACTACTATTGATCGATATGATGCGAAGCATATATACGATAGCGATAGCATGCTATGGCTTCTGTCTTCGGATGGCTGCTCTCTTTGGACATAGGAAAGCAAAGCAAATCGCGAGGGGATGGAGGGAGTGGCCTCGGCGGGTAGAAATGTTGGGCAAAGGGGCAGTATGGTTTCATGCGGCAAGCCTGGGTGAATTTGAGCAAGCGCGACCAGTTATGGAAGCCTACCGCAGGCAGCACCCCGACCAGCCCATGCTGCTCACCTTCTTCTCCCCATCGGGTTATGAGGTGAGAAAAGATTATGGCGGAGCCGATGCCGTCTGCTATCTACCGCTTGATACTCCGCGCAACGTGCGGCGGTTCCTTGATGCAGTGCATCCGAAGATGGCGTTTTTTGTAAAGTATGATATTTGGTATAACTACCTTAACCAGCTTCATCGCCGACATATTCCCACCTATCTATTCTCGGCCATATTTCGCCCTGGACAATACTTTTTCAAGCCTTGGGGAAGGTGGTTCGGGGGGCAAATAAAGAGTTGCTATAGCCGCATCTTTGTGCAGAACGAAGAAAGCTTGCACTTGCTGCAAGGGCTGGGTATCAGCCAGTGCAGCATAGCTGCTGATACCCGATTTGACCGAGTGGGGCAGATCGCCCAAAAGGCGGCAAGCGACAGCGTGGTAGAGCAGTGGTTGAATGCAACGGAAGATGGTAGCATAGTGTTGGTGGCAGGAAGCAGTTGGCCTCCCGACGAATCATTGTTGGCTCGCTTGATGGTAGAGGATGAACGTCCGATGCGTCTCATTGTGGCCCCGCACGAGGTTAATAGTGAGCATGTGGAGCAAATCGAGCGACTTTTCCCAAGCAGCCTGCGCTATAGTCAGATTGCCTCGGGGGATGTCCAGCCTGACGCATCGCAGCGTACTCTGATCATAGATAACGTCGGTAAACTTTCTCAACTTTACCGCTATGGGGCAATAGCCTACATTGGAGGAGGCTTTGGAGTGGGGATACACAATATATTGGAGGCAATTACCTTTGGCCTACCTGTGGTGTTTGGCCCTAATTATGCCAAGTTTCAAGAGGCACACGACATCATAGCACTTGGAGGTGGATGGTCAATAAGCACCTATGAGGAACTGACTGGGGTGGTGGTCCCCCTATTGGCTGACCCTGCACGCCTCAACACCCCTTCGGAAATATGTCGGGAATATATCAGCAGCCATGTGGGTGGTACCGACGCAATACTCCGTAGCCTTGAAGCGTAGTTGGCAGCATATAATCCTCCTTGCACTATGGGTGGTTGTGGCTTCCGCGTGCACCATGGGACGCTATATCCCGAAAGGAGAACACGTGCTGCATAGCATTGAACTTGACTTGCAGATGGCTGATAGCAGCGATGTGCCTGCCGAAGTAAAGGAGACCATTAAAGACGCAAAAAACTACTACAGCCAGCGCCCAAATATAAAGGTATTTGGCATCAAATGGCTGCCCGTGGCCAAATGGCTCTACTGCTTTATGACCGATACCAACAGCAATATGTGGAACAACTACATGCATCGTCTCGGAGAGGCCCCAGTGGTCTACGATGAAGCATTAGCGGTTCGCACAGCAACGCAGCTGCAAGGTCTTATGCAGTCGCGAGGTTGCTTTCAGACTGAAGTCAGTTTCGACACCCTTTCTATCCGTCGGCGCAACATCAACCTCTGCTTTCACCTGAAAGCCTCGCCTCGTTACCATATTGATGAAGTAACCTACCATACCAGCAATCCCGATGTAGCACGTTTGCTGGAGCAATGGAAAACGGATTCGCCCATCAAAGCAGGAGAAGCCTACAATCAAGCTCATTTGGTGGCTGAACGTACTCGCCTGGTGAGCAATCTGCGGGAGATGGGCTACTATTTGGCTAATACTGAATGTGTGCATTTCGTGGTTGATACAACGTATGATCGACAGCATCTGACCATAGACGTGGAGGTGGATGCTACCGATTTGAATGTTTACCACATCAACAACATCTACATATACCCCAACTCAAATGCAGGCATACAGAGTCATGAAATCTCTTTTGATACCCTAATCTATACCTACCCCACCCCTCGGCGTCAGGTGGATTTTCATTTTGTCTACAACAAGCCCATCTCACCCTCACCTCGCACGATTAGTCGTGCCATGATGCTCTTCCCTGGCATGACCTATCGCCCTCGCCATGTCAGTACCACCTACAACTCCCTTATCGGATTGCGCAACTTCAAGTATATCAACATCGACTTTGCCCCATCACCTTCATCGACCGACTCATTGCCGCTCATCGATGCGCATGTTCGCCTCATCCCTGCTGTACAGCAGCGAATGAGCTTCTCGCTTGAACTCACCAATGCTTCCCCACTTGGCACGCAAAGTTCAGGAAACTTCTTTTCTAATGGCAATCTCGGTCTCGAAACAGCAGTAGAATACCAGCACAAAAACCTCTTCGGTGGGGCAGAATTGCTGAAAGTGAAAGGCTCGTTGCTTTTTGAACTCTCCAAACTCAGTCTTTCGGGAGGCACTCAAGGATTCTACAACAATTTTAGTGCTTTTGAGTCGGGAATTGACCTCTCTCTTGATATGCCTACGTTTCTTTTGCCTTTCGCGAGTACCCTCACTTTCCAACGCATCAAGCCGCATACGCTTGTCTCTTTAGGCGGCAGTTATCAGTATCGATACTATTTTGAGCGTGTACTTGCCAGTACCTCTTTTGGTTACTTATGGAACCAAAATTCACATTCCAAGCACCAACTCTTGCCAGTGGAGGTTACTTTTGTTAGAATGCTCAACCTTGATGAAGATTTCACCTCGCGTCTGCGCCAAATCAACGACCTTCGTCTCAAATATCAATATAGCAGCCACTTTATTCTTGATGCCCGATACGACTTCACTTATAGTAACCAGCAATATGGCATCCGCCAGCATTTCACAGCTTTGCACTTCAGTCTTGAATCTGCAGGACTATTGCTACAAACTGTCGGGCGTGCCACGCACCTTGCAACCGACACCAATGCTGTCATTCAAATGTTTGGTGTCCCTTTTTCGCAATATGTGAGGCTCGGTGCTGAACTGACCCACTACCAATATGTAGGCACCAAATCCTCCCTCGTGGGCAGACTGCTTATTGGAGCCGGTCTGCCTTATGGCAACTCGCTCTCCATGCCCTACGAAAAAAGCTTTTTCGGTGGAGGCCCTACCACATTGCGTGCATGGCAATTGCGGCATCTTGGCCCTGGCAGCTACAATAGCAGCACCGACCTCCTTGAGCGTGTAGGCGACCTTCAGCTCGTCATCAATCTTGAGGCTCGTTTCCCTATTGTCGGCATTCTCGAGGGGGCGCTCTTCAGCGATATGGGAAACGTCTGGCTTTTCCATTCATCAAGCCAATATGAGGGAGGTGAAATTAAGTGGAGCAGCATCCCAAGCGAGGTAGCAGTAGGGGTTGGCTTGGGGCTGCGGCTCAATGTGTCCATAGCCACCGTCCGGCTCGACTTTGCCCTACCTCTCTACGACCCAGGATTCGCTACCTCTTTCCGCTGGCGTCCTCCCCATTGGAACATCAACCAAAGTGTACTCAATTTCGGTATAAATTATCCTTTCTGATGCGCCGTCCTCTGGTTTACCTGCTGCTCACTTTAGCCATCTCTTTTTGGGGGTGCAGTTTTATCCTCACCAAGGAAGTGTTTGCCGAATCACCCCATATTAGTGCCAGCCTTCTGGTAGCTATGCGTTTGGCTGTGGCCTCGGCTATCCTTGTCCCGTTGCTCGCTTTTCAGCATAAGCTTGAACCCATCCGCAAAGGCGACCTCAAGTGGTTTCTCCTACTTGTCTTTGCCGAGCCTTTCGTCTATCATTTCTGCGAAGCCTCGGGTGTGCGCTACGTCAGTAGCAGCCTTGCTTCGCTCATCGTGGCCACCATCCCACTCTTTGTGCCATTTGGGTTATACATTGTCTATCGCCAACCCATTAAGCCGACCATCATCCTTGGTATCTTCCTCTCTTTTCTTGGTATTGGAGTAACGCTCATTGGTGGTGAAACCCTTTCAGGAAGCCTCAACGGGTTTCTCTTCCTCGGCATGGCCGTGTTTATCGCGGTGGTCTATATGCTGGTACTCACCAAAATTGTAGACCATTACCAGCCCATCACCATCACAGCCTATCAGAACCTTATTGGCCTCGTCTACTACCTTCCCGTAGTGCTTTTTGCCGACCATGCCAGTCTCCCCCTCATCCATTTCACTCCTCGGCTGCTGATCTATATCTTCCTGCTGGGTGCCTGTTGCTCGGGATTTGCGTATGTTTTCTACAATATTGGCATCCGCTATCTCGGCACCTCACGTGCCTGCTCTTTCTACAATGCCTCGCCTGCCGTTTCGCTCATAGCCGCTGTGGCCATAGGGCAAGAGGGATTTACATGGGCCAAGCTTATTGGTATCGTCCTTGTTATTACGGGTGTTGTGGTCGCCCAGCGTCAGTCCGATTCAGTTTAGGGAATTCCAGCACCTCCAATTCCTTCGGTTGCCCATCTATCACAAACCTCACCAGTGTCCCTACTTGGTGAAACCCCTGCCTTCCCGCAGCCCCAGGATTGATATGCAGCAGCCCCATCTCTTTGTCGTACATCACTTTCAAGATATGACTATGGCCACACACAAAGATGTCGGGCTTGGCCAGTGCCAGTGTGCGTTGCAACTCGTGGGGATAGTGTCCAGGCCAACCCCCGATGTGTGTCATCATCACACGAAGCCCACCGCACTCGAAGAAAGCTCGCTCCTCCAGTTCGTAGTGTAGTGCAAAACTGTCGCAATTTCCCCATACAGCTCTCACCCTCTTCCACTCTCGCAACTCTTCCAGTACTCCTGTCCCAATATCCCCCGCGTGCCACACCTCATCGCAATCCTTGAAAAACGAGAACACCTGCGGAGGCAACACCCCGTGTGTGTCTGAAAGCACCCCAACCCTAACCATTAGTCATCCTTTCCCCTTACTCGTTTGCCCCTACCTCGCTCAAATTCTCTGCCACCATCTCTTTCAGGTAGTTAATGATGTGTATATCGTTCATCGACATCCCGTCCAACGCATCCTTCAGTTCATCGGTGTCAAGCACAAACTCATCCTTGTCCGTGCGGTAGGTAATCACGAAGTGGATATCTTCATGAGCTGAAAGCAGCATCACCAGTGTGCCTGCAAGGTCGCCCATCGGCGGGCGATCCCAGTTGTTGTGTTCAAACCAAAATTCCAATCGTGTGCCTTTGCCCAGCTCGCTGGTCAATCGCATCCCACCACCGCATTTCTCGGTGTTCATCTTAATCAGTGGCAGTCCAAGCCCCACTTTGCGTGTCGTGCGGCTGGTGGTGTAGGGGTCGGTTACCTTCGCCAAAAACTCGGGCGACATCCCCTTTCCGTTGTCTTCTATTGTGAAGTGGAAATCATTGTTCTTGAGGCTATCCACTATCGTCAGCCTCACCTCTGACGCATCGGCTGCCGTGGAATTCTCCATTAGGTCGTAAACGTGCATTGCCAGCTCTTTCATATCGCTTCTTGTTTTAGGCCGCAGAGGGGCAATGCCCTCCTTGACCCTTTTGTTGCTGCAAAAGTACGCAATTATTTTCAATCGCTTAATAATATTTTTCTTGCCCTGTGCGTTAGTGGAGAAAATTAGTATGAAAAAGCCGTGAGGATTCGACTTCTGCTTGCCGTCATCGTGCTGTCATTAAGTCTCGCCGCTTGTGGCGACGATGATTTCACCCCGCCATCCTTTCTTCATCTTGATGGCATTACCACATATATTCCCACCACAGGGGCACTCTCTGCCGACTCGGGTTTCTATCGTTCCGATATCGTGGCTGCCTACGTTGTGGCTCACTACCCAGGAGCTTCCAAGGTTGATACGCTTGGCCTCTACCGCCTTCCTTTCACCATCCCGGTACTTTATTCGGGGGCGGTGGACTATATCAATATCTATCCCGCCATCGAGCAAAGCGGCATCTCGGGTGCACTCCCGTTCTACACCTTCTACAATCCTATCCAGCACAAGGGTGTATCCCTTACCAGCGGCGACACCCTCAACCTCGGTCTTGATAGCACCACCTATAATTCCCTCACCGATGCTCCCCATCTCTTTGAACCCTTTGAACTCCCCACCGACACCATCCGCCTCACTCCACCGCTGGAATGGAAGCGTAGCGACCCCGCAGGCGCCTGCACAGGCCTCGGTTATGGCCTACTGCATGTCGATGCCTCCGAGTCGGTGGTGGATTTCTCCATTGAGGATATCTTCTACATCCCCGACCCGACCAAGATTGTCTACCTTGAACTCGATGTCCGTAGCGACCTCCCACTGCAAGTCTATATGAAAGCCTCCTACTATGAAAATTCAAGCGACGACCTTGTCTCCGTCATGACCATCAATCCGATTTCCCATTGGCAGCACCTCTACATCAATTTGGGACGTACTTGGTCTTACTTCAACCATCCTTCCACTTTCCGCCTGCAGTTCCGCGCTGTCAATGAAAATGGCCTCGGCGGCGACATCAGTCTCGACAATGTCAAGCTCCTCACCACCTCCGTCGCCCTCTAACCCCGCCCTCCGCTATGCAACGCCGTCTCCGTCTCGCCTACCTCCTCTCCGACACCCTTGCTTCAGCCCTTGCTTGGACTGCCTTTTTCCTCTTCCGTAAACTTACCATCGCCCCCATCGCAACCGACCTCCCGATTTCTACTCAAATCTTTTCTGATACCCACTACTGGATTGGACTTCCCCTCGTGGTGGCCTGCTGGATAGCATTCTATGTCCTAATGGGTACTTATCGCGACGTGCTGCATAAATCACGCCTCAAAGAACTCATCGAAACTCTTGTCTCCACCCTCATAGGCTGCATCCTGCTTTTTTTTGCCCTCATCATCGACGACACTATCACCTCTTATCGCAGCTATTATGCTGCCTTTCTCTTCCTTTTTGCGGCACAATTCATCCTCGTCTATATCCCCCGTCTGTTCATCACCTCCCACACCGTCCACCGTGTTCATTCCCGTCGGCTTGGCTTCCCGACACTTCTTATTGGTAGCGGCCCCCGTGCCTTGCAAACCTATCTTGGAATCGAAAATCAGGAAGTCTATTCTGGCAACCTCTTTCTCGGCTACGTCCAACCCACGGCAGATTCTGTCCCCCATCCTTCCCCACTCGAATCCATCATGCCCTGCCTCGGCACTGTGGAAGATATTCCCACCCTCATTGAGCAGTATCAATTGCAGGAAGTCATCATCGCCCTCGACGATGACCAGCAACACTTCACCAGCTCCATCCTCATTCCCCTGCTTTCCGAAGGAAAACTCATCATCAAGCTCAACCCAAGCGGCCAGCCTTTCCCCCTAAACTTTATCCACCAACAATCCATCTTCCATTCCCCGCTGCTGACCATCTCCCCCCGCACGATGCCCGAGTGGCAATACTCCATCAAGCGCATCGCCGACATCTCTCTTTCTCTGCTGGCCATGCTCGTCCTCTCACCAGTCTACCTCATCACTGCCCTCATCGTCAAATTCACCTCCCCTGGTCCTATCCTCTACGCCCAAGAACGCATCGGTCTCCACGGCAAACCATTCCGTATGCACAAGTTCCGCTCCATGTATGTCGATGCCGAGCAGTCTGGCCCCGCTCTCGCCTCCGACGACGACCCCCGCATCACCCCTTTCGGACGCTTTATGCGTAAGGTGCGCCTCGACGAGCTCCCACAGTTCTACAACGTCCTCCGTGGCACCATGAGCCTTGTCGGTCCTCGCCCCGAACGTCAGTTCTATATCGACCAAATCGTCCGTATCGCACCCGAATATCGACTGCTTCATCGTGTCAAACCAGGCATCACCTCGTGGGGTCAAGTCAAATATGGCTATGCATCCACCGTCGACCAAATGGTGGAACGCCTACGCTACGACCTCCTCTACCTCGACAACATGACCCTCCTAACCGACCTCAAAATACTTATCTACACCATCATCATCGTTGTCGAAGGCCGCGGCAAATAATATCCGAGGTCCGCATCGTTCCCTCTTCGCTGGCCGTAGAACCCTAATTAATCTGCGGACAGATTTCGCCCAAGGCCGTAAATCCAGGCCGCCAGAACCACTCCGCAGGCAGAGGTGCTGCTGGTAGGGACTTCCGCCGTATTTAGTCCGTGTTTGGCCCGTGTTTGGTCCGTGTATGGTCCGACTTGAGTCGGAGGTGACACGGAGGTGACACGGAGGTGACACGGAGGTGACACGGACTAAGTCCCTATGGAAAATTGAGAATTGAGGATTGAAAATTCTAACACCACAAGGAAGAAATCTTTCCCGCAGTGTGGTCTTCAATAAGACGTTTCTGGATACTATTGCTTCGGGTGCGAGCAGCCCGATAGGTGTTCAAGGAGGCGAAGATTGCATCTTCGCCGTGCAAGGCTTCAAATAGGCGTCGCCACAGGGGCGACGCGCTTGCGGCGGTAGGCTCTCGATGGTTGATTCTGAGCATGTAAAGCAAATTTCTAACGTCAGGGTTTCCCGTATCAAGAAAAAAACGTAAATTTGCAGTTGTTTTCAGACCGAATGTCGGCATATTATTGCATTGCGTTATGGATACCCCTATCAAGCGATTTAAGTCAGATTTCAAGACAATAACCCACTACTACACTTTGCTGGTTGAGGAGACCAAAAACCAGCGCCTGGTGGGCAGTACCAACGAGTGGGTGCTCGACAACTACTATGTGATCAGTGAGCAAGATAAGGTGCTGCGCATTGAGCTTGCAGGGATTGGGCGCGGGCGTCGGGGCGTGAGTGCTGCGAGGGTGCAGGTACTCTCCGAAGTGCTGCAGAGCTACCTTGAGCGGTGCCACTACCAAATCGATAAACCACTCCTCTTCCGCTACCTGTCGCAGGTTCAAGTGCTGAGGAAGGACTATTTGGCCTATCCCGAGGTGCTGGCCCTGGTGCCGCTACTCAAGGCCATCCTTATCGGCGAGCTTGCCTCGCTCTGCCGCACAATGGAGCAGGAGGGTGCCTATCGCTATGTGCCTACCGACAAGCGCCAGGCCGATATGGAGCACCTCAACCGCTCGGCGCAGGAGAACCTCCTGATGATGAATATCTTCAACTCGCTCAAGAAGATGGCTAAGCTGCCCACTGCCGAGCTGGTTGATGCCGTTAGCTTTCAGGAGCGGATGTTGAAGCAGGAGGCTGTGGGAATGTACGACCAAATGCAGGACCGCACGAAGGAGGACTATCGCGCCCGCATCACGCGCCTATCGCGAAAGCAGAAGGTGAGCGAATATGAACTGACGAAGGCACTGGTAGCCAAAGCCGACAGCAAAGGCGAGCACGTAGGCTGGCAACTCTTCCCGCCCAAGCGGTGGCGTATGCGCTCGAAAGCCTATGTGTGGATTGTGTCGCTGGCTTCGGCAGCTCTGGCCTGCGGTTTCGCCTTGCTGGCACTGGGCAACGCTGGCCTCGGCTGGGCAGCTCTGCTCGCCGTCCTGCTGTGGGTGCCGATGAGCCAGGTGGTAATCGACCTCTTCAACTGGCTGCTGGGCAAGCTCCACCGCCCACGCGGCACATTCAAGCTTAAGTTCAAGGATGGTCTTATCCCGCAGGAGTATGCCACTATGGTGATTATGCCTACCATCCTCAAGGACAAGAAGAAAACCGAGACCCTGCTGGAGCAGTTGGAAGTCTACTACTTGAGCAACATCAACCGTGGCAATGGTAAGGACGGTTTCACTGGCAATCATAGTCAGAACCTTTACTATACCCTCGTGGGCGACGCTGCGGCCTACGGCGAGGCCGATGCCCCGTGGGACAACGAGGTGGTCGAAGCTGGCTTGGCCAAAGTGAAGGAACTTAATGAAAAGTATGGCGCTCCGATATTCAACTTTGTCTACCGCCGCCGTGCGTGGAGCGATGGCGAGAGGTCGTGGCTTGGATATGAGCGTAAGCGTGGGGCGATACTCCACTTCAATGACCTGCTCCTCGGACAGTGCTCGGCAGAGGAGCGTGAACAACGCTTTAGGTGCGAAACTATCAGCCAGTGGCAAACAGGTGCTGTGCCGCCTATTCAGTTTGTTATCACTCTTGATACCGACACCGAGCTTGTCCTCTACTCGGCACAAAAGCTCATCGGTGCTATGGCTCATCCGCTCAACCGTGCACACCTCAGTGGCGATGGTCGCCGTGTGGTGTCGGGCTACGGACTGATGCAGCCCCGAGTCAATGTCGATGTGGAGGTAACCGACAAGAGCCGCTATGCACAACTCTTCTCTGGCCTCGGTGGACTTGATGTCTATACCACAGCCTCGTTCGAACTCTATCAGGATATTTTCAACGAAGGCTCGTTCTGTGGCAAGGGCATCTACGACCTGCATGTCTTCCAGCAGGTGCTTAAAGGCACTTTCCCCGAGAACCTCATCTTGAGCCACGACCTGATTGAAGGCTGCCATGTGAGGTGCGGCCTTATCAACGATGTGGAACTCTTCGACGACAGCCCCTCCAACTACATTGACGATGCCAAACGTCACCACCGCTGGACGCGGGGCGACTGGCAAATCCTTCCCTGGCTTTTCTCCCATGTGCACAACGAGCAAGGCCAGCGTGTGAAAAACCAGGTGAACACCATCGGGCGCTGGAAGATTTTCGATAACCTGCGCCGCTCGGTCTTGAGCCTAACGCTGCTGCTGGTGCTGCTGGTTGGCTTTAGTGGTCTGACGGCAGTCCACCCTCTATGGTTTCTCATAGCCACGCTGGCTGCCATTGCCAGCCCGATTCTCTTCTTCATCATGGGGCAGGTGGCCAAGCTGCCCCACATGGGGAGGCACTACAAGTACTATATGACCCTCATGCGAGGCTTCTCGGTGGTGCTCTACCGCTCGCTGGTGCAGTTTGCATTGCTGCCCAAAGAGGCATGGATGTACACCGATGCGGCAGTGCGGGCATGCTGGCGAATGTGCGTAAGCCACAGGAACTTGCTCAACTGGATACCCAGCGATGAGGCTTCCAAAAGCACCAAAGGGACGCTCGCCGATTACGCCATGCGCTTTTGGTTCAACTACGTCTGTGCTGCAGCACTGCTGGCGTTGCCCTTGCTGGGTGGCATCTCTTCAATGCCAGTCCTCCTCGCTGCTGGCCTCTGTGCAGCCATTTGGCTGACAGCCCCTCTGCTGATGTATAGCCTTGGCAAGCCACTCCCCCGCCAGAAGAAATCCCTTGCCCAAGCCGAAGTGGAGCAAGTCCGACAAGTGGCAAGCGACACTTGGCACTTCTTCGACAGCCTCCTCACCGAAGAGCACCACTGGCTCATCCCCGACAACTACCAGCTCAACCGCGAAAACAAGGCCGACTACAAGACCTCACCCACCAACATCGGCTACTCGCTGACTGCCGTCATCAGTGCTGCCCAACTCGGATTTATCGCCCACGGCGAGGCTGTCCGCCGACTGAACCGCATCATCGATACTGTGGCAACCCTCGAGAAGTGGAATGGCCACCTCTACAATTGGTACGACATCCGCTCCCTCAAAGCCCTGCCCCACTTTTTCATCTCCACTTGCGACAGCGGCAACTTCGTGGCCTGCCTCTATGCCCTCCGTGGCTACCTGGCACAGCTCGACTCCGATGCCCAACTGCTCGAGGGTAACCCCTCGGACAGGCAGGTGGTGGTAGCACTCTCGCAAAAGGTAACTAGGCTGATTGACCAAACCGATTTCAGCAAGCTTTACAATCCCGAGCTTGATGTTTTTAGCATTGGCTACGACATCCCTGCCCGCACCCTCCTCCCCTACCACTACAACAATTTCGCCTCCGAAGCCCGTCTGACCAGTTTCCTCACTATCGCACAAGGCGATGCTCCCTATAAACACTGGTTCTGCCTCGACAAAACACTCGTCCAGTTCCATGGCTACAAGGGTGTTGCCTCGTGGTACGGCACTATGTTCGAATACTTCATGCCCCTCATCTTCCTACCCACCTACAAGCACACTCTGATGGACGAAACCTACAACTTCGCCATCCGTGCCCAGAAAGCTTTTGCAGCCAAGGAAGAGGCCACACTCCCCTGGGGAATCTCTGAAACAGCCTACAATGAGCTGGACGATGCCCAAAACTATAAGTACCACGCCTTCGGTGTTCCCTATCTGAAGTTCCAAAACACCACGCCCGACCGCATCGTCCTCTCCCCCTATAGTTCGCTGATGGCCATTGGGGTGGACGACCGAAGCGTCTACGATAATATTTGCCGACTGCGCCGATTGGGCATGTATAGCACCGACTTCGGCTTTTTTGAAAGCTACGACCAAGAGGACCACACCCCAGTCAAGGCCCACTACGCACACCACCAGGGCATGATTCTCGCCTCGCTGGCCAACTACCTCGCCGCCGATTGCCTCCAGCGTTTCTTTATGCACGAGCCTGCTATGCGCTCAATGGAGACGCTCCTCAAGGAAAAAGCGCAGGTGAAACCCTATATCGACCTCAAGATAACACAGTACAAGCGCTACCAATACTCGAAGACGCAGACCGAAAGCGACGCCCGCGACTATGAGGGTATCGCCAAAGTGCCCGAAATCGGCATTGTCAGCAACGGCGAGTACACCGTCCTGCTCAACGACCGCGGCAGCGGCTTCTCGCGCTTCAAGAATATCTACCTCAACCGCTACCGCAAGGTCAGCTCCGACCACTACGGCATCTACCTCTACATCCGCAACCTGCGCGACGACAACCTCTGGTCGGCCACCTACGCTCCCCTCGATGTGCAACCCGAAGCCTACCAAGTGAGTTTTGCCAGCGATAAAATCAAGTATACCCGCACCGACCGCGGCATCACCACCCGCACCGAAATCACCGTCCTCAAGGATCGCAGTGCTGAGCTACGGCGCGTCACCTTCGTCAACGGCACAGACCGCGATGCCCTGCTCGAGCTGACCACCTACGGCGAGGTGGTGCTCGCACCTGCTGCCGAGGACGAAAACCACCGCGTCTTCGCCGCTATGAAGGTGGACTCGGAATACGCCCCCCAACACCAAGCACTGCTTTTCCACCGTCCAGGGCCATCTGGATCGAAGCACTATCTCCTGCACAAGCTTTGGCTCGACGATGAGTCCTCGGATATGCACTCTGCAAGTGCCAACCCTCCTGTGGTGGAATACGAAACTTCACGCCTCCACTTCCTCGGGCGCGGCGGCAGCCAGCAGCACCCCGATGCTATTGACAACCACCGCATCCTCACTGGCACCACTGGCACCACCCTCGACCCCGTCATGTCCATGCGCCGCCGCGTAAGCCTCGCCACAGGCGAAAGCCGCGAAGCCTACATCCTCACGGCCTACGCCAAATCCAGTGAGCAGCTCCTCCAACTCTCCGAGCAATACCAGACGGCTGCCGATGTCGAACTGGCCTTCAAGACTTCATCGGTCTTCAACAATATGCGCCTCCAAATGTCGCTCCTCAAGGGCAGCCAAATGCGCCTCTACTGCACCATAGCCAAGTATATCGCCCAAAATGCCACCCTCGGCAACGAGCGCCAATCTGTCCTCGCTGCCAACACCCTCTCCCAAAGTGGCCTCTGGCGCTTCGGCATCAGTGGCGACCTTGACATAATCCTCGTCGAAATCGGCAGCAGCCAGTATTCAGGTCATGCCAAAGAAATGCTCCGTGCCTACGAGTACTTCAAAGTCCACGGCCTCCGACTCGACCTCGTCTTTATCAACGACACTCCAGCCGCCGAGCGCCAAAATATGGCCGCTTTCATCCAAGGCATGGCCAGCACCGAGCACCTTTGGGCATCCAACTCGGGTGCTGGCAAGGTCTATATCCTCGACGCCGACAACCTCAACCCCTCCGAGCGCACGCTGCTCCGCACCGTGGCCGTCCTCTCCCTCTCCACCGCCGATGGCGTTACCATCGCCCAGCAAATCCGCCGCCTCGAAACTGCCAACCTCCACTATCAGGACAAAACCGAATACCCCATCCTCGTGCCACACCGCGAACACCGCATCTGGAGCGACCTCGACTTCTACAACCAATATGGAGGCTTCGACCGCGACGGACGCGACTACGTCGTTACCAACACCGAAACCCCTGTCCCCTGGGTCAACGTCATCGCCAACCCACACTTCGGCTGCATCGTAAGCTCCTCGATGCAAGGCTTCTCCTTCGCACGCAACGCACAGCAGTTCAAACTCACCAGTTGGAGCAACGACCCCGTCCGCGACAACGCTGGCGAAACCCTCCTCATCTCACGTAGCCAGTTCGTCCCAGCCACCGCCCGCCACAGTCAGGGCTGGTCGGCCTTCGATGCAGAATACGACGACTTTAAGGTCGACGTCCGCCTCTTCGTCTCCATCGACAAACCAGAGAAGTACTACCAAATACGCCTCACCAACAAGACCCACTCCCCCCTCCAGCTGACGCTCGATATGGTCTACCAGCTCGTCCTCGGCACCTGTGAAGAACAGACAGCTCGCTACCTCCTCACCCGCTGGGACGAGGCTACCAACAGCCTCTACGTCCGCAACGTCTACCACCCCGTCTACCGCGACCAAGTGCTCCGCCTCACCGCCACACGCCCCCTGACCGACGTCTCCTACCAAGCCCCCAACCGCAAGCGCACTGGCCTCGCAATCACCCTCCAGCCCGAAGGCGAAGAGGAACTGGCCTTTATCATCAGCGTCTTCACCGACGGTCAGCAACCCTCGCCCGCACCCTCGTATGAGGCAATCAACGCTGAATTCGACCGCGTAGTGGCCTTCTGGGACGACAAGCTCTCCCGCATCCAAGTCCAAACCCCCGACCGCTCCTTCAACCACATGCTCAACCGCTGGTACCTCTACCAAGTCTACGCCTCGCGCCTCTTCGCACGCGCAGGCTTCTACCAAGTGGGCGGTGCCACTGGCTTCCGCGACCAGCTGCAGGACATCATGTCCCTCCTCTACAGCGACCCCGCCTACGCCCGCCGCCAAATCCTCGACCACGCCGCGCACCAGTTCCCCGAAGGCGATGTGCTCCACTGGTGGCACGAAAGCCTCCACCTCGGTGCCCGTACCACCTTCAGCGACGACTACCTCTGGCTCGTCTTCGTAGCCTACCAATACGTCTCCGTAACGGGCGACAACGCCATATTGGCCGAGCAAATCCACTTCTGTGCCGCCGACAGCCTCAACCCAGGCGAACCCGAGCGCGGCATGAACTACGCACCCTCCCCCGAACAAGCCTCCCTCTACCAGCACCTCCGCCGCGCCGTCGACCGCGCTGCCTCCCGCATCGGCTCCCACGGCCTCCCGCTCATGGGTTGCGGCGACTGGAACGACGGCATGAGCCAAATCGGCGTCCAGGGCAAAGGCGAAAGCGTATGGGTCGCACTCTTCCTCATCAATCTCCTGCCCAAGATGGAGCATCTCACCGACCTTGCCGCCCTCTACCCCAGCACTGGCGTCGACCCCACCTACAAGGCTCGCCTCGTCGACTTCCGTCAGCGCCTGACCGATGCCCTCCAGAAAAACGCCTGGGACGGTGCCTGGTTCCTCCGCGCCTACTTCGACAACGGCGACCCCGTCGGCAGCCGCAACAACACCGAATGCCAAATCGACCTCATCACCCAAGCCTGGGCTATCCTCACCAACACCGCTACCCCCGAGCAAAAACAATCCCTCATGCGCGAAACCGACAGCCGCCTCGTCGACCGTCAGCACGAAATCATCCGCCTCCTCACCCCTGCTTTCAAGGACTCACGCCCCTCGCCTGGCTACATCGCCGACTACCCCATCGGCGTGCGCGAAAATGGTGGCCAATACACCCACGGTGCCATGTGGTACATCATGGCCAAACTCAAGGAAAACTGCCTCGACGAAGCCTACTACCTCTACTCCATCATCAACCCCATCCACCGAACCGCAACCCCTGCCGATGTGCTGAAATACAAAGTGGAACCCTACTGCATGGCAGCCGACATCTACTCCAACCCCCAGCACCCAGGGCGCGGCGGCTGGACTTGGTACACTGGCTCTGCCTCCTGGGCCTACAAGACTGGCATCGAGGAAATTCTCGGCTTCCATTTGCAAGCCTCCACCCTCACCCTCACCCCCCGCATCCCCTCCGAATGGGACGGCTTCACCCTCCGCTACCGCTTTGGCCAAAGTCTCTACATCATCCGCTACCAGCGTCCATCCGATGTCGATGCCGCATCCCTCCCCTCCGCAACCAACCCTCCCACGCGCATCGAACTGACCGACGACGGTCAAACCCACGAAATCACCATCAACTGACCCACCCCTCCAGCAGAGCCAGGGTGGGTCCCGGCTCTGCGGCCAATTTTCAATCCAAATCCAGCGGGGTGAAATATTACAAGCTGCTTGCGGCATTTTTCAATTTTCCATAACCTATAACCAATAACCCATAACCTTTTGGTCCGTGTCATCTCCGTGTCATCTCCGTGTCACCTCCGTGTCACGTCCGAGTGGAGTCGGACTTAACACGGGCCAAACACGGACTAAACACGGGCCAAACACGGCGGAAATACCTATCCGATTTCTAGCAAATCACGTCCCTTTGGTGTGCATCCTGCGTTGCGAAACAAGCAGGGTGGGGGAGGAGGATAGCGGGGGAATCAAGGCTGCAGAAGAGGGATATGGCGAGGGAAGCAAAGCCATAGTGGAAGGCGGGCAGGTGGCAGCGGGGCGGCTTTTTGCCGAAAGATGATTCAAGATGCAATAAATGCGGTGGAGGGACGTTATTCGCTGTATGAGTAAATCTGCCATAGAAAGGATAGACTATATTGTGGCACTGATAACGGAGTTTGCTGCAGCTCATGGTATATCCACATCGCAGGCGTATAGATACCTCGATGAATATAAGGGGCTGGACTTCGTGGAAAGGTTCTATGATGTGGAGCATACGCTATCGTTTGAGAATGCGGTAGAGGATTTGACTGCTTATTGTAAAAGAATGGGAGGGGGGCTGGCATGAAATTGTTTCACGGTACAAATGCTCGAATAGAACGGATAGACATTGCAGTGAGCCGCGTCGGCAAGGATTTCGGTATTGGTTTTTATCTTACACCTGATAGTGGTGTGGCGTGTCGGCAGGCTGAACGAAAACTGGAGCAGTATGGTGTGGGTGAGGTAAAGGTGTATGAGTATTTCGTTGATGATAGTGAATTGACATCGCTTAATGTTTTGCAGTTTGAGGGGTATACCCTCGAGTGGGCAAAGTTTGTGCTGATGAACCGCAAGAACCGCACAAGGGAGCAGGCTCACGATTTCGATGTGGTGTCAGGCCCGATTGCAGATGATGTGATTGGTTACCAAATCCGCCGTCTGGAGGAAGGGATCATTGGCGAAGAGCAGTTCCTGAACGAAATCAAGTATCGCAATGTTACTATGCAGTACCTTTTTGCAACGGAAAGATTAGTCAGAATGCTTGAGCGGATATGAATGGGAAAGAGATTTTTATGGTGGAAACGATGACAAGGGATCTTGTTGTTCGACTGATGGAGGAGCGTGGTATCTCAATGCGTGAGGCTATGAGGCTGCTTTATGATTCTCATACGTATGCGTCTTTGAATAACTTGAAAACAGGTCTTTACTATCAGAGCGCGGCATACGTGTATGATACTTTAACACAAGAGATAAACAAACAGAATTGAAATAATAATAGATGAAGGAAAAGGATATAATTCAGGAAGTTACTGGTGAGGATTATAAGTGGGGCTTCACCACCGACATTGCTACCGACACCATTCGTAAGGGGCTCGACGAGGAGGTGGTGCGACTGATTTCGCAAAAAAAAGGCGAGCCGGAGTGGCTGCTTGACTTTCGCCTTGAGGCTTTCCGCCGCTGGCAGAAGATGAAGGAACCCGACTGGGCACACCTCGAGTATGAGTCGCCCAACTATCAGGACATCATCTATTTTGCCGCCCCTCGTCAGGAGAAGAAGAAGTCGATGGACGAGGTAGACCCCGAGTTGCTGGCTACCTTCGACAAGCTCGGTATCCCGCTGCGTGAGCGGGAGGCGCTGGCCGGTGTGGCCTACGATGCCATTATGGATTCGGTCAGTGTCAAGACCACCAGCCAAAAGGCCCTCGAGGAGCAGGGCATCATCTTCTGTCCCATCAGCGAGGCGGTGCAGAAGCACCCCGACTTGGTGCGGCAGTACTTGGGCAGCGTGGTCCCCAGTGGCGACAACTTCTTTGCCGCCCTCAACTCGGCCGTCTTCTCCGACGGGTCGTTTTGCTACATCCCCAAAGGGGTGCGCTGCCCGATGGAGTTGAGCTCCTATTTCCGCATCAATGCCAAGGGGACGGGTCAGTTTGAACGCACGCTGATAGTGGCCGACGAAGGAGCCTACGTCAGCTATATGGAGGGATGCACTGCGCCGCAACGCGACGAGAACCAGCTGCATGCTGCCATCGTGGAAATCGTGGTGATGAAGGATGCCGAGGTGAAGTACAGCACGGTGCAGAACTGGTATCCGGGCGACAAGGAAGGACGTGGCGGTATCTATAACTTTGTTACCAAGCGGGGTATCTGCAAAGGAAGCCGCAGCAAGCTCAGTTGGACGCAGGTGGAGACGGGCTCGGCCGTCACTTGGAAGTACCCCAGCTGCATCCTGCAGGGCGATGACTCGACGGCAGAGTTCTACTCCGTGGCCGTTACCAACAACTACCAGCAGGCCGACACTGGCACCAAGATGATACATGTGGGCAAGAACACCCGGTCCACCATCATCAGCAAAGGCATCAGTGCGGGGCATAGCCAGAACAGCTATCGGGGATTGGTGCAGGTGGGGCACGGAGCCGATGGCGCACGCAACTATTCGCAGTGCGACAGCCTGCTGCTGGGCGACAAGTGCGGTGCCCACACATGGCCTTATGTCAAGGCCAATAACCCTACGGCCACCCTCGAGCACGAGGCCACTACCAGCAAGATTTCGGAGGATCAGCTCTTCTACTGCCAGCAGCGCGGTATTCCAGCCGAGAGTGCGGTGGGGCTGATAGTGAATGGCTACGCCAAGGATGTGCTTCGCAAGTTGCCGATGGAGTTCGCCGTCGAGGCACAGAAGTTGCTCAACGTCAGCCTCGAAGGTAGCGTGGGATGAACCACACGGGGGGTCGGGGGCAGTAAGGATACTTTTTCATGCTAAAAACAAGGCTGCACCCTGCGGGGAGGTGCAGCCTTGCGTGGGTTGCTGCGGCGGAGAGAATGCCCACCGACTTCGATGTGTACACTTACTTGGCGGCCTCGGCTATGGCTATGTAGCGGTCGATGTCGCGCCACTCACTGCTCTCCGGGTAGTTGAGCTTCACTTGGTTGAAGTAGTTGAGCGCTTTGCCGTTCTCGCCCAGCTTGAGGTAGGCCATACCGGCCTTGAAGAGGGCGGTCGGGGTGGTAACGATGTTGGCCTCCATCTGCGCCGCCTTGACGTAGTGCTTGGCAGCATCGGCAGTCTCGTCGAGTTCCATCTGTGCATCGCCGATAAGCATCTCGGCCAGCGGACGGGTAAAGGTGTCCTTGCCGTTGTATTTCTTCAGCCAATGAATGGCCTCCTCATAGTTTTCAAGGCGGAGGTAGGAGCAGCCTGCATAGTATTTGGCGAGGTTGGCAGCGTCGGTGCCACCAAAGCCATCGATGATTGCCAGAAAGCCGTCGTAGGCTTCGTCGCCATTGAGAGCCTTATCGTAGTCGCCTACGGCGAACCACTGCTCGGCGGCAAACATGGCTTCGGCAGCGCGCGTCTCGCGCGGCTGAAAGTACCACTTGATAGCCCCGAAAACAGCCACAGCTACCACCACTATGGCCACCACAGCAATCGTCAGCGACTTCCGGTTCTGCTGGATAAACTCCTCCGAGCGACCGATGAAGGTCCCCATCTCGGTGTTTCTTTCTTCAATCTGATTTTCCATTGTTGGATGAAGCGTTAGGTTACACACTTAAATTCAAGTTGCAAAGATACAAAAAAAAATAGAAACAGCAACAATGGAAATCTTCAGGAGGACTATTCGAAGCCCCGAAGCAAAAAAAGTGTGATTGCACTTTTCTGTCTACCACGTTGTTAGAGTTTACCTAACAAGAATAGTTGAAGATTTATTTTTTTTTTAGTTCTAATTTGCATATCTTTGCACTGATTATTCACTTGCGTAAAAAGACGATAGAATGAACACAACAGCAAGGTATTTGGGACTTGAACTCCGAAGCCCTATAATCGTGGGTAGTTGTGGCCTGACAGCCGATGTGGACAAGATGGTGCAGATGGAACAAGCTGGAGCAGGAGCGGTGGTGATTAAGTCGGTGTTTGAAGAGCAAATCATCTATGATATAAAGCGTAATACCAGCATAGTGGCTTCGGATGGCAACTATGGCGACAGCTATGAGTACATCGCTGCACACGTGGCCGATGACTCGCTCGAAAAGCACTTCGCGATGGTGCGCGAGGCGAAGCGCCGCTTGACCATCCCCGTCATTGGCAGTATCAACTGCTTCTCGCACGAAAGTTGGCTCAACTACGCATCCAAATTCCAGGAAGCTGGCTGCGATGCCATCGAACTCAATATGGCCATTCTCCCCTACGAGACCACGCTATCGACCGACGATGTGGAGCGAACCTTCACGCAGATTATCACAGCCCTGAAGCGCTTGATTACTATTCCTATCAGCATAAAGGTGGGTACCTATTTCACCGATATGGCCAAGCAACTGCAGCAGCTCAGCTGGATGGGCATTCAGGGTATCACAATGTTCAACAAAAGTGTGCAAGTGGATGTAGATACTGAATCAGAAACGCTCAAAAACGCCTCTTGGCTCACACCCGAAGGCGATATCCACAATACCCTGCGCTGGATAGCCCTAATGAGCCGCAAGACGCGTTGCGACCTCTCTGCCTCCACGGGGGTCTACACCCCGGATGATGTGGTAAAGATGCTCCTCGTGGGAGCTAACAGCGTGCAGGTGGTCAGCTGTCTCTATAAGAATGGCATCGACTATCTCCGACAGCTCAACGAGGGGCTGCAAAGCTGGATGACCCGTAAAGGGTACGAAAGCATCAGCAGCTTCCGTGGTAAGTTGGCCGTCCCTCCTGCCGAGAAAGCTTCAATCGCCATGCGTACACAGTTTATGAAATACTTTGCCGAAATCGTTTGATATAAACTACTCCATGAAATAATCCCAAAACAACATCATTATGGAACAACACGAAGAACGAATCAGCAGCTTCTTCCGCTTCGAGGACCTGCGCGTCTACGACAAGGCTACCAGCTATGCCACTTGGCTCGTCGGTGTACTGAAAGGCATCGACGGCACTGACCCCCTCAAGTCTGCATTCTGCCATTCAGCATTCGATATTGCTATCAACATCGCCGAGGGTTCGAGCCGCACCAAAAGCCAGTTCGAACATTGCTTGAAGGTGGCCAAAACCGCCGTGCGCGAGTGCGTGGTCTACACCGAAGTGGCTTCCAATTCGGGTATGCTTGATGAGATGCAGAAAGAGCAATCGCGCGAGAATTTGATGGAGCTCACCCGCATGCTGGGTGCCCTCATCATCAGCCTTGAGCGTTCGTCCGAGCGACGCAGCCAAGCCCCTGCCGAGGAGCCTGCCGAGGAGGCCGACCCCTATGCAAGCGATGGCATGAGCTATTGAAACCTGTCTACAGCAAGGGAATTAAGGGGTTGAATGCTGCCATTCATCCCCCTGTTTCCTTTTTCTTTCAAATTATCCAACAACACCACTACTCATGGAACTGAACCTCATTAAACCGATCATCTTTTTCGACTTGGAGACCACAGGTGTGCAAGTCGGAAGCGACCGCATAGTCGAAATCTGCCTGCTCAAACTTCTGCCCGACGGGCAATCCAGTGAGCGCGTGGAGCGTATCCGCCCTGTGGACAGCGAGGGGCAAACCATTCACATTCCAGAACAGACCACCGCCGTACACGGTATTACCGATGAAGATGTGCGCGACAAGCCTACCTTCGCCGAGCTTGCCCCCTCGCTGCTCGACTATATTGGTCAGGCCGACTTAGCAGGCTATAATTCCAACAAGTTCGATGTACCGCTGCTGGTAGAGGAATTCCTTCGTGCAGGCTACGACTTCGACCTCTCGTGCCGCCGACTGGTGGATGTGCAGAATATCTTTCACCAGATGGAACAGCGCACGCTCGTGGCAGCCTACCGCTTCTATTGTGGCAAGGAGCTCGAGCATGCCCATTCGGCTTTGGCCGACACTGTGGCCACCTACGAGGTGCTTAAAGCCCAGCTCGACCGCTACCAGGGGGTAACCTACCGCGACCGTGCAGGCCATGAGAGCCAGCCTGTGAAGAACGATATAGCTGCCCTCAGTGCCTTCACTGCCAATAGCCAGTGGGCTGACCTCGTGGGACATATCGGCTATGATACCCACCGCCGTGAGGTCTTCAACTTCGGCAAGCATAAAGGCAAGTCGGTGGAAACCATCTTCGAGCAGGAACCCTCCTACTACGACTGGATGATGAAAAGCGATTTCCCACTTTCTACCAAGAAGGTCATCACTGCCATTTGGGAGCGTCGCAAACAGCGTAAGCTCGATGCCCTCAAGGCACACTTCCAGGGATGAACTTGTCGGGATAGGCATTAGGTGGGGCAGGCTCTTTGGGTCTGCCCCATCTTGTTATCATCTTACATCGCACGACCTGATTTCAATCCGCCGTGCCAATGCCGCTGGAAGCCCGTAGACTGGGTCGGTGCTGCGGCTTCGGGTCGTCGGTGAAACTGCACCGTGCGGCTGTTGGGTGATGGTCAATTGCCCAGTGTGCAAGGCTGCGTTGAGTGCCCCATTGTGCCACTCCTGAATCATGTTGGTGAAGGCTGTGATGCGGCGGTGGGAGATGAACTGGTTGTAGTCCGATTTGAACAGAGGCGAGGCGTAGCCCGCAATGGCGAGGGTTACCTGCTTGCCCATCGAGAGTTGCCCTTCGAGGTAGCTCAACAGTGCCTCCACACGCTGATAGTTCCCTACTACGCACGAGTCGAAAAACTCCTCCATCATGGCCGAGTCTTGATCCGACCGCTGTTTGCCGACGTAGGTTGTGCGCTGTGCGAGGTAGCGGATTTGGCAGTCGGTGTAGCTGGCTTCCGTAGTGCGGCTGCGGCTTTTGGGGTCGGGGTCGTCGTTGAGGAAATATAGGAACAGCGGGAATATCACAGGCTGCCGTTCTGCTGCCACCACGGGTGCCTTCTCTTTCAGCACAGAGTCTATCGGCGGAAGGGGTATCAGCGGCAGGCTATCGAGGGTCCACTGGTAGATGTCGTTGCAGCACATCGAGTCGTTGAGGAAGTAGCTGTCCCTGCGGTTGGAGACGAGGTAGCCTTCCAACGGGATACCCGTGGCCGAGTCGTGCTCGCTGATGGTGAAGTAGATGTCGTTCTGCTCGCTGTTGAGGCAGGCACATACAGGCTCTGCGGCCTGCCAAGTGTTGCGTTGGCCCGCCGTGCAATAGATGTCGTAGCCACCTTTGCCCCCCTTGCGGTCGCTGCTGAAGTAGAGTACACCGTTGCGAGGGTCATAGTAGGGTGTGATTTCGTTAGCTGCTGAATTGACTCGCGGGCCGAGGTTCACCGGCTCCGCTCCGACCCCCTCCTTGACGAGGCTATACCAGATATCCATTCCCCCTACGCCACCCTCGCGGTTGGAAGCGAAGTAGAGTATCGTAGTGCCATCCTCCAAGTGGGCTACGGCGGGCTGAGTGGAGGTGGTGCCTTTGACGTTTACTGCTCCTTTCAGCCGCTGCGGTTTCTCCCAGCCTCGTTTAGCACGCCTCGCCCACCATATCTCGCATCGCAGCTCTGGGTCGCCCATCTCGGCTCGGGTGAAGTAGAGGTCGCCACTGGCAGGGTCTACGGTCAGGTTTGAGGTGTGTCTTCCCTTGACGTTGAGTCGCCACTTGCTCTGGGTGGGGCGGCTGATTTTTCCGCTTCGCGACACCCGTGCCTGCATCAGCACCGTGCGTGCATTGTCGAAGTGGAACTGGCTGTTCTTCCCTTCCGAGGAGGTCATTTGGCCATAGACCAGCACAGTGTCGCCCACCAGGCAGGCTCCCGTCTCGTTGCCAGGCGTGTTGATAGGCCTGGGGAGGTGGCTCACCTGGTATTGAGCTGTGGAAGGCATAGCCACCATTATTGCTGTTGCGGCTACTGCCCATCGCAGTCGAGTGGCAAAAGCATTGGTGTATTTTATATGTAGCATAGTCGTGGGTTGAGTTTAGAATACGGGGCAGGGGAGGCTCTTGGTGCGCTGACGTCCGCCACTGGCCATGTAGACTACCCCTATCTCGAAGGCTCCTATCGTGCGGCTGGCCTCGGCCAGGCGCGACAGGTTGGCATCGTAGCTGAAGCCGAAAGTCCAATCCCCCCGCATCACCGCGAGGCTGATCATCGCTGCATCTTTGTGTCTGCCCAGTATGCCACCGCCGAAGGCCAGCGACCGCCCTGGGGTCTCGTCCACATACCAGCGCACATCGCAGCCGTAGACTACCTCGCTGAACTCCCTTTGCCACTGGTAGCCCGCCACTGGCAGCACACCCCAGCTTTCGGCCACTCGCCACTCGGCCCGCAGGTAGGCGTTGAGCCTTCGGCTGAGCCGTGCATCGTCGCTCATCCCCAGGTGGCTTATATCTGGCTCATTGATATTGCGCATGGCGAAGCCGAACTTGGCATACAGCTGTTCGTTCACCTGGCTGAACCAGGCCACACCCACACCGAAGGCAGGGTAGACGGCGCGTGTGCGATTGAAACTCTCGGTGCCATCGGTCATCTCCAGTGCTTCGGGGCTGAATCCCACCTGTCCCACGCCCACCTCGGCTGCCAGCGAGACGATGTTGTCGCCGTCGCCCAGCCCCTGGTAGTAGCTCACTATGCCCGAGGCTGCCGTGGTGCCGTAGCCGATTGAACCTGCACGGTCGGCGGTGAGCCATAGCCCTCCACCCAGTCCGCCACGCCTCCGTGCGCTCCTCTTGATGCTCCACTCGGCGGTGGCACTCACCGTCTGAAACGGGGTGCTGACCGTCGCCCACTGGTTGCGGTATATCAGGCCGTAGCGTGCAGCTCCGTCGAAAAAGCCGCTGTAGGCGGGATTGAAGAGCAGCGGGTCGAGGTCGAGCATCGAGAAGTGCTGGTCCTGGCCGTGGGCGGCAAACCCTGCCAGCAGGCAGAGCACCACCAGCAACCCCACTCGGTGTGGAGTGCTCTTTCTCTCGGGCTGTATGGGACTTCGGTGCTGCATCGTCGGCAGTTGGTTATGCTATCGTGTGTAGGGCGGCAGGGCAAGGTCGGCCAGCTCGCCGTGTTGGTATTTGAAGAGCGAGGCTATGCCCACCATGGCAGCATTGTCGGTGCAGTATTGCATCGGTGGCACGAAGGCCTGCCAGCCATGCTTCTGGCAGATGCGTTGGAGCTCGGTGCGCAGGAGCGAGTTGGCACTCACGCCACCAGCGATAGCCACCTGCCGCACCCCCTTGTCCGTCGCTGCTCGTTCCACCTTCTTGATGAGGAAGCTGATGATCGTCTGCTGGATGCTTGCGCAGAGGTCGGCGCGATGCTGCTCGATGAAGTCGGGCTGCTCCTTCAGTCGGTCGCGCAGGAAGTAGAGGAACGAGGTCTTTACGCCCGAGAAGGAGTAGTCGTAGCCAGCGATGTGCGGTGTGGCAAAGTGGAACGCCTGCGGATTTCCCTCCCGTGCCAAGCGGTCGATGATAGGTCCCCCAGGGTAACCCAAGTCCATGATTTTGGCCGCTTTGTCGATGGCCTCACCCGCTGCATCGTCGATAGTGGTGCCGAGGCATTCGATGTCGAAGTAGTCGCGCAGGAGCAGTATCTGTGTGTGGCCACCGCTGACCAGCAGGCAGATGAACGGGAACTGCGGCACTGCCTCGCCACGGTCAATGAAGTGGCTCAACACGTGGGCCTGCAGGTGATTCACCTCCACCAGCGGTCGGCCCAGCGCTGTGGCGAAGCTTTTGGCGAAGCTTACGCCCACCAGCAGCGACCCCAGCAACCCTGGCCCGCGGGTGAACCCCACCGCGTCTATCTCCTCTTTCGCCACCCCTGCCTCGCGCAGTGCGGCATCCACCACCGGGATGATATTCTGCTGGTGCGCACGGCTGGCAAGCTCGGGCACCACGCCACCAAACTGCTCATGCACCTTCTGGCTGGCTATGACGTTGGAGAGCACACGGCGGTCGCGCAGCACTGCCGCCGACGTGTCGTCGCAACTCGATTCTATGGCTAATATCACTGGCATAATCTGCTGCAAATTTACGCATTTTTTTTGAACCGAACCCCATCGGGGCATATTTTTTGCTCTCCGCGCAAAAAATAATGGCTCCCTTCGAGCCGCGGTGGCGGAAGGGAGCCAATGCTGCCTGGAGCTACCAGCGGCTGCTATTTGCGCCGTGCTTTCTTGGCCGGCTTGGCACTGCTGCTGCTGTCGATGCCGAGCTTGGCCTTGATGGCGGCGGGAATGGCATCCTTGTGGAGTACGATGTTCATCGTCTTGTAGCGTACAAATGCCTTGCTGGCAAAGAAGCTGCCGTGGAAGGGGCCGTAGTCGCCCCAGCTGTTCTTCACCATATAGTATTCGTTGCCCATCTGATCCTTGGCCTTACCGTAGATCAGCATGCCGTGGTCGTCGGTGGTGGTGCGGTTGTCGTAGCCCTTCTGGCGCTGCTCTTGGGTGACCCAAAGCTGCGGTGTGGGACGCTTCTCGGCCTCGCTCTTGCGGTCGGCCACGCTCATCCCAGTCCAGTGAGCCATGTCGCTGCCCATGGCATCGCCCTTGGCCTCGAGGTCGGGCAGCACGCAGGCACCCGTCTTGCGACCCCAGCGGAAACCATCCTCGCTCACGTCGCTACCCCACGCGATGGTGTAGCCATTGTCGATGGCATAGTCGAAAATCTCCATAAACTCGTCGATCGGCACATTGTAGCTCAATCCCCAGCGCCAGTTGTCCTGGATCTCGAGCACGAACTGCGAGTAGAAAGGATGGTGGGTGTAGGAGGTAACGCTGACGTAGTCGTCGGCATTGAGTCCCAGGCTCTCGTAGAAGCTCTGCGGCGTGTAGCTCTTGCCTTTGTAGGTGAACTTCTCGGGCACTTGGCCGAGGTAGATGCTGTGGACGGCCTCAATAGCCTTCATGCACATCAGGTTGCCCTCGGGGTCGGTCTGCAGCGGCTTGACGTTGCCCTTGGCAATGGCCTTCACCATGGCATCGGTCAGCGCACTGAGCTCGCCGTGGTTGGCCAGCGTGTCGCCATACATCACGCCCGGACGCATCACCTCTTCCGGCACCAAGCCGTGCTCCCGCATGACGGTGATCACATCGTTGAACGCACCTCCCTGCGAGAAGCTGCAGTCGCCATTGGTGCGGATGGCAGCCAACGCGCGGTCGTTGTAGGTGTATTGCACCACGTACATCTCGCTCAAATCGTATTCCCCTTTGCCCATACGCAGCAGCTCGCTCTCAATAAATCCCAAGCCACTGTAGCACCAGCACGTGCCCGAGCGGAACTGGTTCTTCACGGGCGTGATGGGTATCATCTTGACCGTGTCAAACTTGTACCCCTCCTCCTCTTTCTTCTCCTCTTCCTGCGCAAAGACGGTCGGGACACACAGTGCCACCAGACCCAGCATTAGCATTGCTCTTTTCATTGCTCTTTTTGTTTTTTTGTTGTTTATGTTTTTGTTGAATTCTCTTCGGGTGCGGATGCAATCCGAGGTGCAAATATACACAAAAAAACCGAAACTTCAATCCGATGCACAAAATTTGCCCGCATCATTCTCAAACCCACCTGTTTGCATTTCCTCAACAATCGTTCCTTTGCCCGCTATTTCTGCCGCCGAAGCCCCTGCATCGCCCATTATTGCCCCCACCCGAAGCTCCCCATCGGGCAGCCCCAGCGCATCTCCCTCCGCCTGCCCTTCGGTGCTGATATACTCGCTCTCCGAGCATTCGCCCCGATAGTTGCGCACAAAGCAGTAGAGGTGTACCCCCTCCTCGCTCCAACCCTCGGGCAGCATCATCGCCAGCCGCTTCCGCCGACGCGGCATCGGTGCCGAAAGCACCCCACAGCCAGCCGCTGGGCAATAGGCGTAGAGCAACACCTCATCCTCGCCCGAAGCCCGCTGACCCGCCGCCGCCTTCTCC
>JAFTBM010000055.1 GCA_017455205.1 Bacteroidales bacterium
AGACGAGGCGGACGCAGAGGATGTTGAGCCAGCGGAGGATTTCCTGGTCGGAGTGATGGGAGGACAGGCCGCTGGCCTGTGGCTGGGTAGGCTGGCCGTTGGCCTGCGGCACGGGCGAGCCGCCCGTGCTCCCGCCGCCCGCACTGCGATACTGCTTCAGCAGGGCATCGTAGAGGCGACCCACTATCTCGCCTGCCTGGAGGGAGACGGCCATCTCGCGTTGGATGCGGTCGGAGCTGGTGTCCACGAGGAACTGCAGGCGGTAGTACTCCTTTGGCAGGTCTTTGAGCAGCACCTTCTGGGGTTCGCCGTTGGGTTGTTCCATGTCGTAGACCCAGAACTCGCGGAAGTTGCAGGTAACCACCCAGCGTGGATGTCGGCTCAAGGGAAGTCCAACGATGTACTTTTTGGCCTGCTGGAAGGGGGTGAGCATCGCGCCGTCGCTCTGGTGGATGGGGGTGCCGAGGTCCTTGTCGATGCTCTTCTGCTCGATGAGCACGCGAGTGGCTGGTAGGTAGACGTCCATAAAGTTGGTGCTGTCTACCATCACCTTGTCCTCGAACTCTGCAAAGCCGTAGGGGTCATCCACGCCGTAGACCTTCTGCAGCAGTTCGAGCCAGAACTTCTGCGTGTCGCCCTTCTCATAGCCTTTGCCTTGCCATTTTTCGGCGAAGAGGCGTGCTGCGGCCTGCGTCTGTCGGTCAGTCATCATGGGTCAGTGGGTATTGTGAGCCAGCCAGCTGTTGCGATAGCGTGGGTCGGCAGAGACATCTTGGCCGAACCACGCTGGCGGCTGGAAGTGGTCGGCCTCGGATAGGCTGGGGAACTCTACCTCCACCAGCTGCAGCCCCTCGTGAGCGCCATGGAAGAGGTCAAGTTCAGCCGTCAAGCCTCCTGCGAGCGGTATTTGGTAGCGCGTCTTGCTCACCATGCAGCCCTCGCACTTGGCCTTAAGTGTTGCGTAAGCCTCGGAGCTGAGGGAGAACTCCTCCTCGCGATTGACTATGGCCGAGGAGGCATCGCCTTGGGGCTGGAGCCGTTGCTTGACGGTAAGAATATAAGCCTCGCCCGCACGGCGGATGCGCAGTGTGGGCGAGGTGCAGAGGTAGGCTTGTTCAATGTCGGTATGGGGATAAGCGTCGATGTCCGCAGGCAGTGTTGCCACAAGGTATTTCCGCTCTATCTCCATCGTGGTCAGAGCTGGGCAAGGTATGCCGTCAGATTGCGTTCAATTCGAGCCTCAACATCGGGGCAGTCGTCAGCTTTCTGGAAGCGTTCACCAGTGATGTGCTCGTAGAGTTCGATGTAGCGATTGCTGATGTCGGCCACAATTTCGTCGGTCATCTCGGGCACTTGCTGCCCCTCCTTTCCCTGGAAGCCGTTGGCCATAAGCCATTCGCGGACGAACTCCTTACTCAGCTGCCGCTGGTGTTCGCCTCGGGCGAGACGCTCCTCGTAGCCGTCGGCATAGAAATAGCGACTGCTGTCGGGGGTATGTATCTCGTCGATGAGGTATATCTTGCCATCGCGTTTGCCGAACTCATACTTGGTGTCCACCAGAATGAGCCCTTTGCTGGCTGCTATTTCGGTGCCACGTTGGAAGAGAGCGAGGGCATACTTCTCCAATTGGTCGTAGTCCTCACGGCTGACGAGGCCAGTGCGGATAATCTCCTCGCGGCTGATGTTCTCGTCGTGTCCCTCGTCGGCCTTAGTGGTGGGGGTAACTATCGGTGTGGGAAACTTCTGGTTCTCCACCATACCCTCGGGCAGTGGCACTCCGCAAAGCGTGCGTGCACCTGCTTTGTACTCTCGCCAGGCACTACCTGCAAGGTAGCCCCTGACAATCATTTCCACCCGAAAGCCCTCGCACTTGAGACCTACGGTAGCCATCGGGTCGGGCGTAGCCAGTTTCCAGTTGGGAAGAATATCGGCTGTGGCATCAAGGAACTTAGCAGCTATCTGATTTAGGACCTGCCCTTTGTAGGGTATGCCCTTGGGCAGCACCACGTCGAAGGCCGATATGCGGTCGCTGACCACCATGGCCATGTAGCGGTCGTCGATATTGTAGACATCTCGCACCTTGCCCACATAGAGGCTTTTCTGCTTTGGGAATTGGAATTGGGTTTTTACTACAGCTTTCATATATCTCTAATTATTGAGTTCCATTGCAAAAAAGGAGAAGTTCACCTTACCATAAGCACGCTGCTGCCAAAAGTGGGGCAGGTCTTCAAACGAATATTCGTGCGGGTGCTCCACCACGAGGATTCCTCCTTCGGCCACCAAGCCACTCTCCATCACCAGCGTAGGCAGTTGGGGCAAGCGCTCGAGGGCGTAGGGTGGGTCGGCAAATACGAGGTCGAACTTTCGATTAGCACGCTTAAGCAGGTCGAACACATCGGCTCTGACCACCCTCATGCCAACCACGCCGAGCCTTGCCACCTCGGCCTTTATATAGTCTGTACACTTGGCATCAATATCCACACTGGTTACTTCCCTCGCTCCGCGCGAAAGGAATTCGAGAGAGACCGCCCCTGTGCCTGCAAAGAGGTCGAGTACCGAGCAGTCGGCAAATTCCACGTAGTTGTTGAGGATATTGAAAAGCCCTTCTCGCGCCATGTCGGTGGTAGGGCGGACGGGGAGGTTGGCAGGTGGGTTGAGCCTGCGACCTTTGAGCGTGCCTGCAATTATTCTCATAGCCTACATCAGTATCAGGGCATGGCGATAGGTATGCAGCGAGCGGAACTCGGGGTTGCTGTAGTGCACGGCCTCGCCTCCGTAGAGCGACACGACGGGGAAATAAGGTGCCAGCCTCGCATAGCGACGGCGGTCGACCTCGCCCAGCATCAGCACCTCGGTATTTTCCCCTTCGAGCTTCATCACTTTCATCAGCTCAACGACACGGTAAACCACCTCGGCATCACCAGTGAAATGGAGCGTGTTGCCATAAAGATAGCGGCCATTGCGGAAGCAGGCCACATCGACGCGACCCATTCTCCAATGGATGGCCACTAAAGCTTTGCCCACACTTTTTCCCGAGAGGCTCGAAAGCTTGACGTGCTGATTGACCACGTTCAAGCCTGGCAGTGCCACCTTGAAGGCGGTGGCCAGCTGCTCGTTGGCCACAAACACAGCCGTCGAAGCGATGGCCTTGCTACTGGCAGTCAGCACGGGGAAGCCTTTACCACCCACCAGCTTAAGGTACTGGCGCGTCAGCGAGGGGGTGAATAGTTCGTCGGGCACCCAAGTGCTCTCATCGCTGCACATCACCAGTTCCATGGCAGCATAGCCGATGGGGCGGATGTTCATCTCGGCAAAGAAGGTCTTCACCTCGCCAATGGCCGTGGTCATAGACTGCCTATGCTGACCCTCGGCTTCGCCAAAGGTGAGCAGGACGCCCTCGGCAGTGGTCTCTGCAAAAGAAAATCCATTAGCCTTCAGGCAAATGGATAATCTCTTGTTGCGAACCCCGGCACTGCCTTCGGTGGTAATCAGACGTGTGCTGGCGTAGGGCATAAAGGCGTTGGTTTACTCGAAGTTGCCATCGGTTACGGCCTGGGTCATATCGCCCACTTTCCAGCCAGCGTAGCGGCCAACCACCTTCTCGATGCTGGCTATCTTGTTGATCACCTGCTGCTCATCCATATCGCTGAGGAGCAAAGTGAGCGGTACCTTGCACTCAAACACTGGCACCATGAACCCGCTCTTGTCTATCAAACCTGCTGCAAGCTCAAACTCATGGGTCTCGCCTTTGGGATAAGGGACGTAGCGCAATGCCTTCAGCTGCTCATCGCTCATCTGCACCACACGCCCCGAGGCATCAGTTGTGGGGAGCTTGCCATCCTCGCGGAGCTTCTTGATGGGGTTGATGTAGGTCTCCACTTGCGACTTATAGCCTTTCTCAATGGCCTCTTTGTCGCTAATCTCATTGATATCCACATCGGCGGGGATTTTGTCGTAGTTGGTCACCTTAACCACCGTGCGCATGCTATCCTCCTTCATCAAGCGCCCCACCAGTGTGTCGAAACTGCCAGTGTAGCGACCATAGGTCTGCTTGTAGGCTTCCTCAAGCGTGCGTATGGCTTTGAGCTTTTCGGCACATGCCTCGCGGCGCTTGTTGTATTCGTTCTCGAAACGCACGGGCGTCATAATGCTGTTGTAGATGACAACGGCAAGGACTACGATGGCTATGGCCAACACCGATTGAATAATGACTTTACCTTTCATTTCAGTAGTTTATTTGCTTTTGGTTAGCTTATCATTCAGGCTGCAAAAGTACATTTTTTTTTCCACACGCCCAATCTTTTTTTTATTTTCGGATTTCGACCTCGCTTCGGATTCATTCTAACTTCAACTGATGCTGTGTTTTACATCAATCCTTGCGACCGCATTCCTCGTGCCTGTCGTGCAGCGTCAGCAGTCCACTTTCTGCCGAAAAAAGGGCATAGTTGCGCCGATAAAGCCAATCGCCGAGGTTGACGTAGGTGCTTCCCGGGGCGATGGCAGTGGCCACAGGCGTATGGCGGTGGCCGAAGACGCAATAGTCGTAGTGCTCCACCTGTAGGCGTGCTTGGCAATAGCGGACAATGCCTTCACGCTCTGCACCGAGGTAGCGGGCTGGCCCCTGGCACAGATGCCTACGCTTGTTGTGGTCGCTCCAGCGGTGGGCAATAGGGAATGTGAGTGCAGGCGGCAGGAGGGCGAAGAGCCGCTGGTTGAAGTGCGAGCGGAACATCCGCCGCCAGAGCTTGAACATGCGGTCGGGGCTACCTTGTGCGTCGCCATGTCCCACGAGGAAACGCTTCCCAGCGGCCTCCAGCACCGCCTCGTCGGTATGCAGTGTCAGGCCACACTCCTCGGTCAGGTAGCTGAACATCCACATATCATGATTGCCCGTGAAATAGTGGATTTCCACCCCGCTGTCGCAAAGCTCTGAAAGTTTCCCTATCAAACGCGAGAAGCCGCGCGGCACGGTGTAGCGATAGCTAAACCAGAAGTCGACCATATCGCCCAGCAGCACCACTGCCATGCCAGGTCTGACTTTCTCGGCGAGCAACAGGCATAGTTCTCGCTCGCGCTCACGGCTGTCGGCTCCGCTGCCGAGGTGGGCATCGCTGACGAAAAGGATGTCTTTCTGCCCGAGGCTGACCACCGTTAGCGGCCGCAGTGCTTTATCCTCTATTTTAGCCATGCACGGGGATTGAGTGAGGTGGTACCCTTCCAGAGTTGGAAGCTGAACTCGGCAGTGCCGTCCGACTGGGTATAGACCGTTCCGAGATTCTGCCGTGCCGCCACTTTTGCACCCTCCTTCACCGCCACCGTACCCATGTTGGCATAGACGGTCATATACTCGCCGTGGCGCACAATGATGCCCTTAGTGCCGTTGGGACAGGTGAATACGCGACTCACCGTACCCTCGGCCACACACTGCACCGCCGCACCCGAGCGGCAGGCTAGGTCGATGCCGTTGTTCATATTCTGCCCACCTGAAGCATGGGTGTAGCGTCCATATTCGCGCACCACTTTGGTGAATTGCACCGGCCAGGCATACTTTCCTTTGCTGCCCGAAAACTTATCGTTGGCAGCCACCTCGGCTCCGTTGGCCGCCCCTTTGCTGCTGCCCTGTTGCTTCTTCCTCGACTTGGCTATCTCTTCATTGATCAAGCGTTGTATCTGCTGCTGCAACTGCCGCTTCTGCTTCTCCTTGCGGCTGATTTGTGCCTGGAGGTCCTTTTCCTGCTGCTTCGACTTCTTGAGGCTCTGCTGCCGCTGCTTCTGCTCCTGCGAAAGTGCCTCTTTCTGCCTACGCTCCTGTGCCAGCAGGTCGGCCTTCTCGCGCTGCTGGCGTGCCAGTGCCACGCCCACGTCCTGCAACTCCACCTCCTTTTGGTGGATAAACGCCGCCTGGCGGCGGCGGTAGCGGCTGTAGTCGCGGAAATACTTCGTCCGCAGGTAGGCATAATTGTAGCTCTTGGTGTCGAGCAAAAGCACCATTCGGTCGAGGTTGCCCCGCTCGCCATAGAGCACCCGCACCACATGGGCATACTCCCTCTTCAGACTGTCAATCTGCGTCTGCATCAGCGAGATGCTGTCCTGTGTGCGACCCATCTGCTCGTCCAGCAAGTTGAGCTGCCCACCGAGGTTGTTGATCAGCCTTGTGCGCTCGGCTATCTTCTTCTCCAGCAGGGCTATCTGCTGCTGACTGCTCTTGCTGCTCTTCTTGGCTTTGGCCAAGTCGCTGTTGAGCCTCTTTATCTCCTGCTCCACCCGAGCCTTGTCCTTTTCCAGCTGCTTTTTGCTTTGGGAATAGGCTGGTACAGCGGCCACGCCACATAGCAGCACGGCCACCACCACACCGCGCCACAGCCGCAGCCACTGCCCTTTCCCCAGGCAACTACTTATGTCAGTCCCAGCCAAGAATACGCTTGAAGTCATAATCCTCGGGGTGCTCCACATAACGCCGTGCCGCCTCGTAGTCGGCAGGGGTGATATAGTCCATAATGTCATTCACATAGGACATCACCTTGTTGGACTCCACATTCACCAGTCGCGGCGGTATCTTGCCCGTAGCCGGGTCTTGCATGTCTTTCAAGTAGAGCGGACTGACATTGCCCTGATGGTCGACGTAGACCATGCAGCCCGTGCACCCTTCGTTGAAGAGCTTATACACACCCATACCCATCTGCGAGCAGTAGGTCAAGTCGAAGGCTATCGGCGTATGGCAACGCACCTCGTAGCCTATCTCCACCGGGCGCGTCTTCACACCAAGCTTCAAGGCCGCCAGCTTGCGCTCGAGCAGGTCGTTGAAGATGTGTGCTTTCGACACCTTGCCCAGCTCTGGATGCCCATGAGCATCGTAGCTGAAGTGGATGCTGCTGCCGCGTATCTCCTCGTCGCTGAGCGAGTGGAACACTCCCTCCGAGATCATCGCCGCCCCATAGCTGATACCCATCAGCTTGCGCTTAACGATGCTGCTCACCACCATGTTGATAATCTTATCCACAGTGATTTCCGTGCGGTTGAAAAACTCTGGGATGACCACCATCGGATAGTGGCAAGCCCCCGCGATGCCGAGGGCCAAATGTCCCGCCGAGCGCCCCATTGCACTGACCACAAACCAGTTCTCACTCGTGCGCGCATCCTCCATCACCGCCGTGGCCAGCACGCACCCCTGCGCCTTGGCACTGTTGTAGCCAAACGTGGGGCTGCCGTTGGGAAGCGGAAGGTCGTTGTCGATGGTCTTGGGCACATGGATGTTGGCAATCGGATACTGCTTGTCGGCCAAGAACTTAGCCACGCGGTTGGCCGTCGAGGCTGTGTCGTCGCCACCCACCGTCACCAGCAACTTCACCCCGTTATCGACGAAAAAGCCGAGGTTGAACCTCTTCTCAAAATCCTCATCCGTCGGCTTAAAACGGCTCATCTTCAGCAGCGAACCACCCTTGTTGAAAATCTCATCGGCCAACAAGAAATCCACATCCTGCTGCCGTGGTTCGGGGGTGAACAACGCACTATAGCCGCCGTGCAGCCCGATGACTCGGTAGCCATCGCGCAAGAAAGTCTTGGCTATCGAAGCCACCACTGTGTTCATTCCCGGTGCAGGACCGCCACCCGTCAGTATCGCTACGCTTTTCATACCTCTATCTTTTTAAGTGAATAATGCTTTTCGTTGCAATGATACGCCACTTTAACGCCACCTTCCCCATCATATTGCCCCACACAAATATTTTTTTTGCCAACCCTCAAGTCCCCCACCTATCCCATCTGCCACCCCAAACACCCACCCCAAATGCCCTCTACGGCCTGCAAGACACCTCTAAACACACTATATTTACAACGCAACAGATTATTAAACAATCATTAATCGATATTTAATTAAAGCATTACTACAGGAACAATACTCCTCAAAACAAATATTCTCTCCTTCAAAACAGCCTCAAAACGCCTCTAAAAACAACCACCTGAAAACCAGCATTTTACAAAATTAGTAGGACATAATTGCAATTAGTTGATAATCAGCCGTTAGAAGTGACCATCTCCTTACCAACGCCTTATCATCTCCTTACCATCTTTTTCCCATCCTCTTCTTGGGTTGGAGTTGGTACGGCGTTGAATAGGGGGTGGGGCGGCGATGGTGGCAGGCGAAAAGCAAGCGGAATGATATAAACCAGTGGTGGAGGTAATATCGTATAATTTATTTATTTGTAGAAGATTGCATTAGTCATCTTACTGGCAATTCTGTGGGGCATTGGCAGCGAGGGATTGGGTGCTTTGGGGGAAAGGGGGCAAAGCAGGAGGGAACAGAACAATTGGGGGAGTTGGGACTGCGAAAAAATGTCGGCAGTGGGGGGAGGAAGCGGGCGGGCGAGGGTGCGAACGGGGATATGGGGGCGTGAATATATTAGTGAGGAGGCGTGAGTAAATTTGTGAGAAGAATGGTAGGTGTCGGCTGGAGAGAGTGTGGGTCGGGATGGGAGATGAAGAAAAATTTTATGTGAGGCTTGGAGGGATGATTTTTTTTTGCTACATTTGCCAGTTCAAATTTTGCTATGGGATGGTATATAGGAAAATAGGTACTGCACTGGTTACCACGATGCTAATAGGCATCGGGGCGGCTGCGGCGCAGGAGGAGATAGGCTTGGCCGAATGCCGTAGGCGTGCGCTGGACGCCAATCTGGGATTGAAGCGGGCTGAGGCAAAGCAGGAGCAGACGGCGGCACTGCAGAAGGTGGCACTCTGGCAGATGCTGCCCAAAGTGAGCGTCAACGGGGGGTATCTCTGGATGGATAAGAGTGTGAACCTGATCAACGACGAGCAGCGCAATCGGCTGACCCACATAGGCGACAATGCCACCGACGACATCAGTGCGGCGCTGCACGGCAAGCTTGATGGCATCCCGCTGTTCGGCACACAGATTGCCAACAGCATCGATAACGTCCTGGGTGGGAGTTCGTTGCCAGGCTACTTTAACAATGTGGGCACTGCGATTGCCGAAGGGTTGGAGACCGACACTCGCAACATGTGGGGCGGAGCGGCGATGCTGACGCAGCCCATCTACCTCGGTGGAAAACTCTTGGCAGCTTACCGCACGTCGCGACTGCTCCACCAGTTGAGTGGCATCCAGCTGGATAAGGAACGCGAGGCGACGCTCATAGCGGTGGATGAGGCCTATTGGCAGGTGGTGAGCGTGAAGCACAAGAAAGAGCTTGCCGAGCGGTATGCTGCGCTGCTGGACACGCTGGAGCACAACGTGCAGCTGGCTGTGGCCGCCGACATGGCCACGGTGGGCGATTTGGCCAAGGTGCGCGTCAAGCGTAGCGAGGCGCAGATGAGCCTGACCAAGGCTACCAACGGTCTGATACTGGCCAAGATGCTGCTTGCGCAGCGGTGCGGTATGGAGTTGGATGCCGAGTTTGAGGTGGCCGATGTGGAGCTGGCGGGGATAATGGAGACCGATAGCACAGCCGACGTCGACATGGAAGAGGTGCTGGAACAGCGGGCGGAGATGAAGATGCTCCGCGTGAGCGACAGCGTGGCACAGCAGGGCGTCAGGATGGCGGCCAGCTCGCTGAAGCCCAATATTGTGGCCACTGGCGGATATTTGGTGAGCAATCCCAACGTGTTCGACGGGTTCAGCACGGCATGGGGTGGCACGTGGATGGCAGGCGTGGTGGTGAATGTGCCGATAGTGCATGTGGGGGGAGTGTATGCCGTCAAGGCTGCAAAGGCCAAACGGCGCGAGGTGCAGTACCAGATGGCCGAAGCCGAGGAGATGATTACGCTGCAGGTGAAGAAGTTGCAGAGCGAGTTGGAATTGGCCTATCGCAAGCTGGATCAAAGTCGCAGCGGCCTTGAATCGGCCGAGGAGAACCTGCGTTTGGCCACGGAGAGCTATGCCGAGGGAATGTGCAGCAGCAGCGACCTGATGGCAGCACAGACGGCTTGGCTGCAGGCGGAGAGCGAGGTGGTGGACGCACGGATTGAGATAGCGATGAGCCGAGTGTACCTGAAACAGGCATTGGGTATGTAGGAAAATGATAATAAAGCAACCGAAAGAAAACAGGAAGAAGATATGAAAGAGAGCAATAAGAGTCTGTGGGCTGGATTGGCGGTGGTGATAGCCACGGTGTTGATAGTGGTGCTGGTGGGCATACTGGCCATTGCGCCGCAGCGCGAGATGATTACAGGCGAGGCGGATGCTGCCGAGTACAGGGTGAGCAACATGGTGCCTGGGCATGTGGACAGCCTCTACGTGCGCGAGGGCGACCGAGTGAGGCGGGGCGACACGCTGGCACATATCGCGAGCCGCCAGGTGGCTGCCAAAATGCAGCAGGCGCAGGCTGCCCACGATGCGGCGAGTGCACAGAACAGGAAAGCACTGGCTGGGGCTCGCAGTCAGCAGCTGGAGATGGCCTATCAGGTGTGGCAGAAAGCTCGGGCGGCCGAAGAGGTGTATCGCAAAAGCTACGAGCGGGTGAAAAGCCTGCGCGAGAAAGGGGTGGTCAGCACCCAGCAGCTGGACGAGGTAGAGGCTAAATACAAGGTGGCACAGGCCGATTGTGCCGCAGCCGAGCAGCAATACCGCATGGCCGAAGAGGGTGCCCAGCAGGAGGACAAGGATGCCGCGGCGGCACTGGTCAGCCGGGCTGGTGGAGCGGTGGCCGAGGTGCAGAGCTACCTTGACGAGAGCTACCTGATTGCCCCCTGCGATGGCGAGGTGGTGGAACTCTTTGCCAAAGTGGGTGACCTGATAGGTACGGGCAGCCCAGTGGTGTCGGTGCTGGATATGGACGACAGCTGGCTCTTCTTCGCTGTGCGCGAAGACCGGCTGGGCGACATCCACCCTGGCGGCACGGTGCGGGTGCGCATCCCCGCCTTGGGCGAGGACACCTACGCCTGCAACGTCCGCAAAGTGCAGGCCATGGCCAGCTATGCCACTTGGAGGGCCACGAAGATAACGGGTCAGTACGATGTCAAAAGCTTCGACATCAAGGTGGTGCCGCAGGAGCGCATCGAAGGCTTGCGGCCTGGTATGACAGCAATAATCGTTGAGGATTGAG
This sequence comes from Bacteroidales bacterium, assembly GCA_017455205.1. Taxonomy (GTDB): domain Bacteria; phylum Bacteroidota; class Bacteroidia; order Bacteroidales; family P3; genus Colimorpha. The sequence goes on from JAFTBM010000055.1 coordinate 11,058, forward strand.
GCGAGTCATCAATAGAGAGTTGCGGCGCATAGCGATGCATCCGCGCTACCTCATCCTGCTGACGCTCGGGGTGGTGCTGGCATTCGTCTTCTTCGCCACGGCCACGCGCAACGGGCAGCCGACCGAATTGCCCGTGGGAGTGGTGGACTTGGACCACAGCTACCTTTCGCGCCGCCTATGCCACGAGCTGCAAGCCACGCAGGGCGTGCATATTGAGGCCGTCTACGACAACCACACCGAGGCACGACTGGCTATGCAGCAGGGCAAGATATTCGCCTTCTACGAGATACCGCAGGGAACCTACAACAAGCTCTTGCAATTCCAAGCACCACGCTTCGGGCTCTACACCAACCAAGCCTACCTGCTGGCAGGGTCGCTCAGCTACCGCGAGTTGGCCACCATGGGGCAGCTGGCGGCGGGAGCGGTGCAGCGCGAAGTGCTTCGCAAGAAAGGTTTTACCGACGACGAGATCATGGGCAAGATACAGCCCATTGCCCTCGAGACCCACCCCATAGGCAACAGCAAGGCCAGCTATCAAGTCTACCTCATGACCACCCTCATTCCTGGCATCATCGCCCTCATGGCCCTGCTCCACACCGCCTACGTGATAGGTCGCGAGCGGCAGGAGCGCACCGTGGGCAGCTGGCTGCGCAAAGCCCGCTACGACACCCTGCGTGCCATGCTGGGTAAGATGCTCCCGTACACCTGCTACTACACCCTGCTGCTTGCCATCGCACAATTTATCATGTATGGGCCGATGCACTTCCCGCTGGCGGGCAGCTGGGTGCTCCTGATGCTGATGTCGCTGCTGCTGATAGTAGCCGCTCAATGTGCGGGATGCTTCATCATGGGGTGCGTGCCCGACCCGTCGGTGGCGATGAGCCTCACCTCGGCCTATGCCACCTTGAGCTTCAGCCTGTGTGGCTTCTCATTCCCAGTAGACGCCATGCCGAAGGTGATGCAGGCGTTCAGCCTGCTGTTCCCCTTGCGGCACTACTGGCTGTCGCTGCGCGAGATAGCCTACTTCGGCAACGGATTGTCGCACTGCTGGGTGGAAATCGCTGCACTTTTGGCGTTCACAATTCTGCTCATCGTGGGTGCGGGTATGCTGCGGCGGCAATGGAGAAAGGGGGTGGCATGCTGAAGCAATTGACAGCAAGCTTGCGCGACATGTGGGATGTGCTCTCGGCCGAGGTGCGCCGCGTGTTCAGCGATAAAACGGTGCTGGTGGTTTTCTTCCTGGCCACGGTGGTCTACCCCCCGCTCTACTACCTCATATATAGTAGCGAGGTGCTGACCTCAATGCCTGTGGCGGTGGTCAACCTCTCGCAAGGCGAAGCCTCCAAACGCTTCATCCACAAGATAGATGCTACGTCCGAGGTGGACGTGGCCTACCGATGCCTCTCGTTCACCGATGCCCAGCGACTGCTGCTCGACCATCAAGTAGAGGCCATCTTCCTCTTCCCCAGCGACTACGACCGCCTGCTGGCTCAAGGGAAGACAGCCCATATATGCTGCTACAGCGACATCAGCTCATTCCTCTACTACAAGAATGCCCTCATCGGTGGGAGCAACGTGCTGCTCGATGAGATGCACACCATTGAGCTTCAGCACCAGAGCGCCGAAGGGATGGACGGTGCACAGGCCGAGGTGCAAATCAAACCCATAGCCTACGACGACGTGAAGCTCTACAACCCCACTGGCGGTTATGCCAGCTACTTCATCCCAGCCCTGCTGCTACTGGTGGTGCATCAGACGCTATTCTTCGGCATCTGCGTGCTCTGCGGCGATGCCAACGAGAACCGGCGTGCCCTGAAGCTTATCCCACCGCACCTGCGCAAACGCTCGCTGCATCGCGTAACCTTCGGTCGGCTGCTCTGCTTCATGTTCATCTACTTCCCCATCACCCTCTTCGACCTGTGGCTCTTCCCCCACTGGCTGGGATTGCCGCAGCTGGGTAGTGTGGCCGATGTGTTCCTCTTCCTACTTCCACTGGTAGCATCCATTGCCTGCTTTGCTATGACCTTCGGCAACCTCTTTGTGCGGCAGCGGATGAGTGCCTTCCTCTGTTGCCTTTTCTTCAGCGTGATACTCTTCTTCCTCAGCGGGGCGGTGTGGCCACAGTCGAGTATGCCACGCTTCTGGTTGGCTGTCAGCTATCTTTTCCCCTCCACACCAGGCATACAGGGCTACCTGCGGATTTCCTCGATGGGGGCAGCGCTATCAGAAGTGCGTGGCGAGTACCTCGCCCTGTGGATACAAGCAGGATTCTACTTTATCACTGCCACCCTCTCCAATCGATTCCTCAAGCGGTTTAATTAGCAAATAAACAACCCCAATGCAATGATAAACATAGTCATCTTCGGAGCTCCAGGCGTGGGCAAAGGCACGCAGGCACAGCTGCTGGCGGAAAAGTACGACTTCCTCCACATATCCACTGGCGAGTTGCTCCGCCAGGAAGTGGCGCTCGGCAGCCCGCTGGGTATGAGGGCAAAGGCCATTATGGAGCGGGGAGACCTGGTGGGCGACGACATCGTGGTGCCCCTGCTCAGCCGCTCACTCGAGACACGCAGCACCCTGCCCGACCCCGATGCCGCCACCGACCCGTGGGATCGCGAGCGCAACGGTGAACCCCACCGCCCCGAAGGATGCATCATCGACGGTTTCCCCCGCACCGTCAGCCAAGCGCAGACGCTGGAATTTCTCTTCAGTCGGCTGCACCGAAGGATTGACCTTGTGGTGGCCATCGATGTGCAGCGCGACGAGCTGGTACGCCGTATCCACGAGCGGGCAGCCATCAGCGGTAGAGCCGACGACACCGAGGAGGTTATCCGCCACCGCCTGCAGCAGTACGATGAAAAGACGCAGCCCGTGCTGGACTACTACCGCGTGTCGGGGCTGCTGGTCTCGGTCGATGCCTCGGGCGAGATACCCGACACCAATCAGCGGCTCTGCCGCGTCATCGACGCTTGCCTCAACCACAAGCAGCAATAACCCTACTGCATTGCCTACGCCATGAGATTCCGCCCCTTGCTGCCACTTACCCTGTTATTCATAATTGCCTCCTGCTCGCAGCAGCGGCATCCCGACAAGCAAATCTTCCACTACAACGAATCGGCAGGCATTGCTACCCTCGACCCTGCCTTTGCCAAAGACCAAAGCATCATTTGGCCGTGCCGCCAACTCTACAATGGCCTCGTGCAACTGGGAGTTCCCACCGATGCTGGTGCCGACACTGTATTGTGCCCCATCCCCTCCATTGCCCGCCGCTGGGAGATTTCCCCCGATGGCCTCACCTACACCTTTACCCTCCGCACAGACGTAAGCTTCCACCCCCCTGTGTCGCGCACCGTTACGGCCGCCGACTTCCTCTATAGTTTTCGCCGCCTGACCGACCCCACTGTGGCCTCGCCTGGTGCTTGGATCATGGCCAACGTCAGCAGTATGGAAGCACCAGACGACACCACCTTTGTCATCCACCTCAACACTCCCTTTGCCCCCTTCCTCTCGCAGTTGGCTATGGTCTACTGCTCGGTAGTGCCACACGAGGCAGTCGAAAAGTATGGCAAAGAATACCGTTCCCACCCATGTGGCACGGGTCCTTTCCAGTTCCAGTACTGGAAAGAGGGTGTCAAACTGGTGCTACGCCGCAATCCTGACTACTTTGAACGCGATGAGCAGGGACATCCCCTACCCTACCTCGATGCCGTGGCCATCAGCTTTATCGTCGACAGACAGACCGTCTTCCTCGAATTTATCAAAGGTAACCTCGACTTCATGAACTCACTCGATGCCAGCTATAAGGACGAGTTGCTCACCCGCGATGGGAAGCTAAACCCCAAGTATGCCGAGCGCCTCGACCTCCACACCTCGCCCTACCTCAACACCGAGTACCTCGGCTTCCTCATCGAAGATGCCACCGCCCCACTGGCCGACCGCCGTGTGCGACAAGCCATCAACTATGGCATCGACCGCCGCAAGATGATGCGCTACCTGCGCAACAATATCGGCACACCAGGCGAATACGGCTTTATCCCCCCCGGACTTCCTGGAGCACTCACCGAGAGCCTCTATCCCTACCGTCCTGACCGCTCGCGCCAGCTACTGGCCGAGGCTGGCTACCCTAACGGAACAGGCATGCCACGGCTAAAACTCTGCACCACGGCAGGCTACCTTGACCTATGCAAATATATCCAACAGCAGCTTGGTACGCTTGGTCTTGATGTGCAGGTAGACGTCTCGCCGCCAGCCGCCTTGCGCGAGCAGATTGCCCAAGGGCGTGCCCAGTGGTTTCGAGGGTCGTGGGTGGCCGACTATCCCGATGCCGAAAACTACCTCTCCCTCTTCTACACCCCCAACCGCACCCCGGCAGGCCCTAACTACACCCGCTTCTCCTCCCCCACCATCGACCGTCTCTACCTCCGCGCACGCACCACCACCGATGCCGACTCCTGCCGTGCTATCTACAGCCGCATAGACAGCCTCATTATGCAGCAAGCACCCGTTGTGGTACTCTACTACGACCAAATCCTGCACTTCACCCACAAGAACGTCCGTGGCCTCCGTTCCGATGCCATGAACACCCTCGACCTCCGCCGCGTAACCGTCAGGTAACCTCGGCCATCCGTTTCAGTTTTCGATTAATCCACACGGCATAGGGTACAGCCAAGAGGAACGTCAGCCCATCGGCCACAGCCTGTGCAATCTGCACACCAAGCAACCCCAGCCACATAGGCAACAACACGATAGCTGGCAGAAAGAAGATGCCGTTACGCCCGATGCTCAACAGCGTAGCTGGAAAGGTCATGCGGATGTTTTGGAACAGCATATTGGTGCAAGTGGAGAGCGAAATCAGCGGGAAGGCCACACACTGCCAGCGTAGCGTAGCTGCTCCGATACGTATCAGTTCGGGATCCTCGGCACGGAAAAGAGCCACCACTTGAGGTGCAAAGATAAATCCCGCAGCAGAGATGAGCGTCAAAAACACTGCACTCACCCGCAGGGCAAAAAGCCATGATTGGCGTACCCTTTCGTAGAGCCGCGCCCCATAGTTGAAGCCACACACAGGCTGAAACCCTTGGCAGAAACCAAGCACCACACTGAAAGCGAACATCATAATGCGGGTAACCACTGCAAAGGCCGCCACTGCCGAGGCTTCGCTACCTGGAGCAGCATAGTGGGCAGCACTATAGTTGAGTGCCAACGCGGCCACCGTGTTGAACATTTGACGAAACAGCGAGGGCAATCCCCCGCGAAAGATCTCGTCGTAAACCCTCCATGAGGGCTTGAACTGCCGCAGCGAGATGTGTACGCAGCCGGGTCGAAATGTGCCATAGAGCAGCAGCCCCCACGCGCAGACTTGGCTAATAGCCGTTGCAAGCGATGCTCCGCTCACCCCCATACCAAGGCTAAATATCAGCAAGGGGTCGAGCGCAATGTTGAGCACCGCTCCACTGACGATACCAACCATCCCCAGTCGAGCGTTGCCCTGCAGCCGAAGCTGATTGTTAAGTGTCAATGCCGACATCATGAAAGGCGTAGCCAGCACGATATAGCACAAGTAGTCGTTGGCATAATCCACCACCTCGGGCGGTGCCCCGAGCAGGAGGCTGAGTGCAGAAAGATTGGGTAGGCACACCGCCGCAGCCACTGAACCCAGCAGGAAGGGGGTAACCACCCCAACGCTGGCCACCACGGCTGCCGACCCCGTGTCGCGTGCCCCAAGTGCCCGTGATATATAGTTGCCGCTCCCGTGGCCGAAAAAGAAGCCCAGTGCCTGTACAAAGGTCATATACGGAAACGCAATGCCGATGCCCGCCGTACCTCCTGTGGAAATCCTACCCACAAAAGCAGCATCCACCACATTATAGAGTGCAGTGGTTACCATGGCAATAATTGTTGGAACAGCCAACCGCCACACCAGCCGCTGCACTGGCATAGTGGTCATCTCCTCATATTTGTCGTCGAGCGTCAAACTGCAGGATGTTTCCCTAATGGTACTATTTTTACTAATTTAACTAGTTTAACTAGTCTAACTAGTTCTGCTTCTTGATCACTTGAGTATTCCCCTGCGAGTTAAGCAGTATAACCTTCGCCACCTCACCTCGACCTTCACGCACATAGTCCACCTCAACCTCGTCGCCTGGGCTGAATAAGCCCAGCTCCTCCATCATCTCGGCAAAAGTGTTCACCTCCTTGCCCGCCACGCGAAGCACAATGTCGCCACTGCGTAAGCCAGCCTTCTCGGCACCACCGCCAGCCGTTACTTTCATCACATACAGCCCTTTTATCTCCCTCGCACTTGCCCTCTTCGCCACCTCTGCATCCACCTCCACCACCTGCAGCCCCAAATAGCCACGCTGCACGTAGCCATAACGCTGCAAGTCCACAGCCACCTTCTGCGCCAAATTGCTTGGGATGGCAAAACTATAGCCTATATAGTTGCCGTTGCCCGACGCGATGGCCGTAACGATACCTATCAGCTCGGCCTGCGAATTGACCAACGCCCCGCCACTATTGCCCGAATTGACTGCTGCATCGGTCTGCAGAAACGACTCAAGCGGTGTCTCATTTGAGCGTGGATTGTCAATAATATGCATATTGCGTGCCTTGGCACTGATGATACCTCCCGTTACTGTCGATGTGAGGTTGAACGGATTGCCGATGGCCAGCACTGGCTCGCCCACGCGCACCGAGTCGCTATTACCAAAGTTGATATAGGTCAGGTCGGTGGCCTCAATCTTGATTACCGCCAGGTCGGTGGCGGGGTCGTTGCCCACCAGGCGAGCGGGCAGCTCGCGACGGTCGTTGAGCGTCACCATGATGCGCTCGGCATCCTGCACCACATGGTTGTTTGTCAGGATGTAGCCATCGGCGGTGATGATCACGCCCGACCCGTAGGCGTTATACACCTGCTTTTGCACCCCTTGCGGAATGATGAAGCCGAAAAACGACTGGTAGAGCGGCGTGAGCTGCGTCATCTCTGTCTTGATGTGAACCACTCCGTCAATCGTGGCAGCGGCCACATCAGTGAAATCTCGCAATTCCATCCTCTGCACGGCGGCAGGGACAACGCGTTCCACGACTTTCACTTCAGGTTCAACCTCCCTTTGTCCACAAGCCTGCACCAGCAACGCAGGCAGCAGCAATGCTGCAAAAATGCTTTTCTTCATAGATTTCTTATAGTTTACCTCCATAACGGCGAAAACGCAAAACTATTGCCCTCCTTATTCTCCACCCCACCTCCTTCCTACCGAGGAGCGCCACACGTGCAAGGCCATACAAAACGCAACCGAGACACCAACAGCCTTGCTGCCATCTATGCCTCAATTGCAATTGTGGGGAAGAAAATCCCCGCTTCGAGTGGAGGTGGGCGGACTCGAACCGCCGTCCAGACAAGTAACAAATATGCTTTCTACATGCTTATCCTGTGGTTGATTGTCGGAGTGAGGCCGGACACTGGCACCCCACCTCACCCTTATCCCCTTTGGTTTCACCCGTGCTGTGGGGAACTGCACGGGCTATCCTGTCCTTTCCTGCACCTCCTTATCGGCCGCCGACAGGCGTGGTAGCCGGGAGATGTCCCGTCCCTGCGCCTTGCGCGGGGATTAAGCCGAACTTACTGTTCTTCGGTTAGGCAGCGAGAGCGTAGCTGTTTTCGCCAATTATTGTTCTGCACCTGTTTTCAAGGCTTCTGATGCGTCAGCCTGCATGCTTACAGACCCATTCCCTTGCTGTCAAAACCAAGCACCCCCAGTTTCGCATCGCCCCACTTGCCAGCGGAACGAAAAGCAAGAAAAAAGCCTCCTCGAAGAAGGCTCTTTTTGTCTGGCGGTCCGGACGAGACTCGAACTCGCGACCCCATGCGTGACAGGCATGTATTCTAACCAAACTGAACTACCGGACCCTGTGTTTCTCTCTCGAAACCGAGTGCAAAAGTACACACTTTTCCCAAACCGACCAAATTTTTTTTATCCTCACGTTCCTCAAAACTCTTTACCTCGCTGATAACCACACTGCTATTTTTTCAAGATTTCTTTCTAGCGACCTTATATCTGACCTAATTTTTGCCTACTTTGAATGCCATTTCCTTCTATTTTTACCCCTCGCCTACTTTCTACTTTATCTTCGCCCAGCTGTCCTTGAGGGTACAGGTGCGGTTGAAGACAAGATGTTCTGGAGAGCTGTCGCGGTCGGTGCAGAAATAGCCCATCCTCTCGAACTGATAGCGGGCAATGCCGTCTGGGAATTGAGGATTGAGGATTGAGAATTGAGAATTGAGGGCGGGCTCGCACTTGGCCGTAACGACGCGGAGGCTATTGGGGTTGAGGTTCTCGAGGAAGGTGTGACCTTCTTCCACATCATCGGGAGCTTCAACAGCAAACAATCTGTCAAACAGCCTTACCTCGGCGTCGATAGCGTGCTTGGCACTGACCCAGTGGATAGTGCCCTTTACCTTACGTCCGTCGGGCGAATCGCCGCCACGCGTGGCGGGATCGTAGGTGCAGTGGATGCAGGTGATGTCGCCCTCTGCATCTTTCTCCACGCTTTGCGCTGTAACAAAATAAGCATAGCGCAAGCGCACCTCCTGACCGATGGCCATGCGGACGTACTTTTTGGGGGCCACTTCCATAAAATCCTCGCGCTCAATCCACAGCTCGCGACAGAAAGGCACCTCGCGACTGCCGTCGGCCTCGCACTCGGGGTTGTTTACCGCTGTCAGCATCTCCTCCTGACCTTCGGGGTAGTTGTCGATGACAACCTTCACCGGGTCAAGCACTGCCATTCGGCGCTGCGCCACCTTGTTGAGGTGCTCCCGTAAAGAGAACTCCAGCAGGCCATAGTCGATGATATTGTCGCGCTTGGCCACGCCGATGCGCTCGCAGAAGGCGCGAATGCTCTCGGGCGTATAGCCTCGGCGGCGGAAACCACAGATGGTCGGCATACGGGGGTCGTCCCAGCCACTGACATAGCCCTCCTTGACCAACTGAAGCAACTTTCGCTTGCTCATCACCGTGTAGTTGATATTCAGGCGGGCGAACTCGTACTGATGGCTCTGCCAAATGCCCAGCTGCTCGATAAACCAGTCGTAGAGCGGACGGTGGATATCGAACTCCAGCGTACAGATACTGTGCGTGATATGCTCGATGCTATCGCTCTGACCGTGGGCGTAGTCGTACATCGGGTAGATGCACCATTTGTCGCCCGTGCGGTGGTGGTGGGCATGGAGGATGCGGTACATGATTGGGTCGCGGAACATCATGTTGGGGTGCGCCATGTCGATCTTGGCGCGCAGCACCTTGGCACCATCGGGGAACTCGCCGGCACGCATACGGCGGAACAGATCGAGGTTTTCCTCCACCGAACGGTCGCGGTAGGGGCTATTCTTGCCAGGGGTGGTCACAGTGCCGCGACCTTCGCGTATCTCGTCGAGCGTCTGGTCGTCAACGTAGGCTAGCCCTTTCTTGATAAGTTCCTCTGCCCACTGGTAGAGCTGCTCGAAGTAGTCGGATGCGTAGTGCATCTCAGCCCAGTCGAAACCGAGCCAGTGAATATCCTCTTGGATGGAGTCTACATATTCGGTGTCCTCCTTGACGGGGTTGGTGTCGTCGAAGCGCAGGTTAGTTTTTCCGCCATACTTCTGTGCCAATCCGAAGTTGATGCAAATCGACTTGGCATGGCCGATGTGCAGGTAGCCGTTGGGTTCGGGTGGAAATCGCGTCTGGACGGCAGTGCAATTGCCGTCGGCAAGGTCGCGCTCAATGATGTCTTCCAAAAAGTTCAGCTGGCGTCCAGCGTTGGTGGTCTCTTCCATAAGTGTCTGTCGTTGTTGCAAATGATATAATGTGGCACAAAGCCTTCACGCCTGCAAATTTACGCAAAAAAATCCGACATCGAGGCTAATTCCTTACAAATATAGCCTCATGCCATCGCTTTCCCCTAATGCAGCTCTTCCATCGCTCGCTGGATGAACTTGTTGAGTGGAACGCTGGCTTTCCACACCTTCAGCACCTCCTCCAGCAGGTTGCCCCCCTCGAGCACACGCTGGGGCATCGTGTAGGTGGTGCAATAGTCCTTGTATTTGAGCCAGTCGGCATGTTCCCAGTCGGCTGGATAGCCTTTGGGCACCCGCTGGAGTTTCTTGAAGGTGAAGAACTCCGACCCGAAATATTTCCTGTACGATGGCGCGCTGATAATGGCCTCAAACTCCTCGGGGCAATAGAATATCTCCTGGCGGATGGCAGCCAGTGCGTCGGGCTCGGGCATGAAGATGCCGCCACCGAGGTTGCAAGTGCCTTCGAGGCCATAGGCTTCTTCGGTGCCCATCTGGAAATAGTAGCCTGGCACACCGCTGTTCTTTGCTCCCCAGCTGCTTAAGAAGCAGGCTATGTGGGTCTTGTAGGGTGTCTTGTCGGGCGAGAAACGTGTGTCGCGGTAGATGCGGTAGACCGAGTTCTTTGCCGTGAGCCCCACGAGCGTCTCGTCGCAGTGCACCATCTCGTCAATCAGTGCCTGCGTAAATTCTTCGAATACAGCCTTAATGGCCAGCCAGCGCTCTTTATGCTCGTTGAACCACGGGCGGTTGTTGTTCACGGTCAGTTCCGTGAAGAAAGGCATGGTGTCGGGGTGAAGGTTCATCTCTGTGGGGTTTTACTTATTCATTACGGTCGCGCCCCAGCAGCTGTGCTATCCACTGCCTGTTGAGCCGCGCTATGTTTTGCCGCTTGATTTGCTTGGGGCATTCTGCCTCGCAGGCATAGGTGTTGGTGCAGCTACCAAAGCCCAGCTCATCCATCTTGCAGACCATCTTTCTCACGCGGTCGGCAGCCTCCACCCGACCTTGGGGCAGCAGGGCCAGATGGCTGACCTTCGCTCCCACAAAGAGCATCGCACTGGCGTTCTTGCAAGCTGCCACGCAAGCCCCACAGCCGATACACTGGGCCGCATCCATAGCCTGGTCGGCCTTATGCTTGGCTATCAAGATGGTGTTGGCATCAGGCACACCGCCCGTAGTGGCACTCACATAGCCTCCAGCCTGGATGATTGCATCGAAGGCCGAACGATCTACCACCAAGTCGCGCACCACAGGGAAGGCTTTGGCACGCCACGGTTCCACCCATATTTCATCGCCGTCGCTGAAGCGGCGCATGTGGAGCTGGCAGGTGGTAACGCCCTCATCGTTGCCATGGGGCCGACCGTTGATGTAGAGTCCACACATGCCGCATATTCCCTCGCGACAATCGTTGTCGAAGCAGACGGGATGGGCAATGCGGTCGCCCACCAGGTGCTCGTTGAGCTGGTCGAGCATCTCGAGGAACGAGCAGTCGGGCGAGATGCCATCAATCTCGTAGGTGGCGAAATGACCTTTGGCTTGGGCACATTCCTGTCTCCAAATGTGCAACGTGAAATGCATCTTTCTTTTCCTTTTGATTTCAATGGGTTATGGCCTACTTGTAGTTGCGACGGCCAATCTTCACATGTTCATAATTGAGCGGCTCCTTGTGCAACAGTTCAGGTTGCCCTTTGCCTTGATATTCCCACGCGGCTACGAACATAAAGTGCTCGTCGTCGCGCTGCGTCTCGCCGTCCTCTGTCTGATGCTCCACACGGAAGTGGCCACCGCACGATTCCTCGCGCTGCTCGGCATCGGCCACGATGAGGTGTGCCAACTCAAAGTAGTCGGCCAAGCGGTAGGCTTTCTCGAGCTCTGGATTCATCTCGCTGACCTTGCCAGGGATATACACCCCCTGGCGGAACTCTGCCTCCAGCCGTGCAATCTCCTGCTTGGCGGTGGCAAGGCTCTCCTTGCTACGCGCCATGCCGCAATGCTCCCACATGATGCACCCCAGTGCTTTATGGTAGTGGTCGACAGAGTGTCCGGAATTTCCAGATTCTCCGGAGTCTCCTGGATTTCTGGAGATAGCCATCAGGTCATCGAGACGCTGACGCACACTGGCCTCGGCCTCATCGAACTCGGGACCTTCGGCCTTGACCTTGCCCACGTAGATCTGGTCAGCCAAGTAATTCTGCAGGGTGTAGGGCAGCACAAAGTAGCCATCGGCCAATCCTTGCATCAAGGCAGAGGCTCCAAGGCGGTTGGCACCGTGGTCGCTGAAGTTAGCCTCGCCCGCAGCGAAGAGTCCGGGAATGGTGGTCTGCAACTCATAATCGACCCAAAGCCCTCCCATCGTGTAGTGCACAGCGGGGTAGATCATCATCGGGGTCTGATAGGGGTCGTCGTCCACTATCTTTTTGTACATCTGGAAGAGGTTGCCGTAGCGTTCCTCGATCACCTCGCGACCCAGCCTTTCGATGGCCGAGGCGAAGTCGAGGTAGACGGCCAAACCCGTGGAACCTACGCCGTAGCCGGCGTCGCAACGCTCTTTGGCCGCCCTCGAAGCCACATCGCGCGGCACCAGGTTGCCGAAGGCTGGATAGCGGCGCTCGAGGTAGTAGTCGCGGTCATCCTCGGCTATATCGCACGGCTTGAGCCTGCCAGCACGTATGGCCTCGGCATCTTCCTTCCGCTTAGGCACCCAGATGCGACCATCGTTGCGCAGGCTTTCGCTCATGAGGGTAAGTTTCGACTGGTAGTCGCCGTGGACGGGAATGCATGTGGGGTGGATTTGCACGTAGCAGGGGTTGGCAAAAGCCGCACCGCGACGGTGGCACACCCAAGCTGCCGACCCGTTGCTATTCATGGCGTTGGTGGAGAGGTAGTAGACGTTGCCATAGCCACCAGTGGCCACCACCACAGCATGGGCTGCATAGCGCTCCAGCTCGCCGCTGACCAGGTTGCGCACGATGATGCCTCGGGCGCGACCATCCACCACTACCAAGTCCATCATTTCGCGCCGTGTGTGGAGGCTGACGGTGCCACGGGCTATCTCGCGGCTCAATGCCCCATAGGCCCCCAGCAGCAGCTGCTGCCCCGTCTGCCCCCGAGCGTAGAACGTGCGGCTCACCTGCGCTCCGCCAAACGAGCGGTTGGCCAGCAATCCGCCATAGTCGCGGGCGAAAGGCACTCCCTGCGCCACACACTGGTCGATGATGCCCCCACTCACCTCGGCCAGGCGGTAGACGTTGGCCTCACGCGCACGATAGTCGCCCCCTTTGAGGGTGTCGCGGAAGAGGCGCTCCACGCTGTCGCCATCGTTTTGGTAGTTCTTGGCCGCATTGATGCCCCCTTGAGCCGCGATGCTATGTGCCCTGCGCGGCGAATCCTGGATGCAGAACACATCCACGTGGAACCCCAGTGCCCCGAGCGATGCCGCCGCCGAGGCTCCAGCCAGTCCCGTCCCCACCACTATGATGTCCAGCTTGCGCTTGTTGGCAGGATTAACCAGCCGCTGGCTGGCTTTATAGCGCGTCCACTTCTCGCCGAGCGGGCCTTCGGGGATTTTCGAATCCAATATCATTGTCGATTGCCTCTAATTTGTTCAACACCAGTTTGTAATCACACACCCAAGTAGACCAACACCACCACAGCCGTAAAGCCCAAGCAGACGAGCCACGTGTAGGCCTTGCCGCACCACTCTATCGCACGATTATACTTGTAGTTGTTCAGCCCCAGGGTTTGGAATGCCGAGGGGAAAGCATGGCGGAGGTGGAAAAACAGCACGAGGAAGAAAAGCAGGTAGCTGAAGGCTATGTGGAAGTGGCTGAACTTTTCGCGCGTCATGAAGTAGAAGTCGGGCTCCACGTCGCACCCCTCCACCTCCTGCTCTATCAGCCTCTTTTGCTCGTAGCCAATGTGCCTCACCCACTGCCCATCGGCACTCAAATTTTCCTCTTTAATCAGCTCGGCCACTGGCAGCACCTCGCGCAACGCCTCCACCTCGGCCCGCATCTGCACCTGCTGCTCTATGGGCAGCTGTTCCAGGTAGGCCGTCATCTGCCCCTCCACCGCGTCGAGGTACTCGGCTGGCGTGATGCCATACTGCGCAGCCGCCTGTGCCAGCTCTTTCACCGCCCCCTGCTCCACCTGCTCGCGCCGCACCATATATTCGCCTTTCACCCACCCAATCTTCACAAAGTAGAAATCAGCGAAATGAAGCCATAGGCAGACAAATATCAATATTCCCGTCCACACCATCAGCTTCGACCCGCCGTGGGTCTTCGACCGCTGCCGCTGGTGGTAGCGCACGGGTCGCGCCCGCCGATTGGCCACTGCCAACCATAGCGTCAGCACGATATGCAGCAGCAGCACTCCCAGCAGCACCACCTCCGTCAGCTTCACCACCCAGTTGCTCCCCATAAAATGGCAGAATGCCGAGTACCACGCCCCGTCGTCGTGCCGCAAAATGAAGAGGTTGGCCACCATGTGGAACAACAAGAAGAGCAGCAGGAAGCCGCCCAGCAGGGAGATACAAAGTTTGCGGGTGATGGAATGCACTGCGGGTAATTTCATATCGTTTAAGCTATTAGAGTCTGGTTTGAATAAACTACACTCCTGCAAAGTTACGAAAAAATTCTGTCCGCCGCAAGAAATCTTCAGCGCTCCACCCGAGCCTCCTTGCCTCCTTCCCCACCCCTCCCCTATCCCCCGCAGGCCCTCATCATCTCCTCCGTTTCGCATCCGAAAAAGGGTCCTTTTCGAGGCTCTTTGATGTCCATTTTTCACCCCTCCATTTTCGCCCCCCGAAAACAAACTAATTCGTACACGAACTAATTTCACCCCCCTGCCACCCGCCCTGCTTCCCCTCCCCATCCGACCCGTATTTCCTCCGCCCGGATACGGACTTGATACGGAGCGGATACGGAGGGGATACGGAGGGGATACGGAGGGGATGCCTACCGAAGGATAACACATATCTGATTGTTAAGCAGTTATGTTTTGTTAAAAATGTTTTTTGTGTGGATTTCAGGCGTTTGTGGATGATTTCTGCGAGAAAAAAGTGCGCTTTTGCGAGACTGCTCGGATGGTGGCAAAAATGCAATTAGTTCGCGCACGAAGTAATTTTTCAACTCCTTTTCTACCCCAGAAATGACCCCTCCAATGGGGATTAAATTGTGAGGGGTTGAAAGATACCGCACTGGAGGATGGAGCAGCCACTCGAGGTGGGTGCGACATCGAGGGGGCTGGAGGTCGCCGCTCTGCATTGCAAAACAGGTGTCGGTTAGGACGATGGCAGGTGCAGGAGGATGTGGTTGATGGTGGTGGAAGATGATTTTTGGGAAAATGCCGTTATTTTTGCGTAACTTTGCAGCCAAATTCATCGGTTATGAGACTTGCCAGTCATCGCTTGTGGAGTCTACCGCTATTGCTGCTGCTGCTTTCGTGCCATCCTCGGGTGGGATGTGGCGAGAGCACGAAGAGGTCGGCCGAAGGCTTCGAGGTGCCGGCCTACGGCACAGAGGAAGACATTGTGCGGCATATCGGCTATGTGGCCTCCTACAACCACCAGACCCTTTGTCCCAATTGGGTGGCGTGGGAGCTTACCGCCGAGGAGACCCGCGGCGAGGTGCAGAAAAGCCGCAACTTCAGTCGCGACCCCGATGTGGATTTTCCCAAAGCCTCACGCGAGGATTACGCCAATTCGGGCTGGGACAAAGGGCACATGGCTCCCCACGCCGATATGAAGTGGAGCCTTCAGGCACTGAAGGAGAGCGACTACTTCACCAATATCTGTCCGCAGGATCACGACATGAACAACGGGGCATGGAAAAAGATTGAGAACCTGACGCGCGACATGGCACTGGTCTACGACACGGTGTGGGTCGTATGCGGCCCGATCTACGACCGTCAGCCTCCCCTCACCATCGGCGAGGCCGAGGTGCATGTGCCCGACCGCTTTTTCAAGGCGATGGTGGTGCGGTCACGGGGCTGCTACCACGCAGTGGGTTTCCTCATGGAGAACACACCGCAAAAAGCGAAGCCACGCAGCTACGCCGTCAGCGTAGACAGCGTGGAGGCTGTGATTGGCCGCGACCTATTCCCATCGCTGGCCGAGGAGGTGGAGGCCGTGGTGGAGTGGAACGTATGGAATCGAAAACCGAATAAGAAATGAGGAAGAGTTGCGTTGCAGCCTGCGTGGTGGCGGTGCTGCTGGCGTGTGCCTGCAAGCGGCAGGTGCCTCCGCCCGAAGAAGCGGTGGAGCTGACGGTGGCCTTTACCGACACAGTGGCTTTGCCCGTGCAGCCAGCCAGCGAGGCCACACGGGTGCGCATCGAGGCCCGCCGCAAGGCGAGTCAGGCTGCCGCCAAGCCAGTGGCGAAGCCCAAGCCGGCAGCGGAAGGAAAGACCCTCTATGTGGAGACCGAAGGGGCGCAGGGGCGCGTGTGGGGGCACGTAACAATGCAGGGCGACACTGGCAGCGGCACCATCCACGACTGGGACGAGAACACACTGGCCGTCAGCGTCGTCCGCCACGGCGACGAACTCTTCGCCGTAGACCAGAATTCGCGTCAGTATGTGTTCAAACTGAGGAAATAACACTATGGAAGTAAGATTTGACAGGGAAAAGCATGTATTCCATTTCGATGCCTTCGACGAGATAATGCTGGATATTATCCGTTTCTTCAACGGCACTCCGGTTCATCTGCTGCCCCCGCCAGAAAGTTTCAGCGGTGCGGGCGTCTATGCACTGTATTATACAGGTGGAAGTTCTTATTACGAATACCTTAGGAAAACCAATCGAGTTGGATTCGTACAGCCAATATACATAGGTAAGGCGGTACCTTCCGGTTGGAGAAAAGCGCGATCAAAAACACCTGCAAACGAGCTGTACTCGCGTTTATGTGACCACTACAGTAGCATAGAACAGGCAAGAAACCTTGATGTCAGAGATTTCAGTTGCCGTTTTATGATATTCGAACACACTACGGTGGACATGATTGGAATGGTCGAGGCCGCATTAATCAGGCAGTTCAGTCCCATATGGAACAGCTGTGTCGACGGATTTGGCAACCATGACCCAGGAAGTGGCAGATACGGTCAGGCAAAGTCGGACTGGGACGTACTCCATCCAGGCAGAAAGTGGGCAGAACGACTCACGGGTAAACCATCTACATTGGCAGATGTAGAAAGAAAAGCCATTTCATATTATGAGACAGTTGAATAGCATAGAAATATTTTCAGGAGCCGGAGGGTTGGCCAAGGGTCTGGAACTTGCAGGTACAAAGCACCGCGCATTTGTAGAATGGAACGCTGACGCTTGCCGTACTCTGCGCGAAAACTATGACAGCAGTCTTGTTTTCGAAGGAGATATACGTAACTTCTCTTTTTCCGATTACAGCGACGTGGACATTCTTGCAGGCGGGCCACCGTGCCAGCCATTCTCTCTCGGAGGCAAGGCAAAAGGATGCGACGATAAGCGAGATATGTTTCCTGCCGCCATTTCGGCTATACGAACACTTATGCCGAAAGCTTTTGTGTTCGAAAATGTTAAAGGACTGCTTCGCAAGTCGTTTGCGGAATACTTCGACTTTATCCTGCTCCAGCTGAAATACCCTGGAGTAGAACTGAAACACGATGACTGGCGCAAAAACGTAATATCGTTGAAAGCCATTGACAAATCCAACAAGTACTCAGGCCTACGATATAATGTCACATACAAATTGGTTAATGCTGCGAATTACGGTGTACCTCAGAAAAGAGAACGCGTCATCATGGTTGGATTCCGAAGCGATTTGAACATCGAATGGTCATTTCCAAAGTCGTCGCACAGCGAAGATGCCTTGCTATGGGACAAGTTTGTCTCTGGCAACTATTGGAAACGGCATGGCATCAACAATCCTGTCCAAGCACAGGTATGCGAAGAAATAAAACAAAAACTGGTGGCAAAGTACGGTCTGTTCGCCCCGGAAGAGAAACCCTGGAATACAATAAGAGATGCTTTCGTGGGTCTAGATGAAAATTACGTTGACGATTCCCTTTGGAATGCAAAACCCTATCCCGGACACACTGGAAGTGCGATTGATGAACCTTCAAAGACAATCAAGGCAGGCGACCACGGTGTACCGGGTGGTGAGAATATGGTACGTTTTTCCGACGGTACAACAAGATACCTTTCTGTGTCTGAAGCAAAAAGGATACAGACATTTCCCGACACATACTCTATATCAGGATCATGGACGGAGGCAATGCGACAAATCGGCAATGCTGTGCCGGTTCTTTTGGCTAGAATTGTAGGAGAATCCGTATTGAACGTGCTGGGGAAAACAGCAATGGCATAACCAACGATAAATATTCGAAAATACAAAAAAATATAATAGCAATGAAAACAACAGCAGAACTTCAGCAGATTGCGACGCAGGTGCGCCGCGACATTCTCCGTATGACCACCAACGCCAAGAGCGGCCACCCAGGCGGCTCGATGGGCACGGCCGACTGGTTTGTGGCCATGGAGTGGAACATCATGGACTTCGACCCCAAGGCCTTCACCATGAGCGGCGAGGGCGAGGACATGCTCTTCGTCAGCCAGGGCCACATCACGCCGGTCATCTACAGCACCATGGCGCGCCGCGGCTACTTCCCCGTCGAGGAACTGAAGACCTTCCGCAAGTTCGGCACCCGCCTGCAGGGCCACCCCAGCACGGCGCACAACCTGCCGGGCATACGCATGGCCAGCGGCTCGCTCGGGCAGGGCATGAGCGTCGGCATCGGCGCCGCCCTCGGCAAGAAGATGACGGGCGACCGTCACCTCGTCTACACTATGCACGGCGACGGCGAACTCGAAGAGGGCCAGATCTGGGAGGCCGCCATGTTCGCCGGCGCCAAGAAGGTGGACAACCTCATCGCCACCATCGACTACAACAATCAGCAAATCGATGCCACGGTCGACGAGGTGATGACCCTCGGCGACCTGAAAGCCAAATTCGAAGCGTTCCTCTGGAAAGTGGTGGTTATCGACAACGGCAACGACATGCAGCAGGTGCTCGACGGCATGGCCAAGGCCAAAGCCCTCGCGAGCCAGGGCTCGCCCGTGTGCGTCATCCTGAAGACCAAGATGGGCTACGGCGTCGACTTTATGCAAGACACCAACAAATACCACGGCGCAGTCCTCTCCGCCGACGACCTGCCCCGCGCCCTTGCCCAGCTGCCCGAAACCCTCGGCGACTTCTAAACCGACACACTTCCACTTGGCAGATATAGGAACCGTATAGTCAATGATACGCGGAACTCTTTTTACAAAGAGGTTGTCAAGATAGTAGCCACCTTGCAACCAGATTGGGGTGCCTGCGAGAATGTGAAAGGACTGCGCAGTATGCTTCACGGAAAAGTGGAGGAGAAGATTGTGTCCGACTTTGAGGCGATAGGCTACTGCATGAATGCAACGACTCTGTGTGCTGCTGATTATTATACTCTGCAAAAACGCGAACAGTCATATCCATAGGAAATTGTTTTGGGAAAGCGGAACTACCATCCCGAACTAATGCTGACTCACAAAAAAATACCGAAGCGAGGCCATAAGGTCTCGCTTCGGAGGTATTGAAGTATGTGAGCAGCATATTATCTGCGACGGCCACCGCCGTTGCCGGAGCTGCGGCGGTCGCCTCCGCGGTCGCCACCCTCGCGACGGCCACGGCCACGGTCGCCACCCTCGCGTCGTCCGCCTTCGCGACGGGCGGGCTTCTCCTCCACATAGCCTTCGGGCTTGGGCAGGAGAGCCTTGCGGCTGAGCTTGATCTTGCCGTTCTTCTCGTCGAAGGCGATGACCTTCACCCGGAACTCGTCGCCCACATGGATGACACCTTCGAGGGTCTCGGGGTGCCCCCACTCGTATTCGCTGATGTGCATCAAGCCCTCTTTGCCGGGCAGGAACTCCATGAAGGCGCCGAACTCGACAATCGAGACCACCTTGGCGTCGAAGATATCGCCCACCTCGGGAACGGTGCAGATGTCCTTGATCCACTTGATGGCGGCGGCGATGTCGTCCTTGTTGGCCGAAGCCACGTCGACGATGCCGAACTCGCCTTCCTCTTCGATATTGATGATGGTGTTGGTCTCGGCCTGGATTTTCTGGATGACCTCGCCGCCCTTGCCGATAACGGCACCGATGAAGTCTTTCGGAATCTTGATTTGCTCGATGCGGGGCACGAAGTCCTTATAGTCGGCACGAGGCTCGGGAATGGTCTCGGCAATCTCGCCGAGGATATGGAGACGGCCTTGACGGGCTTGCTCAAGGGCTTTGGCCAGCACGTCGTAGCTGAGGCCATCGACCTTGATGTCCATCTGGCAGGCGGTGATGCCGTCGGCGGTGCCGCAGACTTTGAAGTCCATATCGCCGAGGTGGTCCTCGTCGCCGAGGATGTCGCTCAGCACGGCCCACTTGTCGCCCTTGCTGATGAGGCCCATGGCGATACCGGCCACGGGCTTGCGCAGCTTGACGCCGGCATCCATCAGCGCCATGCAGCCGGCGCAGACGGTGGCCATGGAGCTGGAACCGTTGCTCTCGAGGATATCGCTGACCACGCGGATGGTGTAGGGACACTCCTCCGAGGTGGGGAGCACCTCCTTGAGGGCGCGCCAGGCCAGGTGGCCGTGACCCACCTCGCGGCGGCTGGTGCTGCCGGAGCGTTTCACCTCGCCAGTGGCGAAACCAGGGAAGTTGTAGTGCAGCAAGAAACGGCGTGTACCTTCGATGACTGCACCGTCGATTTTCTGCTCGTCGAGTTTGGTGCCGAGTGTGCAAGTGGAGAGCGATTGAGTCTCACCACGAGTGAAGATGGCACTTCCGTGAGCCGAAGGCAGGTAGTCGGTCTCGCACCAGATGGGGCGAATCTCGTCGAGCTGACGGCCGTCGAGACGAGTGCGCTCGTTGAGCACCATGTCGCGCATGGCCTCGCGCTCGGTGTCGTGGTAGTAGCGGTCAATCATGAACTTCACCTCGTCGGTGAGGGTCTCCTCGGTATAGTTGGCATCGATGAACTCCTGCTTGATGGCGGCGAAGCCGTCCTCGCGCTGGTGCTTGTTGGCGACGCCCTGCTTGCTGAAGTCGTAGCACTTCTGGTAGACGGCCTGGCGGATGCGCTCGCGCAGCTCCTCGTCGTTCACCTCGTGGCAGTACTCGCGCTTCTCCTGCTTGCCGGTCTCGATGGTGAGCTCGTTCAGCACGCGGCACTGGATCTTGATGGCCTCGTGGGCAGCCTTGAGGGCGCCCAACATCACGTCCTCGGAGACTTCCTTCATCTCGCCTTCCACCATCATGATGTTGTCCTCGGTGGCGGCCACGATGAGGTCGAGGTCGGCACGGTCGATGTCCTGCATGGGGGTGTTGATGACGTAGCGGCCGTCGAGGTAGCTCACGCGCACCTCGCTGACGGGGCCGTTGAATGGGATGTCGCTCACGGCGAGGGCCGATGCGGCGGCGAGTGCTGCCAGCTGGTCGGGCATGGTATCGTGGTCGCCGCTGATGAGGGTGATGTTCACCTGAACCTCGGCGTGGAAGTTGTCGGGGAAGAGGGGACGGAGGGCGCGGTCGACCAAGCGGGCGATGAGAATCTCATGTTCCGAAGGGCGTGCCTCGCGCTTGAAGAAACCGCCAGGGAAGCGACCCATGGCGGCGTATTTCTCTTGATAGTCAACGGTGAGAGGCATGAAGTCGACGTTCTCGCCCACCTCCTTCTTCGAGCAGACGGTGGCCAGGAGCATCGTGTTGTTCATGCGCACCACTGCCGATCCGTCGGCCTGTTTGGCCAGCTTGCCAGTCTCGATTTCAATCATCCGGCCGTCGCCGAGATCGAAACGCTTAGTGATAATGTGTTCGTTCATTGTGTTTTTATTGTTTTTATCTATTTACCGCAGTTGATGGAACCGTTCCATCAACCTAATAAAAATGCATATTTCAAATACTTGCCTCCTTTAAGCGGACAATAGTGTCTCGTAAAAGGAATGTGCAAATTTACAATAAATTTCCGACACACGGCGAAATAATTTATCTGCCGTGCAAATTTCTTTTCTATTATTTTCCCCGCTTGCGGTCTGATATCTTGTCAAGAAGCACATATCATCAACATCCGCTGGCAAGGGATAGGTCAGCGCTCCTCTGCCAACGGATGTTGCACGCTGCGAAACTATTCGGCAAAATACTTGTAGAAGAGCGGGATAGTCTCAATGCCGCGGAAGAACTGCTCGAGCGGATAATTCTCGTTGGGAGCATGAATATCATCGCTGGCCAAGCCAAAGCCCATCAATATGCTCTTGATGCCCAATATCTTCTCGAATCCGGCCACGATGGGGATGCTTCCGCCACTACGGGTGGGTATGGGGCGCTGCCCATAGACCTCCTGCATGGCGCGCTCGGCCGCACGGTAGGCCTTGAGGTCGAGCGGTGCCACATAGGCTGCGCCGCCGTGGCAGGGCTTTACCTTCACGCTGACGCACTCGGGGGCTGCCGCCTCGAAATATTCCACAAATTGCCGGCTCACCTTCTCATAGTCCTGGTTGGCCACCAGACGCGTGCTTATCTTGGCGTATGCTTTGGAGGGGAGTACCGTCTTAGATCCCTCTCCGGTGTAGCCGCCCCAGATACCGCACACGTCGAGGCATGGGCGGATGCCTGTGCGTTCCTTGGTGGAGAAGCCTTTTTCACCCTTGAGGGCGCGGACACCGAGATTCTTCTTGTATTGTTCCTCGTCGAAGGGTGCTTGCGCCATAAGGGTACGCTCCTCGTCGCCGAGCACGAGCACGTCGTCGTAGAAGCCGGGAATGGTGATATGGCCGTCGGCATCGTGGAGGTCGGCAATCATCTTGCAAAGGATGTTGATGGGGTTGGCCACGGCACCGCCGAAGATGCCGCTGTGGAGGTCGTGGTTGGCACCAGTTACCTCCACCTCCCAGTAGCAGAGGCCACGGAGGCCGCTGGTGATGCTGGGAACATCGGTGGCTATCATGGAGGTGTCGCTTACCAATATAACGTCAGCCTTGAGCAAGTCTTTGTGTTCTTCGCAAAAGCCGTAGAGGCTCGGGCTGCCGATTTCCTCCTCTCCCTCAAGCATGAACTTGACGTTGCAGGGGAGGTTGCCTGTGCGGACCATCCACTCGAAGGCTTTGGCGTGCATGAAGCTCTGCCCCTTGTCGTCGTCGGCGCCGCGTGCCCAGATGTGGCCGTCTCTGACCACGGGTTCGAAGGGGGAAGTGCGCCAGAGCTCCAGCGGAGCCACGGGCATAACATCGTAGTGTCCGTAGACCAGCACCGTAGGCTTTGTCGGGTCGATGATTTTCTCACTATAGACCACGGGGTTGCCGGCTGTAGGCATCACTTCTGCTTTGTCGACACCTGCTTCCAACAGAAGCTCTTTCCAGCGTTCGGCGCAGAGCACCATGTCGGGCTTGTGTTCCTGTTCGCTGCTGATGGAAGGGATACGGATAAGCGAGAACAGCTCCTCGAGGAATCGGTCTTTGTTGGCTTCGATGTAGGATTTCATATTGATGTATTTTATATTGTAGGCATTAGAGAGTGCAAAGTTAAGAAATAAAATCGGGTTGGCAGGAGTTTTTTTGCGACTCCTGATTTGTCCCAATCTATCCTGAACCAAAATGGGCGCAGACATTAATTCCACTTTTTGCAATGGTAACCTCTAAAAATTAAATATCAAATATTCAACAATATAAATTCATAATCTACGTTATATATGTTATAAAAACAACATCACTGATGAGCAAGTACAAGACCACAGGCAAACAGACCCTCTTCGATGCCGAGAATGCGGCACAGAAACTATCCGAGATAGGCAATCCGCTGGAGAAACTGGAGAGTGTGATAGACTTCGAGATGTTCCGCAGTAGGTTCGAGGATGCGATGGTGAACCACAACACCAAGAGCAAAGCAGGAGCCAAGCAGTGCGATGAGGTCATGATGGTC
>JAFTBM010000056.1 GCA_017455205.1 Bacteroidales bacterium
CATGTAAAATTTCGAGTTCCTTTACAAAATTACGAAGAATAATCCATTCAACTAACTGGCAATCAATTTATTAACTAACATAGTTATCAACAATTTAGCATTCTCTCACCTAGTAAAATTATAATTCAAAACAGTTTCTAAACTTCTTCCCATATTTCACAAGCTGCGCCACATACTCCCTGAACAATGAGAACGGCGGATTGGTGACCACAATATCAGCTTGCTTTAGTAGTTCGATGCACTCTTGGGAGCGGAAGTCGCCGTCACCTTGCAGATAGTTGATGCCTATCTCTTCGGGGTCAGGCACGCGGTTGCCGTTGTGGTCGCCATTGTATTCCAGCCAAATGGCACGCTCAGAGTTGTGCTGACTGAAGAGGTCGCGCTCTTGGTTCTTGTAGCAGGTAGTGATAAGCTTCTTCAACCCCAGCTGCTCGAAGTTGTAGCTGAAATAGTGGAAGAAGTTGCTCACTCGTGGGTCGTCGCAGTTGCAGAGTACCGTTTTGCCGCGAAAGTGCTCGCGGTAATGCTTCAGTTCGTTCTCTATGTCTACAAGTTGTGTGTAGAATTCGTCTTTCTTCGCTTCTCTTGCCTTGTGCAGGTCTTCTTGTCCCATTTTCGACAGCGTTTGTGCATCCCATTACACGCTGTCAGATACCAGAAAGGTGCAGACCTTTCTATCGCGTTCACGAGGAGCCTAGCAAGAACCCCGCTGTACACCTATACTCAATCCGCACCTTATGGTGCAAACATCGTATTATGGTGTACAGCATTTATGCTCACTCTTCGTGAACTATTATCCGATTACATAAATCATCAGGTTGCTAGGCTTTTGATTCGAACGCGAATAATAGTAATGCTTTGTTAATATTCTATGACCCGTCAGCTCTCGGCGGGACAGTCTCTTTTTCAAGGTGCAAAGGTACGCATTATTTTCCACATAGCGATAAAGAAATTTTTGTGTAACTTTGCACCTCGGCAGTGATGCCCTTCTTATTGGATGACGAGATGCTTATTGTTGGATTGATGTCGGGGACTTCGCTTGACGGGGTGGATATGGCCCTCTGCGAGGTGGACGGCAAGGGTTGCCGCCCGTTGGCCGCTCGCACTGTCGCCTACGATGCCGCTTGGCGCACCCGACTGGCCTCGCTCACCGAGGCTTCGGCACTTGACTATTGTCGCACAAGCGTTGAGCTTGGACGCTTTTTCGGCCAGTGCCTCAACGATTTCCTTGCCCAGTGCGATTGCCAACCCGAGGCTGTCGCTTCGCATGGGCATACGGTCTTCCATCAGCCCTCGGTGGGCTTGACCACGCAGATAGGCGATCCCGATGCCATTGCTGCCGCCACTGGGCTGCGTGTGGTCTCAGGATTTCGTACCCTCGACATGGCCTACGGTGGGCAAGGGGCTCCGCTGGTGCCGATTGGCGATGAGCTGCTCTATGGCTCATACGATGCTTGCCTCAACCTCGGCGGCATTGCCAACATCTCCTACCGCTCGGCGGGGGGGCGCGTTGCCTTCGACATCTGCCCCTGCAATATGGCGCTCAACGCCCTTGCAGCACGGCTCGGCTTGGCCTACGACCCTGCAGGAGCTCACGCAGCCAGAGGGGAGTTGGTTCCCCAGCTTTTGGATAGGCTCGATAGTTTAGACTATTATGCCGCAGCGCCACCCAAGTCGCTCGGCAAAGAGTGGTTCGAGTGCTGCTTTTGGCCGCTGGTCGCGGCGACGGACGCCTCGGTGGAGAGCCTTCTGCGCACGGTGGTGGAGCATGAGGCTCGGCAGATGGCAGCTGTGATTGGCGAACAGCATATCACCTCCCTATTGGTCACGGGTGGTGGGGCACACAATGCATTCCTCGTGAGCCGCATTGCTGCTCTTGCACCGAAGGTGTGCGTGGTTGTTCCCGACAGCCTAACGGTCGACTACAAGGAGGCTATCGTCTTTGCCCTGCTGGGTTATCTCCGCCTGACGGGGCAGGTCAACACCTTGGCATCGGTTACTGGGGCGGTGTGCGATTCGGTGGGCGGGAGCGTCAGTGGCTTTGCAGCGAGGCGATAGGATAGGGGAGGGGCCGCCCTGCGGGCGGCCCCTCATCTTTGCCGTTGTGGTAGAGTGTGGAGTTAAGCTTTGCTCACGCTGATGCGTGCTTTCTTGCCGTCCACTATCTCAATTTCCGTGCCGTCGGCCACCGTGGGGGCAAGGGTCAGCCGGGTGCAGAGGGTCTCGGTGCAGATATACTCGCGATGAGCTTCGACTGCGGCATCCCACTCGCCACTTTCGAGACAGACCTCGATGCGGTCGGTTACCTCGAAGCCCTCTTTGCGGATGTTTTGGATGCGGTTCACCAGTTCGCGGGCAGTGCCTTCGGCGGTCAGCTCTGGTGTGAGTGTGATGTCGAGGGCTACGGTGAGAGTTCCATCGGTGGCCACTACCCAGCCGGGGATGTCCTGGGTGGAGATTTCCACGTCGGTGAGCAGCACCTCACAGGGTTGGCCTTCCACCTCCACGCAGCATGAACCCGAAGCTTCCAGGGCAGCGATTTGCTCCTGGCCGAAGGCGAGTATGGCGTTGCCCAAAGCCTTCATCACCTTGCCGTAGCGCGGACCGAGGGTCTTGAAGTTGGGCTTAATCTTCTTCACCAGAAGGGTGTTGTCGGTGCCGATAAACTCCACTGCTTTCACGTTCAACTCGGAGCATATCAGGTGCTGCACACGCTCAATCTGCTGCTGCATGGCCTCGCTCTGCACAGGGACGACGATGCGCTGCAGCGGCTGGCGGACGCGCAGGTTGCTCTTCTTGCGCAAGCCGAGCACCATCGAGCATATCTTCTGTGCCAGTTGCATGCGCTCCTCCAGCGGCTTGTCTATCACTGCGACTTGCACCTCGGGGAAAGGCAGGTGGTGGACGGAGAGTGCTTGATGCCTACCGCTGACACTGCTTAGGTCGAGGAAGAGGCGTTCGCTGAAGAAGGGAGCAATAGGTGCCATAAGGCGGGCGAGGGTCTCGAGGCAGGTGTAGAGCGTCTGGTAGGCACTCACCTTGTCGGCAGTCATCTCGCCTTTCCAGAAGCGGCGGCGGCAGAGGCGGACATACCAGTTGCTGAGGTTGGCATCCACAAAGGTGCCTATGGCACGCCCGGCTCGTGTGGGCTCGTAGTCCTCGTAGGCATCGCCCACGGTGCGGACAAGGGTGTTGAGCTCCGAGAGTATCCAGCGGTCAATTTCAGGCCGCTCCGCTATGGGCAGGTCGGCCTCGGCGTAGCGGAAGCCATCGAGGTTGGCATAGAGGGCAAAGAAGCTGTAGGTGTTGTAGAGGGTGCCGAAGAGTTTGCGACGTACTTCGTCCACGCCCTCAAGGTCGAATTTGAGGTTGTCCCATGGCTGGCTGTTGGTGATCATATACCACCGTGTGGCATCAGGACCATATTTGGCGAGGGTCTCAAATGGGTCTACGGCGTTGCCCAGCCGCTTGCTCATCTTGTTGCCGTTCTTGTCGAGCACCAGGCCGTTGCTCACCACGTTGCGGAACGCCACGCTGTCGAAGCACATGGTGGCGATGGCGTGCAGCGTGTAGAACCAGCCGCGCGTCTGGTCCACCCCCTCGGCAATGAAGTCGGCAGGGAATTGGTCGGCTTTCAATTCGCCACCCATATAGTGGATCTGTGCGTAGGGCATAGCACCGCTGTCGAACCAGACATCAATCAGGTCGGCCTCGCGACGCATAGGCTTGCCGCTCTCGCTGACCAGCACTACGTTGTCGATATACGGGCGGTGGAGGTCGAAGTGCGTATAATCAGCATCGGCATAGGGGTTGCTATCCATCAGCCCAGCGGCAACGGCCTTGTCTATTTCTTGACGTAGTTCGGCCACGCTGCCGATGCACTTCTCTTCTTTGCCGTCCTCGGTGCGCCATATCGGTAGGGGAGTACCCCAATAGCGGCTGCGCGAGAGGTTCCAGTCCACGATGTTTTCCAGCCAGTTGCCGAAGCGTCCACTGCCCGTGGCCTCGGGCTTCCAGTTGATGGTGCGGTTCAGCTCAATCATTCGCTCTTTCAATGCTGTAGTGCGGATAAACCAACTGTCGAGCGGATAGTATAGCACTGGCTTGTCGGTACGCCAGCAGTGGGGGTAGCTGTGGGTATGCTTCTCGCTCTTCCATAGTTTTCCCTCGCCTTTGAGCATGACTACCAGCTCGATGTCGAGGCTTATGTCCTTGTCGGTCTTGGTCTCATCATAGGCATTCTTCACATATTTGCCAGCATATTTCCCGTATGCCTCCACGTCCACATTCTGTGCCACCCAGGCGGGGTCAAGGTCTTCGATGGGGGCAAAGCGTCCGCGACGGTCTACCATCGGCAGTTGCCGACCCTCACGGTCAAACAGCAGCAGTTCGCCAATGCCAGCTTTCTTCGCCACCCGTGCATCGTCGGCACCGAAGGTGGGAGCAATATGCACTATGCCCGTGCCGTCCTCGGTGGTTACATAGTCGCCCAGTATGACGCGGAAGCTGTCGCCGCCCGTAGGTTTGACCCAGGGGATGAGTTGCTCGTAGCGTAGCTCTTCCAGCTGTGTACCCTTGCAGGTGGCTATTTGTCTGTATTCCGGTCCTTTCCCTTCGGGGAACATCTGCCCTACCAGTGCCTGTGCCATCACCACGCGGCAAGGCTCACCACTTTGCGGATGTGTGGTTTCAAGCAGCACATAGTCAATCGTTGGTCCTACGCATAGGGCAGTATTTGAGGGCAGTGTCCACGGTGTGGTGGTCCAAGCGATGGCGTAGGTGGGCAGTGGTGGCAACGATGCCATTGCCTCGCCAAACACCTCGCCGAGCGACTTGCCTTGCTCCGTGAGGCGGAACATGGCCACACACGTAGTGTCCTTCACGTCGCGGTAGCAGCCCGGCATGTTCAGCTCGTGGCTGCTGAGACCCGTACCCGCAGCCGGCGAGTAGGGTTGGATGGTGTAGCCTTTATAGAGCAACCCCTTGTCGTAGAGTTTCTTCAGCAGGAACCACAGCGTCTCGATATACTCGTTGTTGAACGTGATATAGGGATGTTCTAAATCTACCCAATAGCCCATCTGCCGCGTTAGCTCGTCCCACTGCTCCTTGTATTTCATCACCTCCTCGCGGCAGGCGCGATTGTAGTCGTCCACCGATATCTTCTTTCCAATATCCTCTTTGGTGATACCGAGGCTTTTCTCCACTCCCAGCTCCACGGGCAACCCATGGGTATCCCAACCCGCTTTGCGCTCCACGTGGAAGCCCCGCTGTGCCTTGTAGCGGCAAAACACGTCTTTGATTGTCCGTGCCATCACGTGGTGTATGCCAGGCTTACCGTTGGCACTCGGGGGACCATCGTAGAACACAAAGGCTGGATGCCCTTCACTCAGCTGCTGCCCTTTCTCAAACACTTGCTGCTCTTCCCAATACTTTCTTACCTCCTCGCCAATGGCTGTCAGGTCGAGTTGCTTGTACTCGTGGTATTTCTTCTCCATCGTTTGGTTTGTGTTGTATTTTCCTTTGTCTATTGTTTCTCAAAGGTTTCTGCCTAAATCAGAATGCCTTTCCAGCAGGCAAATTTACGAAAAATAATTGGACTATTCCCCATTGAAGCCAAATTAATTGTAGCCAGCTGTAAATTTACCTCATCGCGTGGAAATAAAAGTGTAAATTTGCAGTGGAAAGTTGAATTCTATTTATTGATGCTATTAACAGAAACTGTGTCTATTATGAAATCACATTCGTTTTTCTTACGCCTGGCATTTGCTCCGCTGGTGGTTGTCGCAATGCTTTTTTCCGTTCCAAGTGTCCTTGCACAAGGAAGTAAGCCTTACCTCTCTGCCCAAGAACTCCCCGATGCCCTCTATTGGCTGCCAGCCCCACCAGCACCCGGCTCTTCCCAGTTTATGTACGACATATCGCAATACTATTGGGGCAAAGCGCAACGCCTCGACACCGCCCGTGCCAGCAAGGCTATCCGTGAGGCACAATATGAGATCGAGGATATGGCACGTCAGTTCAGCACAGCCTTCGGTATGGAGATTTCGCCCAAAGCCACTCCTGCTATCTACCGTCTGCTCGACCGTGGGCTGAACAGCATCCGCTTGAGTGGCACCAAGCCTAAAGCTACCTATATGCGTACCCGTCCCTACGTCTATTTCAACGAACCTACGCTTGTGCCTGCCGACGAGGAGGTGCTGCGTACCAACGGCTCCTACCCCTCGGGACACACCCTGCGTGGTTGGGGTATGGCTCTGCTGCTATGCGAAGTGAACCCAGCAGCACAAAATGAGCTGCTGAAGCTCGCCTACGAGTGGGGGCAAAGCCGCGTCATCGCAGGCTTCCATTGGCAAAGCGACGTCGATGCTTCACGCATGCTCGCAGCCGCCTGCTACGCCCGTCTCCACACCTGCCAAGCGTTCATTGACGATATGGCTGCCGCCCAAAAAGAGTACACCTCCCTGTCGAAGAAAAACCACTAATCTGCCACATATCAACCATCCCCGTGCAAAATTATTTCTCTGTTTCTTAAAAAACACGTATCTTTGCAGCAAATTAAGCGTCTATGACACCACGGTTAAACCTCCTCTTCATCGGCCTATTGTTGGCCTCCACCATCGCCGTAGCGCAGAAGCCTGTCTACGAAAGTTCGCGCCAAAGCTATGGCTACCAAAACGAAAACGGCACTTGGAAAATTCTACCCCGCTTCCAGAGCGCTGGCGAATTCCAAGGCGGAACGCGCAAATGGGCCGTGGTGAAGGAGAACGGCCGCTGGGGGTGCATCGATGCCGATGGCAACATGGTGTGTCGCAATATCTTTGAAAGCAAGGATATCGCCCGCGAGGCGGGACTGCAATGGGAGGCTATGGCCGAACCAGGCCAGTGGGTTTACCCCGCACGCAACGCAAGCGACGGTCTCTGGGGCTTTGTCGACTACTATGGCCGCTGGAAATATCAACCCATCTATCAGCGTGCCAACCCCCACCAAGGCCAAGACCCCAAGCGTTTTGCCACAGTCAAGTTGGCCGACCGCTGGGGATGCATCGACGGACGGGGCGTGATGGTGGTCAATAATATCTTCCTCGAAGCCGCACAGGCCGAGGAGGCTGGCCTTCAGTGGGCCATTGGCCGCAACTATTATACTTGGCGTCTGCCTGTCAGCAGCCCCACCACTGGCCTTTGGGGCTACGTCGACTACCTGGGTCGTTGGGCGGTCAAACCCATCTACGAGCAATGCCAGCCCATGGGCAGCGACAATAGCTACCCCTACGCCCAAGTCAAGCAAGAAGGCCGCTGGGGCAATATCGACCGCAATGGCAACGTCATCTCCTCGCCCCTATTCCTCTCGCAATCCGATGCAGCCTTGGCTCTTTTGCAATACGAACATGGACGTCCGCTCAATGGCTGGCGCCTCCCAGCCACCAACCCCGCCGATGGCAAATGGGGTTGGGTGGACTGGAGTGGCGAATGGTACATCCGTCCAATGTATCAGGAAGTAACCCGCTTCGCCAACGACACTGGCATCTTCGCCACCGCCAAGCTCGACGACCGCTGGCTGGTCATCGGCGACACGGGCGACCACCTCTCCCTCAATGTCTTCACCCTCAGCAGCGAAGCTTGGGCAGCAGGCCACGAATGGGACACCCATCAGGAACTCGGCCACTGGCTCTACCCCATACAGGATGCCCGCACCCAAGCCTGGGGCTACGTCAATTTCCGCGGCCAGTGGACCATCAAGCCCGTCTTCGAGGATGCCAAACTCTTCACCTACGTCTGGAACAACCGTGTGGCTCCTGCCAAGATGGACGGCAAATGGGGCTGCATCGACCATACGGGTCAGTTCGTCGTGAAAAACATCTACGCCACCTCCGCCGAAGCCCAAGTGGCGGGACGCCGTTGGGCCGAAGGCCGTAAGTTCTAAACACCCGTCTATGTCTACGCTGATTTACAATGCAACCCTCGTTAGCGACGGGTTGCTCTTTGCTGGTGCACTGCTGATTGAGGACGACCATATCAAGGCCGTCTTCACCGAATCCTCCCTACCAGCCCTCGCCGACTTCCCCGCAGCTACCGAGCTCGTCGACGCCCACGACATGCTCCTCATGCCAGGGGTCATTGATACCCACGTCCACTTCCGCGATGGCGGACAAGCCGAAAACCCCGCAGGCAATTTCCTCACCGAAAGCCGCGCTGCCCGTGCAGGCGGCGTCACCTCGGTCATCGACATGCCCAACACCCAGCCCCCGACCACCTCGCTCGAAGCACTTGAGGCCAAAGCCGCTGCCGCTGCCACCCGCTGCATGGTGAACTACGGCTTCATGCTCGGCGCCACCGAGGACAATATCCCCCTCCTCCCATCGCTCCCCACCCGCGACTTTGCCGCCATCAAGCTCTTCCTCGGCAGCTCTACGGGCAATATGCTGGTCGGCAGCGAAGCCCACATCATCCAGCTTTTCCGCACCGCCCCAACCCTCATCGTGGCGCACTGCGAGGAGGAATCCATCATCCGAAGCAACCTCGACGCAGCAAAAGCCCACGGCAACGCTTCGCCCAGCATGCACCCCATCATCCGCTCCGCCGAAGCTTGCCTCGCCTCGTCGAGCAAAGCCGTCGGCTTGGCACGACAATACGGCACGCGCCTCCATATCGCCCACCTCACCACCGCCGCCGAACTCGCCCTCCTGCAATCGGGCGACCCTTCGCATAAGCTCATTACCGCCGAAGTCTCGCCCAACCACCTCTGGTTTTCCGACGGCAGCTATTCCACCCTCGGCAACCTAATCAAATGCAACCCCGCCATCAAGTCGGAGACCGACCGCCTCGCACTCTGGCGCGCTTTGGCCGAAAGCCGTATCGACACCGTCGGCACCGACCATGCCCCGCACCCATTCGCTGCCAAGCAGCGCCCCTATTTCGATGCCCCCAGTGGCATACCTTCCATCCAGCACTCGCTGCCGATGATGCTCGAGCTGGCACTCTACCGCGAACAAGGGCGGCAACTCGGCGGTCGCGACTACTGGCTGCCACTCATCGTCGAGCGTATGTGCCACGCCCCAGCGCGCCTCTTCGGCATCGAAAAGCGCGGCTACCTCCGCCCAGGCTACAAAGCCGACCTCGCCTTGGTCGACCTCGACCATCCCACCACCATCCAGCCCTCCAGCCTGCTTAGCAAGTGCGGCTGGTCGCCCCTACAGGGAGAAACGCTCCACGCCCAAGTGGTGGCCACTTACGTCAATGGTAGTACCCGCGAGCAACCCGGTCAGGCCCTTACCTACAATCGGTAGTCTGCCTCGTCCTGCGCTCCACGCAAAGCCCTTGTCGGCTATCTTACACCAACTATCAGTTTGATTTTCTCCACATCGTCCTCGCCTCCGAGCCTGCGGTCAGTGTCCTCCACCAAATCCCCCTGCAGCAAGGCCAAATAGGCCGACTGCATAGCGATGATAGCCTCGCACTGGCGACCATAGCGAGCCACGTCCTCGGTCGTGCCGATGCTACTGATGGCCATATACGCCTTCTCCAGCCGAGCATACGACTTGACGATATTGCGCCACGGTGCACCGAGCGTGTTGATTTGCTTGCGGTTGGAATCTATTGCCCGCAGCTTGTCCACTATCGTCAGGCAGAGCCGCTGCATCTCGATGTAGGCGCGCAGGCTGGCGATGTACCGCTGCCCATCCTCGTAGGTGGAAAAGCTCGGACAGCTATAGTCGGCCTGCTTCCGCAAGTCGCGGTAGCCGCTCGCAAGGGTGCGGTCCACCTTGCGGGTGGCATAGATGCTATCCTCGATTTGGGCAATCGAAAGCCGCATATCGATAGCCTGCAGGTAGGCTTGTTGCACCTGGTGCGACGCCTCGAGCTGCTCTTCGTAGCGGTCGGCACCCTCGCTGCTGGTGAACGAGGGCTGGGGAATGAGCATCCCCTTGATGTCGCGGTAGGCCGAGGCTATGTCGCGCGTGTTGCTCCGCTTGCCCGCACGGTTGATGATGCTGTCCGACCGCCGCTCGATGTCTTCTATGCGGCTATACGCCCCCACGTAGCGCTGCTGCGCCTTGATGAAGTCCTCCAAAGTCTCCACAAACAGGATGCTCTCGGCCCTCGTGTTGAACGACGGCAGGGTGTTCACCGTCCGTGCCGCCTCGCGGTAGGACGAGACGATGTCTTTGTGCCCCTTTGTGTAGGTACGCTCAATGGCGAGGCTCCCCGACCCGATGGCCGCCCGAAGGTCTACCGTCTGCAGGTAGCACTGCTGGATGTTGATTATCGTGTGCAGGCGGTTGATGTACTCGTTGTACTCGTTGATGTCGGCAAAGCTGATGGCCACCGCCGTGTTCTTGAACACCTTCGAGTAGCTCCGATAGATATCCGCATTGTCGTCCGAGCAGCGCACTTTGAGCACGTTCTTGAAGTTGTCTATCTGGCTGGGCAGCGAGTTCTCGCCCAGCACATGCTCCA
Source organism: Bacteroidales bacterium (assembly GCA_017455205.1). GTDB lineage: Bacteria > Bacteroidota > Bacteroidia > Bacteroidales > P3 > Colimorpha. The sequence continues at coordinate 10,456 of JAFTBM010000056.1, forward strand.
TCAGGTCGGTCTGGAAGGAATAGAGCTCCTCCATCCGTGCGATTCCCTCGGCTGTGGCGTTGGCTGCCGAAAGGTCATACTTGTTGTAGACCATCAAGTAGCTGTAGTACAAGTCTTTGAGGCTTTTGAGCTTGGCTTTGTCGCTCACCCCTGCCCCGTCGCACGCTGCTATGATCGTGCGGTGGTGCGCAGCAATGTTGCTCCGCAGGTCGGAGGCCATACGGTTGCGCTCCTCCTGTCGGCGCTGAGCCTCCTCGGCGGCCTTGCGCCGCGCTGCCTCCTTCTCCTCCTCGATGCGCTGCTGCTCCATGCGGCTGTATTTCACGCTCATCCTGCCCATCAGCTCGGCCAACCGCCGAAGGCGAAACTCGTAGACCGAGTAGTCGGTCAGCACCGTCGCCGAGTCAATCCATATCAAGCTGTCGCGCTGCTCATAGTCGTTCTCTATCGACCGCATCGCCTGCTGCACTCGCGTCCGCACCGACACGCAGAGGTTGGTCAGCGCCACATAGTCGTCCTGCGGCTGGCTGGCTATGTGGCGCATGATACCCGCCGTGTCGTTCACCCACACGGTGTCAATCCCATAATTGGGCAATATATCAGCCACCGAGAGCATCGTCGGCACTGGCCTGGCTTTGGGGCGTTGCCCCAAAGCCACCACTGGCACCAGCATCATCGCAATGATCAGCAGCTTCCTCGGCATCGCCCTTGCTATTTGTCGCCATACGACTGCCCGTCGAAGCAGTGCAGACAAATCCGCTCGCGCGGCAGACCTATCGCTTGGCACACATCATCCACGGTGTTGAACTTCAGCGTGTCCACGCCCACATGCTGCCTTATCCGCTCCACCATCCGCTCGTACTCAGGCGTCGTGCTGTCGCGGTAGGCTTCCAAGTTCCTCACCTCACCTCCCTCCAGCTCCTCTATCACGCGCCGTGTAATCAGCTCGCGGTCAGTCTTGCTCTCGCTGAAGTTGAGGAACGTGCAGCCATGCACCAACGGCGGACAGCTGATGCGCACATGCACCCGCCGTGCACCATAGTCGTAGAGCATCTTCACATTGTCGCGCAGCTGCGTCCCACGCACAATGCTGTCGTCGCAGAAGACCACCTCCTTGCCCTCCAGCATCGCACGGCTCGGAATGAGCTTCATCCGCGCCACCAAGAACCTATCCGTCTGGCTGACCGGCATAAAGCTCCGACTCCACGTGGGCGTATACTTCAGAAGCCCACGCTTGTAGGGTATCTTCTTGCCGTTGCTGTAGCCCAAAGCCATCCCGATGCCCGAATCGGGAATCGGACTCACAAAGTCAGACTCCACATCGTCCCGCTCGCCCATCAGCCGCCCCAAGTTGTAGCGTACCTCCTCCGCATTCACACCCTCATACTCCGTGCACGGATACCCATAGTAGATCCACAAAAACGAGCATATCTGCAACTTCTCCTCCGCTGGCCGCAGCACCGTGATGCCCTCCTCGCGGCTGATCTTGACCACCTCGCCCGGACCGACAAACCGACACGTCTCATAACCCATATTGACATACGAGTGGCTCTCGCTGGCCACCGCATAATCGCTCCCGCGACGACCGATGACTATCGGCGTCCGCCCGTAGCGGTCGCGCGCCGCTATGATGCCCTCCGGCTGCAATATCAGCATCGAGCAGCTTCCCTTCACCCGTCTGTACACATTCTCTATCCCCTCCACAAAATCCTTCCCCTGCGAGATCAACAGCGCCACCAGCTCCGTCGGATTGGTACGCCCAATCGAAAGGTCCGTAAACTGCTGCCTCCGCGACAGGCAATCTGCCTCAAGCTCGGCTATATTGTTGATTTTCGACACCGTGGCTATGGCAAACCGCCCCAAGTGCGAGTTCACCATCACCGGCTGCGCCTCCGTGTCGCTAATCACGCCGATGCCCACCGTACCCTTCATCTCGGGCAAGTCGGCCGTAAACTTCGGCCTAAAATACGAGTTCTGAATGTTGTGGATGTTCTGATGCGCCTGCTGCCCATCAAATGTAGCCATCCCAGCACGCTTGGTGCCTAAATGCGAATGATAATCTGTCCCGTAGAACAAATCGGAAATACACGGCTGTTCGCTGACAACCCCAAAGAATCCGCTCATTTCTTTTCTCCTCTTTTTGTTAATTATGAATGTAATATGTTGGTTATCTTCACTCTGTATGAAACTTGCCGCACAACTACCGCTTGCAAATTTACACTTTTTTCCCAAACCGCACGCCTCGCAATGCAGTTTCCTCAAAAAAATCTTTCCCTCGGCTCGCTTCCCCCCATCCCTCTGCACCCTTTCCGTCCTCACTCCGAGCCGCCTGGCGGCGAAAATCCCTGCACAGCCGCCACAGGATGCCTATCGGCTGCAGACCCCTCCTCACCAAACCCCAGCTGCAGCTGACCACTATCCTCGGCCAGCTCCATCCCCCGGGGCTCACTATCTTCCTGACTACCAACCGATATATACTCGCTCTCCGAGCATTCGCCCCGATAGTTGCGCACAAAGCAGTAGAGGTGTACCCCCTCCTCGCTCCAGCCCTCGGGCAGCATCATCGCCAGCCGCTTCCGCCGACGCGGCATCGGTGCCGAAAGCACCCCACAGCCAGCCGCTGGGCAATAGGCGTAGAGCAACACCTCATCCTCGCCCGAAGCCCGCTGACCCGCCGCCGCCTTCTCC
>JAFTBM010000057.1 GCA_017455205.1 Bacteroidales bacterium
CAGCGTGATGAACAACATGAGCATCGACTGCGACTGCGTCGACCACCCCGAGCCCGTGAAACTTGAGGACTACGGCATCCTGGCCTCCACCGACCCCGTGGCCCTCGACCAGGCCTGCATCGACATCATCAACCAGCAGCAGGTCAGCGCCACCAATGACCCCACCGACCTCCTGAGCCGCATCGACAAGCAGCACGGCATCCACACCGTCGAGCACGGCGAGGCTATTGGCCTCGGCACCCGCAAATACAGGATTGTCAGTATCGACTAAAAACAATGAAGGCAAGGAGCATTCTCCTGACCGTGGACAGACCTCCTGCGTCAGCGACGTGAATCAGGCCTTCTCCCGAACCCCAAGAAGCATCCTCCGTCGGACGGATGCTTTTTTTCGTGTCTATCGGACTGGTTCATAGAGGTATGATGACCTTCGACGCCACAAATATGTCTTCGCACCTACAGCGGAATATTTTTGACGAGATTGGCGAATACCACGTCTGTGGAATACTCTAAAGGCTGCCTCCAAACTGCATCATACGCTCCCGTCAACTGCACATCTGCCGTAATGGGCAAAAAGTGTTAGCACTGGCAGGGTGGGATGCCTCGAAGATAATTTGAGCGTCTGTGAGAGATGGGGCTACTTTTGGAGGATTTCCACTACATTTTTGGCTGTCACACTGACTTCTGGAAGTTCTACTTGCAGGCATTGCGTGGAGATGCAAGGGTCGCCAGGACGGATGGTGGTCTCTACTGCCTTGCCGTTGAGCCTTACTTCCATGGGAGACTGCGCCGTGCCTTCGAGCAAGATGGTGAGCCGACGGGTGGTGGGTACACCATTGAAAGTGCCTTGTCGGGGATGGACGGTGATGGTCAGCCGCTTACTACTGCTCTTTTTCTCAATACGGGTGAAAGCACAGGCACCAGCTGTGTAGGCTTGGGTGTTCTCGTCGTCCTCGTAGAGGGTGTAGTCGGACGGTGCGTTGCCCGGCACCACCAAGAGTCGCAAGGCATTGGTATGCTCCTGAAGGTTCTGTATACCTTCGGCGGCGAGCGGAAGGATGCTGCCCGACTTGACAAACCACGGGTTCTGTGCTATCGTGTAGTGGAGTTCCCGTGTGGTGCCGCCACGGTAGGTAGTATGGGTAGCCATATCGTACCATTCGCTGCCTGTGGGAAACCAAAGGGTGCGTGTAGCAAGCCCAGTCGCCGAGTCGGCGGGCTGGCTGACGGCGGTGGCAAGGATGCGGTCGCCGAAGAGGTACTCCTCGTTATAACTGTAGGCTTGTGGGGATTCGGGGTGCGAGTAGTAGAGGGGGCGACAGATGGAGATACCGCTATCGTAGGCTTCGCGGGCAGCGGTGTAGATGTAGGGCGAGAGGGCGTAGCGCAGCTGGATGGCAGCCTTCATGTATTCATAATGCGTGGGATAGCTCCAAATGCGACGGTCGAGCATGGCGCTTTGCGTGGAGTGGGTCTTGAAGATGGGAGTGAAGACACCGTACTGCAACCAGCGGGTGTAGATTTCTGGGTCGGTGGGGTGGTCGTGGTGCTGCATGTGCCCGCCGATGTCGTGTCCCCAATAGCCGTAGCCTACGTTGGAGGCTGTAGCGGTGAAGTAGGGCAGGAAGCGCAGCACCTCCCAATCATCGAAGGTGTCGCCCGAGAAGCCCAGTGGGTATCGGTGGGAGCCGAGGCCGCCCCAGCGATGGTAGGTGAAAGGCCGTGGTGCTTGTAAGCCCATCTGCTTGGTGCGGCGCACCTTGTCGTTGAAGAAGGTGTAGTTGAGCCAAAAGGTGTTGTTGAGACCTTCAGTGTAGCGGCTGTACTTCCATTGTTGCCAATCGAGCCACCAAAAGTCCACGCCCTGCCTTTCGAGCGGGTGGATGACGCTGCCGAAATAGGCATCGGCCCAAGCCTGCTGGTCGATGCGGAAGGGTACTGGCGCGCGATAGCCCAGGTGGCCTGACTGGAGAGTGTCGGATTGCCCAGCGAAAAGGTAAGGCTTTTCCCCATAGACGTAACCTTGGGGACCATCGTAGTCAGTAGTGCGATGCAGGTAGTCGGCCACGAAGCGGTCGTAGCAGTCTTCGTAGACCTGTATGCCAGAGGCAGGATGCAGGTTGAGGGCAGTCTTGAGGTGGAGGCGATGCAGACTATCGAGGAACCCAGCGGGGTCGGGGAAGAGGTCGCGATTCCAGGTGTAGCCGGTCCAGCCTCGGTGTTGGCGAAACTGGTCGCGTCCCAGCCTGTCATTCATGGGCTTCCATGTCTCGTGCCAGTCCATATCAACAATCATTACATCGATGGGGATCTGTCTCGAGCGCATCTCGCCCGCGAGGGCGAGCATTTCATCATCGGTGTAGATCCAGTAGCGGCTCCACCAGTAGCCGAAGACGTACTTGGGCGGCATGGGAATGCGCCCACAAAGCCGCGTGAAGTCGCGCAAAGCTGCAGTGTAGTCGTGGCCATAGGCGAAGAGGTAGAGGTCCTGCCGACGGCCATTGGTGCGTGTGGCTACCCATTCACCCCAGTCGCTGCTGTCGGGGACGAGGAGATGCCGACGCGACTCGTCGACCACCGCCCAGCCGTCGCGCGAGAGGACTCCGCCGTCCATATAGTTGTCGCGGTAACTTATCTTGGAGAATCCCTCGCAGCCATCGAGGGTGCGGGTGGTGCCGAGTAGGTTGCCCGAGGTGTCGGCTCCTGGGTGCCACTCGATGCGCTGCCCTTTCATGCGGAACGCCACCGAGAGGTTGTCTGCATCAAAGGGAGCATCGCCCTTGTAGCGTAGTGTCAGTCGGCTGGTAGTGATGGTTAGCTCTTTGTCTTTGACCTGCGAAGTGAAGTGCGGCACCTCCATCCTTCGGTTCACCACGCCGAGGGTGGCTCTGTCCTCGAACTGCCCGTCCTCAACCCATTCCATACGGATGAGCCGGTCGGTAAGCACCGTGAATCGAGCATGTCCCTTTACTACTACAGCCCGACTATCGGCCACAGGGTTGCTGCCCGTCGCCTGGGCTCTTGCTCCAAGCAAGGCTGCCATAGCCACCAATATCGCAAGAAATCTTTTCATATTCGGTTGGTCTGTTTTTGCTGTTTGCAGAAGGATGCTACTCCTTCACCATCGCGGCGATGGTGTCAATCATCTCCTTGGCCTGCGGCAACCGCAGCTGCACATCCTTGTCGCTGACATTATAGAAACAATCATAGTCGCTTTTCTCTCGGATATACTCCAATTGGAAAAACAAATCACCGTATTGCGGTGGGAGAAGTGAAGTTCTGATGTATATCTGACTGAACATGATGCCAGCTCCTTTGTGAGTCTTTACCCTATGCTGATCATGAATAAGCAAGGCGCAGACTGCATGAAAGACTGTGTAGTACAAACGCCCCGCAGCCCCTGGCCAACGTTGTTTCTCTACCAAAAACTCACATTCTTCCAATGTGCTGTAAGCCTTTTCCCTCTCCAGTTTGACCAGCACATTCCTATCTACAGCGTCAATGCTCATATCAATATGCGTTTGTCTTCTTCCACATTCTGGTTAAAGGGAGCGTATCTCCACTTAGCCCATTCCTTTTTTGCGTAGATATGGGCATTTATCTCTTCCCCTATACCTGTACCCCAATAGTACAACGGGTAAGAATATTTGCTGCAGTCGTCATACGCGATAGCATCTTTGTCGAGCAGTATCAGCAGGTCGTAGTCGCTGTCGGGGCGGGCATCGCCGCGGGCACGGGACCCGTAGAGCCACAGCGAAGCCCCCTCGGGGAGTATTTTCTCGGCAAGTTGCTTGATCTGTGCTATAACCTGTTCCTGTTCCATAATTGCCACCATTTTGACAATGCAAAGATACACTAAATTTCCGACCCAGCAAAATCATTCTCACACACCTGCCACAGGGGCATCTCCTTTTCATCCTTTGTGTGCTTAACAAGTGAACCGTGATGAGTGATACGAGTACCCCCGATACTCTGTTCACTCATCACGGTTCACCTATCATTTCCCACCATTCACCCACTGCGGCCACCGTCCATGCTGCAGCCTATTACTCGAAGATGGCCGTCAGGCTCATGTTTCTGTTTACCGTGATGCTGCGCGGGTTATCCGTATTGCCATCGCTCCAGCGGCTGAACGTGAAACCATAGTCTGGCACACTCAATATCGCCGTCTTCCCGCTGGCATAGGTTCCGCCCCCAAGGACGACTTCGTCACCCTGCGGAGTGTCGATTGAATAGGCTTGAGGTACGCTCACCTCGGAGCCGGCACCGTCGGAATACTCAAGGTAGGTCGTCGTTTCGGTATAGTGGTCTTCCCATTCGCTTCCTTCTGTCTCAATGCACTTCACTGGATAGTCGCCATTGTAGGTGTATGTGCGGGTGGTCGTCTCTGTGGAAGATGCGTCTGTTTTTTCCGCACGAAGCACATTGTTGGCTGATAGCAATTCATATTCATTGGACTGCAGAGCAAATAGGGAGGTATAAGGCGACTTCTTCGAGTCGTAGGTGAACGAGGTAGTGGACACCCACTCACCATCGCGATATTCCTGTATGGCGGAAACATTCCCCCCGCTCCATGTCAGGCGGGTCTCGCTCGTGCTGTTTTCGTAGCTGTTGGTAGTGGTAATTGTCGTCAGCAGCCCGTCTGCCGAGTAGGTCAGCAACTGCCTTTCCCAGGAATTCTCCCTCGTAGAGTAGACTTCCGTCAGACGGTCATCGGTGTAGGTGAAGTAACATTCTCCATAGGTAGACCTCATCTCTGTCAGGCGGTTGCCAGTGTAGGTGTAGACCTGCTGTCCCTCATCGACTGGCGCCCCGTGTTCATATTCATACGGTGTAATGCTTGCAAGATTGTTCCCGCTCCATTGCATCCTTGCGCCAGTACACCATCCATCTGTGCCAAAGCCTTCCGATTTGTAGTAGTAAAACTCGGTTATCTTCGCCAGTTTTTTACCCGTCGTGGCTTCGCTGTTTGCGGGGGAGTTCGCGGTCTGTGCCGTCTCCTCGTCCTTGCCGCATCCAGCCGCCAGCAACACGGCCATCGAGGCCAACATCATCAGTTTGCTTCTTTTCATTGTCTTCTGCCCTAATTCGTGTCGGGCGCAACTTTTTTGTTGGCGGTGATTCCCCAAAGCCGCCGTTGGGGTAAACATTCAAGGGGAAGAACATAAAAAAGAAGCGCGGGAATCTGCCACTTTGCTTATCCCGCTGTCCTCGGCCTTCGCATTGCCCTTACTACAGAATAAGCAATGCCGAAGCCCACGCGTTATGGTATATAGCAAGAATACTATATGCCAAACCAATAGGCGATGGAACATTGCGCTATTGCGGTAGTAAGTCCAAAAGTTGCGAAGTTCAGAACAGCCGCAGATAAAACGCCGTTGCAACGTCTTTTCTATATGTCCTGCCAATCCTGCAGGAAGTGGCTTTCACCCTTCCCTGCCCGCTTGCCCGTCGCTCTCGATAGGGGCTTCGGCGGCTCGGGATTGACGATGCAAAATTGCACAATATTACCCAACCCTGCAAAATCTTTTTCACCAGCCAGCGCAAAAAGCACGAAAATAGCACCCATCGCCCAGAGGGCAACTGCTGCAGAACGACGACTCTTGCCGCTCGCTTTTGGTAGTTTGTTTCCCCCTCTTCGATAGTAGTACCCTAAACGTTTTTGCAGACAATCATCGGTAGGGACTTGGGGCGTGTCTGGTCCTTGCTTGGTTCGTGGATAGTCCGTGTTAAGTCCGACTCCACTCGGACGTGACACGGACCTGACACGGAGATGACACGGAGTTGACACGGACCAAGTGGGTAGGAAAAAGGTTATAGGTTATGGGTTATAGGTTATAGAAAATTGAGAAATGAGGGTTGAGAATTGAGAAAACGTTTAGGGCATTATTGCCTCTTGGCAATAAAACGGGCTCGTGAGCGTTAGGTGGGGTGGATGGACGTTCAGAATTGATGCTATGAAAATCGATCGGCGAAAGAAGGTGCGCGAGGTGGCGGGGGAACATATCGTGATTATGCAGGGCGAGGCGGATATGACGCATGTGGTCTCGCTCAACGCCACGGCACTTTGGCTCTATGGAAAGTTGCTAAACCAGACGTTTGGTGCAGAGGAGGTGGCACGGCTGCTGCAGGATGAGTATGAGGTGGATGAGGCTACGGCCAGTCGCGATGCTGCCGCTTGGATTGTGCAGATGCGGCAGGAGGGGCTGATTGTGGATGAGTGAGGCTTGGCTATCGGTAGGCGGGACGCACCTTCGCTTGACGGGGGACGAGGGGGTGAGGCTGGCTATGAGCCTGCCAGGGATGGCTGTGTTTGCTTCGCAGGAGGGGAAGTGCGATGTGGAGGTGAAGCTTGATGCTGTATTGCCAGATGCCATGGTGAATGCACTGCACAGCTTTGACATTATGGACGGGCAGAGCCGCTGCCGTTTTGGCCTTGATGCCGAAGGCCGTTATTGCTATGAGTTTGAAGGCTACGGACGGGTGAGGTTTGATGCCAACAGGCCATCGGTGGTGGAATGCAGCCCGATAGCGAACGCCGATGTAGTGCGCTTTGCATTGTGGGTGGCGGTGTCGATGGCGGGGTTGTGGCACGGTGTGGTGCCAGTGCATGCCTCGGCAGTGGTGTGCGATGGGCGGGCTGTGCTTTGCTTGGGCGAAAGTGGCACGGGCAAGAGTACGCACACGCGGCTTTGGCTGCGCCATATCGAAGGCTGCCATTTGCTCAACGATGATAGTCCGCTGCTGGTAGCCGCTGCCGATGGAGTGTGGGTCTATGGCTCGCCGTGGAGCGGCAAGACTCCCTGCTACCGACCTGAGCGGTGGTCTGTGGCTGCGCTGCTGCGGCTGGAGCAACGTCCCGAGAATAGCATCCGCAGGCTGGTAGGAGTGGAGGCGTTTGCAGCGTTGCAGCCCTCGTGTCCGCCCTGCCTGGCGAAGGAGGAGCTGCTGACCGACCGTCTGGTTGCTTTCTTGGACGGGGTGCTGCGACAAGTGGCTGTCTACCGTATGGGATGCCTTCCCAACGGCGAGGCTGCGATGTTGAGCCACCAAACGATATTTGGCCTATGACGATTGACAATGCCACCTTTTTCGCAGCCGTCGAGGCACAATTGGCCGAGGGTCTTCGCGTGAGGATGCTGCTTAACGGACGGAGCATGGAGCCGCTGCTGCACGAGGGGGAGGTGGTGGTGGTGGCTCCAGTGGAGGGCGAGGTGGCGGAGGGCGAGGTGGTGCTGTTTCGCTATCGGGGTCGGCATCTGCTGCACCGCGTTGTCGCGATGGAGGGCAGCCAGCTTACCCTGCAGGGCGACAACTGCATCGGCTGCGAGGTGGTGCAGCGGAATGACGTAGTGGCACGGCTGGTGGAGGTGCCTCGGTTGGGGGCTGTCGGATGTAGGGCTTGGCAGAAAGCGAGCCGCCGCTCGCTGTGGCACAAGCGGCTGTTGCATTTAGGCCGCCCAGAGTATCGCCGATGGATGAGGATGGCTTATTTCCTGCTGCTGGCTTTCTTTATGTGGGCACCTGTGGGGGGGATGGGGGTGCACCTCGACCATTATTTTCTTGGCATTCGCACCGACCGCTGGCTTCACGCCTTGGCGTTCCTGCCTTGTGTGGGGATGCTCTATGGCGTGGTGCGACGCAGGGGATGGCTGTGGGTGGCGGCGCTGGGTATTGGGGTGTTGGCGGAGTGCGTGCAGGCAGTGCTGCCCTGGCGAGGGTTCGACTGGGGCGATATGTTGGCCAACGCCACGGGGGTGAGTCTCGGCTGGGTGGTGACCGTAGGAGTGCTGAAGCTTTTTCGGCGGTGATTGTTTCAGGAGGCTGTCTTGCCAGCCAGCAGGCCGCAGGCGGCCTCGATGTCCTGTCCGCGCGAGGCACGGAGGGTGCAGGTGATGCCCTGTCGGGTGAGGCTCTCGCGGAAAGCAGCGATGGCTTCGGGCGTGGAGGTGCGGTAGGGAGTGTCAGGCATGGGGTGGAAGCGGATGAGGTTTACGCGGCAGGGGAGGCCACGCAGAGCGGAGGCGAGGAGGCTGGCGTGGCGCGGAGTGTCGTTGAGGTCGCGGAACATGGTGTATTCAAACGAGAGGCGGCGCTGACCATTCCAGTTGTAGCGGCGCAGGAGGGCGAGGACGTCGGCCAGCGGGTAGGCACGTTGCACGGGCATGAGCTGTTCGCGCTCGGCGGCCAGGGGGTGGTGCAGGCTGATGGCGAGGTGGCATTGGCTCTCGTCGAGGAAGCGGCGCAGGCCAGGCAGCAGACCTACGGTGGAGACTGTGATGCGCTTGGGGCTCCAGCCCAATCCCCACGGGGCGGTGAGCACGCGGGTGGCTGCGAGGACGGCATCAAGGTTGTCCATCGGCTCGCCCATCCCCATGAAGACGATGTTGGTCAGGCTGTCGGCTTCGGGGATGGAGAAGACTTGGTTGAGGATTTCGGCGGCGGTGAGGTGGCCGTGGAAGCCTTGCTGGCCGGTGGCGCAGAAGCGGCAGCCCATGCGGCAGCCTGCCTGCGAGGAGACGCAGAGCGTAGCGCGGTCGGCCTCGGGGATATAGACGGCCTCAATGGGGTGGCCAGTGGAGATGGGGAAGAGGTATTTGCGGGTTCCATCGGCTGATTGGCGGCATTGGGTGGGGGCGGTGCGCCCAACGGTGGCCACTTCGGCAAGCCTTGCCCGCTGGGCAAGGGAGAGGCTGGTCATGCTGCCAAAGTCGGTTGCCCGCTTGCGGTATAGCCAGTCGGCAAGTTGGCTGGCTGTGTAGCGCGGGAAGCCTTCGGCGGTGCAAAGTACCTGCAGCTGCTCGGGAGTCATGCCCAAAAGGTCGGTCTTGTCCATCGCTGGGGTGTGCGGTTAGAAGTCCCAGTCGGGCTCTTCGTTCTGTATTTCCTGCTGGAAGTTGGCACAATCCAGCTCGACGGGCATCGAGGGGCGGTCGAAGTCGCCACGGTAGAAGTTGAGCTTCTTGTCCTGGTAGACTTTCTCCATGAAACGTCCGAAGACGGGCAGGGCCTGCGCGGCACCCTGTCCGTAGGTCATATTGCGGAAGTGGATGGAGCGCACTTCGCCACCAGTCCAGATGGCGGTGGCCAGTCGGGGGGTGATGCCCACAAACCAGCCGTCGGAGTTGTTCTGCGTGGTGCCAGTCTTGCCTGCTATGGCGGTGGAGTAGTTGTTGAGGTGATACTTGTAGTTGAGGCGCACACCGGTGCCACTTTGCACCACGCCTTTCATCAGTTCGATCATCATGTAGGCCGTCTGCTCGTCGAGTGCCTCACTGCGTTGGGGGGTGAAGCGGTCGAGCACGAGCCCCTTGCTGTCCTCGATGCGGGTAACAAATATTGGCTCCACATATTCGCCTTTGTTGGCAAAGGTGGCCATAGCACCTGCCATCTCGTAGACAGAGATTTCGGGAGTGCCTACGGCGATGGCTGGCACCGCATCAATGGGGCTTCGCACTCCCATCTTGCGGGCGATGTTGATGACTTGCTCGGGCGAGCCTTGCTTCATCAAGTAGGCCGAGACCCAGTTGATGGAGTGAGCCAAAGCCCACTTGAGGGTTACCATTTCGTCCTCGCGCTCGTGGCTGGAGTTCTTGGGGCACCAGTCGGGTTGTCCCCACACCTCGAAGCAGACTTGCGAGTTAGGCACTTCGGTGCAGGGCGACATGCCGAGGTCCTGCAGAGCCATGGTGTAGACAAAGGGCTTGAACGTGGAACCTACCTGTCGGGTGCTGCGGACGTTGTCGAACTTGAAGTAGCGGTAGTTGATGCCACCAACGTAGGCTTTCACGTGGCCTGTACCAGGCTCAACCGACATCATGCCCACGTTGAGGAAACGCTTGTAGTAGATCAGCGAATCCCATGGCGAGAGGGTAGTGTCGATAGTGCCTTTCCAACTGAAGAGGCGCATCTTGACCTTCTCGTTGAAAGCGGAGCGTATCTCCTTTTGGCTCATGCCTTCGGCTTTCAAGCGGCGGTAGCGGTCGCTGTTCTTCATAGCACGGGTAAGTTCGCGGTTCTGCTCTTCTTTGGTGATGTCGCAGAAGGGGTTGCCTTTGCGTGCACGAAGCTCGCGGTCAAAGGCAGGCTGCACCTCTTTGCTGAAGTGTTCGCGGACGGCCTGCTCGGCGTAGCGCTGCATGCGGCTGTTGATGGTGGTGTAGATTTTCAAGCCGTCCTTATGCACATCGTAGTGCTCACCGTTGGGCTTGCGGTGGTGCGAGCACCAGTCTTTCATATAGGCACGGAGGTACTCGCGAAGGTAGGTGGCTGTGCCATCGTTGTGGCTTTGAGGAGTGTAGCGGCTCATATCAATGGGCTTGTCGAGGTACTTCGTATAGTCCTCATCGGAGAGGTAAGCGTAGTGGTTCATCTGGTAGAGCACCGTGTTGCGGCGCTCCAGCGCACGGTCGGGGTGGAGTACAGGGCTGTAGGAGGTGGGTGCCTTGAGCAACCCTACGAGCATAGCGGCCTCATCTACGTCGAGCTCGGCGGGTGTCTTGTCGAAGAAGGTCTTGGCTGCTGCCTTGATGCCATAGGCGTTGCTGCCAAAGTCTACCGTGTTGAAGTACATGGCGATGATTTCCTGCTTGGAGTAGTTGTGCTCCAGCTTGACTGCCACCACCCATTCCTTGAATTTTACGAACACCACGCCCAGCTTGCTGCGGTGTCCACGGGGGAAGAGGTTTTTGGCCAGCTGCTGCGTGATGGTGCTGCCACCACCCGAGGAGCCATGCCTCCCAAGCACTGTCTTGAACAGCACGCGGAAGAGGCTGCGCGAGTCGATGCCCGAGTGCTTGTAGAAACGCACGTCCTCCGTGGCCACCAGCGCATTGACCAGGTTGGGCGAGAGCTGGTCGTAGGTTACGTTGGAGCGGTTCTGCAATCCGATAAAGCCCAGCACTTCGCCGTCCTCGCTTATCACCTCCGAGGCTTGTAGGCTGCGCGGGTTTTCCAGCTCCTCAAACGAGGGCATGAATCCCAACCAGCCGATGGAGAGGAAGAAGAAGAAGAGGAATACGAATGCCCACAGACCTCCGAAGATATACCAAAGGGTCTTGATGTAGGCGGGCTTCTTTTTCTCTGTGTAGGCCATAGTGGTTCTATTTCAAGTTGGCATATTCCACCCTCAGGCTGATGTCTTTCAGCCCAGCGATGGCGCTGTCGCGCATACCATTGGTGATAGCGAAGCGGTAGGTTCCCGTCATGGGGAAGCGGGCGTTGCGCCTGAAGTAGTAGCGGGCATCCACATAGCGCCCCGTCCGTTTGCCATACCAGTGCCCCTCGGCATCGGATAGGGGGCATTCCAGTGTGTCCTGTGCTGTGCTGCCATCGGGAAAGGTGGTGCGAATGAAGAGGAAGGCGTTGCTATAGGGGTAGGTGATGCTGTTGCGGATGCCGATGAGGAAGTGGAACGGCGTGGTGGTGTCGGCTGCTTCCACGTGGAAGAGAAGGCTGTCGGCAGGCAGCCATCCTTGCTCACTGACGCTTTGGCTTTGGTCGGTGTAGACGCTGCCGTCGCAGGCGACTGCGGCCAGTGCGAGCAGGCAGGCGAGGGCTATATGTGAGACGTGGTGCTTCATCGGCTGCGGCGGTCGCGGTTGTTGCTACGGCGGGTTGCACTAGCCTCGCCCCGTTCTTTTCCTTGCTGCTGCTGTGAGCGACGCTGCTCACTACCACCCTGCTGGCGGGTAGGACGGCGGTCTCGCCCGTCCGTCCTCTGCTCGGAGCGTTGCCCTTGTGGTTTGCGGCTGACCTTTTCTTCGCCCACCACTCCGTTGCCCCCCTCGCTTAGGCGTGCCATCTCGCGCTCCACCTCCTCGCTGTTCTCCTCTTGCGTCAGAGCCGAGGTGGACATGAGTTCCACTTGAAAGTCTTCCAACCGCTCGGGATACTGCTGGTTGCGGTTCATCTCAATCACCTGTTTCACGTCCTCGGCCTTGACGGCTATCAGGTCGCTCTCGCCCTCGTAGGCATACCACATGATGCCCCGCAGCACGTCGGTCTTCTTGTAGAGTGCCAGCCCTTTCTGGAAGCGGATGGCCTGCCCCGCAGGGGGGAATTTCTTCATGGCGTCGGCGTAGACCTCATATTCGAAGTTGAGGCAGCATTTGAGCTTGCCGCACTGCCCCGCCAGCTTCTGCGGGTTGGGCATAATCTGCTGCATCTTGGCGGCTCCAGTGCTGACGCTCTTGAAGTTGCCCAGCCAAGTGCTGCAACACAGCTCCCGCCCGCAGGTGCCGAGTCCGCCCACCTTGCTGGCTTCCTGCCTAACGCCTATCTGCTTCATCTCTACCCTCACTCGAAACTCCTCGGCCAGGACCTTGATGAGTTCGCGGAAGTCCACGCGGTCGTCAGCTGTGTAGTAGAAGATGGCCTTGGAATGGTCGCCTTGGAACTCCACGTCGTTCACCTTCATCTCAAGCCCCATGTCGGCCACGATGCGGCGTGTGCGTATCAGGGCTTTGTGTTCTTCGGCTATGGATTCGCCCCACCGCTCAATGTCGGCCTCCTTGGCGCGGCGGAAGAGCCGCTTGACGCTCTCCGAGGTGGGGTCTATGCGGTACTTGCGCATCTGCAGGCGGCACAACTCGCCCGTCAGGCAGACGATGCCCACGTCGTGTCCCGACTGCCCTTCCACTGCCACCACGTCGCCCTCCGTCACTGTCAGCCCATCGGGCAGGCGATAAAAGTCTTTGTGGTTGTTCTTGAAGCGGACTTCCACGCAGTCAAAAGGGGCTGATGCTGGCTGCCGTATGCCGTGCAGCCAGTTGGTGGAGGTGAGCTTTGAGCAGCTCTGTCGCTCGCACGACCCCACTGGCACGTAGCTTCGCGGACATTTGTTGCATCCCCGCGAGAGATACAGCGGCTCATCATACTTCACCCATGGCACCTCGGGGTCGGGTTCCAAGTAGGCATCCAGCTGGCTCTCCTCGCTGTGGTATTCCTCCACCTCGGGATTTTCCCGCTCCATCCTCATCTTCTTTTCCTCTCTCGCTTTCTTGCGCTCACGCACAAAAGCGGCTATGTCCTCCGCACTGGCCACCTCTTCCACGTCGTCGGGCACTGCCCCTTGCGTCAGCGGCTCTTCGCGTGGCTCTATTTTCTTGCTATCTTCCATGTTGTTTGTCTCGTTCTTTGACTATACTATTGCTTGTGCCCAGGCATCCCCCTATCGCTTCTTCAGCGCTTTGCTCATGCTGAACGAAAGCTGCATGAAGGCTATCTTGGGGTTGGCATTGCGGCTTATGGCGTACAGCGCTTCGTTCAATGCGCTGTCAATCATCTCTATGTTATTGGTCGTAACCATATTGGGGAACATGGCATCAAATTTCTCATCGCCCGACCCGATGTGGCAGTCCATCCCCGCAGCGCTGTGCAGGAAGCAGCTGCGCATCACTCCCAGTGTATAGGCGAGGAACTGCCGTTGCTTCTCTCGCCCCAGAGCGGCCAGCTTTTCTACCACGCCCGATAGCTCGCGCATGCGCAGCTTAAAGAGCAGCCGTAGCCACTCCACCAGTAGCGCAGCAAACATCCCTGCTTCCTCTGTCGAGGTTCGCTCCACGCGGTTGAGTCTCACCGTCTGCACACGGCTTCTAATGGTGGGCAGCAGCCGCTCCTCGCTCTCTCCCACCATCAGCAGCAGCGTCTGCCCAGTGGGCTCTTCGAGGGTCTTGAGCAACTTGTTGGCACACTCGGTGTTCATGCGCTCAGGCATCCATATCAGCACCATCTTCCATCCGCCTCCGTAGCTCTTCAAGGCCAAGTTCTGCTCCACTAGCGATGCATCGCGCACGTTGATAATCGCCTGCTTGTTCTCAATGTCGAGCTTCTGAAGCCACTCCTCGATGCTACCCCGTCCGCCCCGCTCTTTCATAAACTCCATAAATTCCTCGCCGAAGTCGTCGCTCGAGGGCTTGTCCTTCACCCGCGTGGTAGTGGCCGTGGGGAAGATGAAGTGGAGGTCGGGGTGCATCAAACTTTGAATGCGCTTGCACTCTGGGCACTCGCCGCACGAGTCTGCACGGAGTGCTCCCTCGGGGTAGTGCTGCCGGTGCGTACAGCAAAGGTATTGCACGTAGGCCCAAGCCATGGCCAATGCCCCGTCCTCGGCCTGGCCGAGAAACAATTGGGCATGGCTCACGCGCCCGCTATCAATGATTTCGGTCAGGTGGTTGGCCACATCTATTTGTCCTGCAATATCTTTGAACCTCATAATGACAATTTCAAACCTGCAAATATACGACTTTTTTTGAAATCCCATCACGAAAAAATGCAATTCCTTTCAAATTCAGTTCGCCAATCACTTTCCCGCAGCCATTTCCCTCTCCCCAATGCGGCCTTTTTGGAGGGGGATTTTCTTCGGCAGTTCTTCAATAGTTCTTCAATAGTTCTTCAATAGATGTTCAATAGTTTATTGAAGAACGATTGAAGAACGATTGAAGAACGATTGAAGAACGATTGAAGAACGATCGAATAACAACCTGACAAAGAGTGAGATGTAAATGGGTCTTTTCTGCGCCGGAAATGTTAGGCTTTGTGTTCTATCCCGATGGGCTGTCGCTGATGGTTTATGTGGTGTTTGCAGAGCAATCTGGTGACTTTCGCAAAATAGACTAATTCAGAGATGATTAGAAAATAAATGGGGGAGGTGGAAAACTTTTTCGGTGCAGGATGGAAAATATTTCGTATCTTTGTGGCTCGTTCAAGGCGACTGCACGTCTCGGGAAAAGATGTGCAGTGCGTTGATAACATGATAAGTGGAGAATAATCAAACAATCCTATAACGATGAAAATTTATCAGACCAAGGACATTCGCAACATCGCCCTCGTGGGTGGTGCCAAGAGCGGAAAGACCACTATGGCCGAGGCTATGGCCTACTGCGGCGGCCTTATCAATCGTCGCGGCACGGTAGACGGAAAGAACACCATCAGCGACTATCGCGACATTGAGCTCGACCGCAAGTATTCGGTTGAGACCTCATTGATGTACACCGAGTTTGGTGGCAAGAAGGTGAATATCCTTGATGTGCCAGGCTTTGCCGACTATCAGGGCGAACTGGATGCTGCATTGAGTGTGGTGGAGGCCGCCGTGGTGGTGGTCAATGCACAAAGTGGTGTCGAGGTGGGTACCGAGATTGCCAACCGCTACGCCAGCAAGCTCGGCACGCCGATGCTCTTTGTGGTCAATCACCTCGATGCCGAGAAGGCCAACTTCGACGAGAGCGTCAACCAGCTGCGCGACTTCTTCGGCGGCAAGTGCACCGTGCTGCAGTTCCCAACCAATGCTGGCTTGGGATTCAACCAAGTGGTCGATATCGTGGCCAATAAGATGTACACCTTCACCGATGGTAAGATGACCGAGGCCGACATTCCCGCCGAGCATGCCGACCGTGCCGAGGAGATGCGGATGGCCCTCGTCGAGGAGGCTGCTGCGGCCGATGATGCGCTGATGGAGAAATACTTCGAGAACGGCGACCTCACCGCCGAGGAGCTCACCCAAGCCCTCAAACTCGCCATCGACAAGCGCGACCTTTTCCCCATCCTCTGCACCTCGGCCAAGGAGAACTTCGGTGTGAACCGCCTGCTGGAGTTCATCTGCCAGAATGTGCCTGCTCCCTGCGAGGTGGCCGAGCCGAAGACTACCAAGGGCGGCAAAGCCCTCAAGTGCGATAGTGCTAACCCCACGGTGGCCTTCGCCTTCAAGAGCGCCAAGGATAAGAACCTCGGCGAGATCACCTACCTGCGTATCTTCGACGGCGAACTGGCCGAGGCACAAGACGTGGTCAACGCCTGCAACCAAAGCAAGGAGCGCATCAGCCAGGTACTCGTCTGCAGCGGTAAGGATCGTCAGCGTGTGGAGAAAGCCTCGGCCGGCGACATCGTCTGCACCATCAAGCTTAAGGATGTGAAGATTAACCACACCCTCACCACTCCGAAGAACACCGACGACGCAGTCGAGGAAATCCAGTTCCCGACGCCCATCTACACCGTTGCCGTGAAGGCCGCCAACAGCAACGACGACGAGAAGGTCGGTGCCGCGCTGAAAGACCTCGTAACCTACGACCGCAGCCTCACCCTCGAGAACAGCCGCGAGCTGCGCCAGGTCATCCTCGGCTGCCAGGGTGAGCTCCACCTCAACACCGTGAAGTGGTACTTCGAGAACCAGTACAAACTCGCCGTCAACTTCACCGCCCCCAACATCCCCTACCGAGAGACCATCACCAAGAGCGCCGAGGCCATGTACCGCCACAAGAAACAGTCGGGCGGCAGCGGCCAGTTCGGCGAGGTGCACATGCTCATCGAGCCCTACTACGACGGCATGCCCAACCAGACCAAGTA
>JAFTBM010000058.1 GCA_017455205.1 Bacteroidales bacterium
ATACCAATTTACTGATTATCTCTGAGTCTTATTCCGTTAAACTTGGCAGGGTTTCGGTTGACGCGAAATAATAGTAATGCTTTGTTAATAAATGTTGACACATCCACTCATGATGTGCCGTATGTCGTTTTAATTATTCAATATTCTACGTTTTATGTTATTATATTAATCTTCAATGTTATTTTATGGTTCAGACCGTCCGAATGGCTTCGTCTGACATATTCTGTGAATGTTCGGCATCGTGGATGATGGCTTGGGTGCGGTTGTGTGTGAAGGCATAATGCCATCGCGTGTTGTTGGAGGACACATCGGTCCAATTGTTGTCGTTCCACATGGAGAGGTACGAGGGGCTGACGATGTGGCAGCCATCGGGGATGCCGTCGTCGAGAGCAAGCATTTCGGCTCTCAGCTTCTGTATAATGGAGAGAACCGCCTCGCGCGAAAGCGTGACGTGGCTGCGCATAGCGTTTGTGTAGAAACGCTTAATACGCGAGGATGCCTGCTGTCTTATGATGGCCATGTTTCGCGTCGGCTTTTGCGTCGTAGTGTCCGTTCACCATGTCTTCCATCATGTCGAAGAAGACGTTGACATCTATGTCGGTACTCTCGGAGTTTTCGCCTGATGGTTCAAGGTTGTCAAACACCCATTTGTCATGTTCTGTCACCATACCCGTATGCTTTATTTTGGTGCAAAAGTACGACTTTTACTCCAATTAG
Source organism: Bacteroidales bacterium (assembly GCA_017455205.1). GTDB lineage: Bacteria > Bacteroidota > Bacteroidia > Bacteroidales > P3 > Colimorpha. The sequence continues at coordinate 718 of JAFTBM010000058.1, forward strand.
CGAAATTTATTTTCCGACGTTCCACACGCTGTAGACTCAATATCATTATGCAACTCGGTTTAGCAAAGATTTACAAGAATATTTTGGGGAGACAATGTTCTGTGGTTTTCTATGTCTGCGGTTGATTAGGATTTGTATATGGAGGATGTTGTCGTCAGATAGAGAGGCGATATCATTATCTTTAGGGGTGATTGAAATTGGGCTCCGTAGCAGCATAATCTATTTTCCAGAGGCTGGCACTGGCTTGAGGCCAAGGCCTTCGGCGAGGTTGAGCATCATCTGCCGTGCTGCCTCATGCTCGTTGGGGATGCGTCCGTCGAGGATGGCATCTTTGATGGCATCTTTGATAATGCCCACTTCGTGGCAAGGACCGATACCGAAAGTTGCCATGATTTCCTCACCCCCAATGGGGGGCTGGAAGTTGCGGATGCGGTCACGCTCCTCGAGGTCAACCAACTTGCGCTTCACCAGCTCGAAGTTGGCCTTGTGGCGGCGCACTTTCTCTGGGTTTTTGCTGGTGATGTCGGCGTTGCAGAGGGCCATCAGGTCGTCGATGTCGTCGCCAGCCTCAAACAGCAGGCGGCGCACCGCGCTGTCGGTTACTTCCTCCTCGGAGAGGATGATGGGGCGCATGTGGAGCATGACGAGTTTCTCGACGTAGCGCATCTCTGCTCCCATCGGTAGGCGCAGCCGGCGGAAGAGGCGGCGCACCATGTGGCTACCACGAGCTTCGTGGCCGTGGAAGGTCCAACCCTGCTTGGGGTCGTATCGCTTGACGCCAGGTTTGCCTATATCGTGGAGCAAGGCAGCCCAGCGCAAGTAGAGTTGAGAATTGAGAATTGAGAATTGAGCATTATCGGAGGTCGCTGAACTCTTATTTTGCGGTGCTTGGCTTTGGGTTTGCACGATGTTGTCGAGTACCTGCATGGTGTGGTAGAAGATGTCCTTGTGCCCACGGCCATCGACGGTCTCCACCCCCTGCAGGGCAGCCACTTCGGGCAGCACCTGCTGCATCAATCCGCTCCGTTGCATCAGCTTTAGGCCAATCGATGGGCTGGGCGAGGCGAGGATTTTGTTCAGCTCGGTGGTGACCCGTTCTGCACTGACGATGCCTATGCGTGCGGCGTTGCGACCGATGGCCTCGAAGGTGGCCTCGTCGATGCGGAAACCCAGCTGCGAGGCGAAGCGGACGGCACGCATCATGCGCAAGGGGTCGTCGCTGAAGGTGATATCGGGGTCGAGTGGAGTGCGGAGCAGCCCGCTGTCGAGGTCGTGCAGGCCGCCGAAGGGGTCGAGCAGGGTGCCGTAGCGGTCGGCGTTGAGGCAGACGGCCAGTGCATTGACGGTGAAGTCGCGTCGCCGCTGGTCATCCTCGAGGGTGCCGTTTTCCACGATGGGTTTGCGGCTGTCGTGGCTGTAGCTTTCGCGGCGGGCACCGACAAATTCGATTTCCAACCCGTCGGGTGTGTGGAAGCTGGCGGTGCCGAAGGTCTTAAACACGGCCACTGTGCTTCCGCCGAGGGCGGCAGAGGCTGCGTGAGCCAGCTCGATGCCGATATGCACACCGCCGCCCTGTTCGTGGCCAACGCAGAGGATGTCGATGTCGGTGCAGGGGCGCTGGAGGAAGTGGTCGCGCACGATGCCGCCGATGGCGTAGGCATCGAGCCCGAGGCGGTCGGCTTCAAGGCCGATAGTGCGCAGCTGGGGTATCTGTAGGTCAATCATCTGTGGCTGTGACTGTGGTTATTGCTCTTCGCTGGTGGCCACAAGGCGACCTTCATCATCGTAGACTTTGGTGCCGGCCAGGTTGCCCTCGCCGTCGTAGAACTCCCAGGTGCCGACGGCCACACCCTGCCGATGGGTGCCAATATAGTAGGGAGCACCGTTGGGGCGGAAGACGCGGTAGGGGCCATCGGGCTTTCCATCCACAAAGTGGCTCTCCGACTGCACGTTGCCATTGGGGTGGTAGAATACCCACCTCCCCTGACGCACCCCTCCAACGGTCTCGCCCTCGCTCCGTTTTTGCATTGTGGAGTAGTACTGCAGCCAGTGGCAGACTTCGCCTTTATGGTAGACCACGGTCATCGGGTGGCCGTCCTCGCCGACTTCGACCACTCGCATCGAGTCGTAGTCCGCCACGGGCTCGTTTCCAGCGGCATCGGCTATCGTCCAGCGGTCGGTGCCGTTATGGTGAGTGGCAGTGGCCGAGCCGTCGGCCGATTGAAATTCGGTGGTCTGTCCGCCGCAGGCGGCAAGCAGCAGCAGGCCGCAGGCGACAAGGGGCATTAAGGAGTGTCTCATATCGGATAGGTTTATTGGTCGATTGATGGATTAGGTGCGATGGTCATTGGCCCCGGATTGTCAGTGTTTCAGGCAGTAGCGCCGACCAGGCAGGCAGTCCAGCACCTGCTCAAGCTCCAGGTTGAAAAGCAGCGGTGCCAGCTGCGAGACGGGCAACTGCGTGAGTTCGGCCAGCTCGTCGGTGGTGAGTACCTCGCGCTGCTCAATCAGGCCCACAATGCGCTGCTCCTCAGCCGAGAGTGAAGGAAACAGCTTGGGCTGGCTGACCTCGCGGGCAGCCTGTTCGGGTTCGGGCCAACCCATTTGGCGCGCGATGTCGCCCGAGGTGCGGACGAGGATGGCTTTGTTGGTGGCTATCAGGCTATTGGTACCCTTTGAGTAGGGGTCGGTCAGCCGACCGGGGATGGCAAACACCTCGCGGTGGTAGCCAGCGGCGATGCCTGCCGTGATGAGCGCCCCGCCCTTCTCGGAAGCCTCCACCACCAGCACCCCGTCGGCCAAGGCGGCGATGATGCGGTTGCGGGCGGGGAAATAGCGCGGGTTGATGGCCGTCCCCGCGGGGTACTCGGTCAGCAGGGTTCCTCCCTGGCCCACGATCTCGGCAGCCAACCGTCGGTTCTCGGGCGGGTAGATGCGGTCAAGTCCATGGCCGAGCACTGCCAGCGTGGGCAGCTTGTGCTGCAGGGCAGCTTTGTGGGCAGCGGAGTCGATGCCGTAGGCCAAGCCGCTGACTATCGGTGCGCCGTAGGGCTGCATCTGCTCCACCAGCTTGTCGGTCAGCTCGCAGCCCTGGTGCGTGGCGCGGCGAGTGCCGACCACCGCCAGGCTGCGCCGCGGATTGAGCTCGGCCTCGCCCAGTGCGTAGAGCAGCACTGGGCAGTCGGTCGTCTCCGGGCGGTTGAGCCTCGCAGGGAATGCCGACTCGGTGAAGAACAGCGGACGTATGTGGTGCTGCTCGCAGTAGCGCAACTCCCTCTCGGCGCGAGCCATACCCGCCTTGCCTATGATGTTGAGTGCCACCTCGGTGTGGTTGCCAAAGGCGGCTTTGAGCTCCGATGGCGGCAGCGAGTAGATGTTCTCGTTGGGGTAGAGGTCGACGAGCTTGCGTATCGAGGCCGCCCCCAGTCCGGGGGTGAAGGTCAGGGCTATTTGTTCGAGAAGGTCCATTGCCGTGAAAGATTGCGTAGGGTGCCGAAACTATGCTGCAGGCGGTGCCTCCACTGCGCTTCATCCACCCACACTGCCTCTGCAATGCCCTCCTCGCCTTGGGGCGTGGGGGTGGGGCAGGAGAGCGGCGTCAGCAGGTGGAACCAAGCGGTCTGCTTCAAGTGCCATCGGTGGTTCAGCCAGTAGATGTGGTAGGTCTTCAAGGGCAGGGGGAAAGCTATTTGGCAGGCGAGCCCAGTCTCCTCCGCCACCTCGCGTAGGGCTGCCTCGCGCAGGCTCTCGCCTGCCTCCACGTGCCCCTTGGGCAAATCCCAGTGGCCGAGGCGGCGGATGAGCAGCACCCGACCATCGGCATCCACCACCACGCCGCCCGCTGCCCGCACATACCTCACCCGTCGCCGCAGCCACACCATCAGCCCCAGCGGCACTTCGAATGCCAATTTCTTATAGCAGAGTTTCATCGCAATTCATAGGTTAGCACTGCCTTTCCTTTGCGGAAAAGCGTGAGCGTCAGTGGGGAAAGTTGATAGGCATCCACCTTGGAGAGCATGGCCAAGTGCCGCTGCTCGGCGTGGTCGCCCGCGTCGGGGCAGCGCACCGCCGTCTGCTCCACCTCGCCGATGCGGATGGGGTGCAGCCCCGAAGCGGAGGCGGAAACAGGGGCTGTCGGTGCAAAGTAAGTGGCACTGAACTCGTTGCAAGGTCCCCGACCGTGGAGCCGACCCGTCTCGGGGTTGAATGTGAGGCTTATCAGGTGTCGGCTGCGGCTCACCTCTTTGCCACCCAGGCTCACCAGCTGCCACTCTTGCCCCCGCTCAATCTGAACCTCCGCTGCGGCCGCTGCCTGCACAGGACGCTTCGCCGCACAACCCGCTGCCGCAATGCCCGCAGCAAGCATCGCCACCGCCAGCCAAGCAGCCCGCGTAGTATGCCGTGGCACTCCGAGGCACGCCGTGAGGGAGCAAAATTGCTGAATCAACCTCCTGTATACCATCTTTTTATCCTATTCTAATAGCCATAATGGCAGATGCAAATTTACACAAAAATTTCCAATCCTGCACCTTCAATTCGCATCATGCCTCCTGCCGAACCCCTTGTGCAGTCGCGACAACCTCCAGCAACCCCTCTCCACAGTGTTGCTCCAAACCCATCCGCTCCCCCCACCGCCAGCCCACCGTCCCCAGCGGAAAAAATCCAATCCTCAATCCTCAATTCTCAATTTTCAATTTTCACTTTCCCAAATTCTCCATTCTCAATTTTCAATTCTCAATAGGGACTTGGTCCGTGTCATCTCCGTGTCATCTCCGTGTCATCTCCGTGTCACCTCCGAGTGGAGTCGGACTTAACACGGACAAAACACGAACTATGCACTAACCAAACACGGCCGAAGTGCCTATGGCAGCAGGGCCGTGTTTTGGGGTGCAAAAGGGGGGATTTTGGTGGGCAGCGAGCGGTTAGGGGCGGGCGGCGGAGGGGGAAGGTGCGGCGGCAGGGAAGGGAAGCAGGGCATCGGCCAAGCGGTCGAGGGCATCGGCCAGCACAGCGCGCGGGCAGGCCAAGTTGAGGCGGAAGCAGCACTCGTAGGTCGAGCCGCCGAACTCGGTGCCGTCGTTGAGGACGAGGCGTGCGCGGTTGATAATGAGGTCGGTGAGCTGGCTATGGCTGTAGCCGCAGGCCGAGAAGTCGAGCCAAGCCAGGTAGGAGGCTTCGGGCAGCAGGGCACGCACCGAGGGCATGCGGCTGGCGAGGAAGGTGCGCAGCAGGGCGATGTTGGCCTCGAGGTAGGGGAGCAGTTGGCGGAGGTAGTCCTCGCCGCCAGTGTAGGCTGCCTCGGCACCGACGAAGGCGAAGAGGCTGCCACTGGCCACGCCCAGTGCGTCGAGCCAAGCGAAGAAGCGCGAGCGGAGGTCGGGGTTGGGGATGTAGCAAGCCGATGAGGCTAAACCAGCGATGTTGAAGGTCTTGCTCGGTGCGAAGAAGGTGATGGAATGGTCGGCGGCGGAGGGACTGACGGTGCTGTAGGAGGTGTGGTGATGGCCTGGGAGGGTGAGGTCGGCATGGATTTCGTCGGCCACCACGATGAGGCCAGCCTGATGGCAGATGTCGGCGATGCGCTTGAGGTCCTCGGAGTTCCAGAGGGTGCCGGCGGGGTTGTGGGGATTGGCGAGGATGAAGAGGCGGCAGCCTTGGGCGCGGCGTTCAAAGTCGTCGAAATCAATGACAAAACGGCCATCGTGCACTTGCAGGGGGCTGGCTTCCACCTCGCGTCCGCAGCCGCGGGGGATGCGGAAGAACGGGGGATAGACAGGGGCGAGGGTCAGCACACGGTCGCCTGGCTGGGTGAGGCAGAGCAGGGTGTAGGAGATGCCGGCCACGATGCCAGGGATGAAGTGCAGCTCCTGGGGCGAGGTGCTGATGCGGTAGTGGCGTAGAAGCCACTGGCAGAGGCTTTCCCAGTAGGAAGCCGAGGGCATAGGGTAGCCGAGGAAGGGGTGGTCGAGTCGGCGGCGGAGGGCATCGAGCACGCATGAGGGCGAGGGGAAGTCGGTGTCGGCCACCCAGAGGGGGAGCAGGTCGTCGCGCCCATAGAGGTGGGGGAGGAGGTCGTATTTCACGCAGTCGGTGTGGCGGCGGTCGAAGGGGGTGTTGAAGTCGTAGTGTTTCATATAATAAAGGTGGATAAAAATCAGCTGCAAAGTTACGAATAAACTCCGACACGGGAGTGAAGAAAATGCTATGTGGTGTGGTGGAGGGGTAGGAGGGGGATGGCCAGAGGGTAGGTGTTGGGTAGGTGTTGGGTGGTCGTTGGGTGGGTGTTGGGTAGGTGTTGGGTAGGTGTTGGGTGGTCGTTGGGTGGGTGTTGGGTGGGCGATGAGTGGGTGATGGGTGGGTGTTGGGTGGGTGTTGAGTGGGCGATGGGTGGTCTGGAGTGGGAGGAGGGTAGGAGAAAAATTTGGCGTTTAAGCGACTTTTGGAGGTGCGTGGGCGATAGAGGCAGGCGGGAGGTGAGAAAAGCGATTAGGAGCGAAATCGGGTTGCTTACATTTGTAACCGCAGAGGGAGTGATACGGATGTGTTACAAGTGTAAGATAGAGGGTAAATATGTAACTTTACAAACGTAAATAGCGAAACAAAGTGCCATAAGGTTAATTTTAGGCGATTATTTAGCTGTTTTCAATATAATATGCTGTTTACGAGTTGAAAAATTAAATCTATTAGAGTTTGAATTGAATGATATTTGCGTTTTTTGCGTATGGCATCAGAAATGTGAAAGTTGAAAGTTAGTTATTTGTTTAATAAGTAATTAGTAAATACAATTAAAGTGTTGGTTGTGGTTTTTGATTTATTTACAGATGTGAAATTGTTAAATTTATTTTGGTGGGTGTAGAAAATTGTGTACTTTTGTAAATCGGATATGATGAAATTACAAATGTAAGATTATGATAAACAGGATAAATCTGATTTTGCGGGCGAAAAATATCACTGCCCGGCAGTTTGCCGAGGAGATTGGTGTGCAGCCGTCGGGGATGTCGCATATTTTGGGTGGGCGGAACAATCCGAGTTTGGATTTTGTGCAGAAGGTGATCAAGCGTTATCCCGAGATTGATGCCAACTGGTTGCTCATGGGGCGGGGCGAGATGTATTTTGCATCGGCCAAGGGGGAGATGCCGCAGGAGGATAATCGTCAGCACGAGGAGGAGGTGAGGCAGCCGCTGTTGGATTGGAACGAGGATATGGGGGCGGGTGAAGCGTTGCGGTTGCCGATTGCTGATGAAGCAAAGGCGGCAAGAGCGGCAGATGCAGGTGGGGGTGCGATGGTGGTGAGTGAAAGATTGGCTGATGCTGAGGATGAGACTACGGCTGCTGTTGCTGGCGCTGCGGGGGAGGGAAAAGCGGTTGCGGCCTCGGAGGCAGATGGCAAGCAGGTGGTGGAGCTGCTGGGGCGAGTGGAGCAGGTGATGATGATTTATGCTGATGGCACGTTTGAGGTGCTGCATCGGCGTAGAAAGAATTGATTTTCAGCAGAGGAGTCTTGGGGCATCCGAGGGGTCTGGACTTGCTATATTATCCAGATTCCGTTTTCGGTGCTATTCCAAAAGGGTGTTTTCGATTTGGTCGAGGGATAGGGCTTGGCTGATGGAGTAGGGGCCGATTTGTTCGCGGCGCAGGGCAGCGAGGAGGGCACCGCTTTGGAGTGCGAGGCCGAGGTCGCGGGCGATGGAGCGGATGTAGGTGCCTTTGCTGCAGCGGATAAGGAAGTCGGCCTGTGGCAGGTGGGAGGGTACCTGGCCGAGGGGATTGTTGTAGAGGTGAGGGGCTTTTTGAGGTGAGGGATGAGGGGTGCGGGATGAGAGCGGGGGCTGGGGTTGGGAAGGGACGGCGGGCTGGGTGGACTCGGTGGGTTGTGTGGGGTTGGGGAAGGGTTGGCCGGGTCGGAAGGCGGTGATGTCGAACTGGTGGATAGTGATGGGTTTGGCCTGCAGGGCTGGGGAGAAGCCCTCTTCGCGTGCGAGTTGGTAGGCTCGTTGGCCGTCCACCTTCACGGCACTGAATGCAGGTGGCACTTGCTGCTGCTGACCCAAGAACGAGGCTGCGGCCGATTGCAGTTGGGGCAGCGTGAGGTGGAGGTAGGGGTAGTAGTGGTCGATGGGTTGCTCGAGGTCGAAGCAGGGGGTGGTGGCGCCGAGGAGGAAGGTGCCGGTGTAGGTCTTGTCGGCATCCTGCAGCGTGGGGATGCTCTTGGTGGCGCGGCCGATGCAGACGAGCAGCAGGCCGGAGGCGAGGGGGTCGAGGGTGCCGGCGTGGCCGATTTTGATGTTCTTGATGCCCAGTTGGTGGCGGAGGATGGCCTTGATTTTGCCGATTACCTGGAAGGAGGTCCATTGGCGCGGCTTATCGATGGGCAATACCACCCCTGCCTGCAGTTGGTCGAGGGTCATGGCGGGGGTCAGAGGAAGAGGGGGATGAGGATGGTGGCCAAGCCGACTACGGCGCAATAGACTGCGAACCAGATGAGGCGGCCTTTTTTGACGAGGTCGATCATCCATCGGCAGGCGAGGCATCCGACGACGAAGGCGGCCACGAAGCCGATGAGTGCGGCAGTGGGGCTGATGCCACCGAGTGCGGCGGTGAGACCTGTGTCGGCCACTTCCTTGATGTCGAGCAGGGCTTCACCCAAAATAGGGGGGATGACCATAAGGAAAGAGAACTGCGCGAGGGTCTCCTTGCGGTTGCCCAGCAGCAGGCCGGTGGCGATGGTAGAGCCTGAACGCGAGAGGCCTGGCAGCACGGCCACCGCTTGGGCGAGGCCGATGACAAAGGCGTGCCACGGCGAGAGGGATTCACGTTGGCGCGGGCGGGCAAAGTGGCTGAATGCCAGCAGGAGGGCTGTTATCAGCAGGCAGATGCCCACCAAGAGCAGTCCCTCGCCAAAGAAGGCTTCTACCCAGTCCTTGAACAGCAGCCCCACGATGCCCACAGGAATCATCGAGATGAGGATGTTGAGGGTGTAGCGTGTGCCTTCGTTCCAGCGGAACTTGAAGAGGTCGGAGAAGAGCCAAACGACTTCGCGCCAGAGCACTACGAGGGTGCTGAGGACGGTGGCGATATGGAGCAGGACGGTGAATGCCAGTTTATCCTCGCCGCTTTGCATGCCGAAGAGGGCTTGACCGATGGCGAGGTGGCCGCTGGAGCTGACGGGCAGGTACTCGGTGAGACCCTGCACGATACCGAGAATCAGAGCCTCCAGCCAACTGATGGTTTCCATTGGGGTCAGGCTTTTTTCTTATACATAATGGCCACGATTTCGACCACAAATCCAGCCACGATGAGGATCGGTGCGACCCACAGACGGCGGGCGTCGAACATGGCATCGTTGAACACGTTGGGGTCGTCGCTTCCACCTCCCGAGAGGAGGATATAGCCGAGGGCGAGGAGCAGTAGGCCGATGCCCATCAGGATGTAGTTGAGGCGGTTGAAGACCATGGGCATATCGCCATTGGGTGCAGGTTTTTCGGCTTTTTTGTTTTCCATGATGGTGGGTGTGTTGTTAATGGCTTTTGATGTAGCGTTGGACGGTGAAGATGGTGGAGAGGCAGGTGATGGCGATGCCGATGAGGATGAGTGCGGCTGCGATAAGTGCGTACCACATCCAGTGGTCGGCATCGAGCAGGCCGAGGGCGAATTCGTTGCCGAAGACCCACAAGGCGAGCAACGTCAGCAGGGAGGCAATCATGCCGCCCAGTGCTCCGTACCAAATGCTTCGCCACAGGAAGGGGCGCAGGATGAAGCCAGTGGTGGCTCCCACCATACGCATGGTGCGAAGGGTGTCGCGCTGGGCGTAGACGGCGATGCGGATAAGGCTGTTGATCAGCACAAAGGTGATGAGCAGCAGCAGTGCGGCGAAGACGATGAGAAACCAGGTGAGGTTGTAGAAGACCTCGTGCAGTTCGTTGACCACGTTTTCCTGATAGGCCACGCCAGTAACGCCTTCGAGCTGGGAGACTTCGAGGCAGAATTGGTTGAGGGTGGGATTGGAGGCACTGGGGAGCAGGTCGGAGCGGAGGTTGACCATCAACGAAGGGTAGAGGGGGTTGTAGCCGATAAAGTCGACAAAGTCTTCGTCCATGTCGCGGCTGAAGATTTCGGCGGCTTTAGCTTTGGAGATGTAGTCCACGTGCTTGACGTAGGGAATTGCCGAGATGTGGGCTTTGGCTGATAGGGCGAGTGAATCGCTGACATCGGGCGAGAGGTCGACCTTGTAGGTGATGCGATCCTGTGCGGTGTGGGTGAGCCTGAAAGAGTGGTAGCCCACACACAGCAGCATCCCGAGCATAAAGAGTGCGAGGGAGATGCCGAGTACGGTGGTGCCGTAGGTGGCCCAAAGCCTGACTTTGGTCTTCATCGGGTGTCAGCGTTGGCGGTGGGGAGGAGCGGTTCAGTTGGCGAGCATGACGGGCATAACCAGCATCAGGAGGCTGTCGACGTTCTCTTTGCCCTCTTCGGTGGATTCTTCGTAGGGGAAGATGATGCCTGCGCGCGAGGGGTGCGACATTTCCATGAGGACTTGTTCGCTGTCGATATTGCCGACCATCTCGGTGAGGAACTTGGCGTTGAAGCCGATGTCCATAGCGTCGCCCTCGTATTGGCAAGGAATGTTCTCGTGGGCTTTGTTGGAGAACTCGAGGTTCTCGGCCGAGATATTGACTTGGTTGGCGGAGAGGGAGAGGCGCACTTGGCGAGTGGCTTCGCTGGAGAAGATGGCTACGCGGCGCAGGGCGGTGAGGAACGACTGGCGGTCGATGATGAGCTTGTTGGGGTTGTCTTTAGGAATGGCGGCGTTGTAGTTGGGGTAGCGACCGTCGACGAGGCGGCAGATAACGTAGATGTTGTCGAAAGTGATGGCAAGGTTGGTGCTGTTGTATTCCAGTTTGACTTCGGTATCTTCTTTGCGAGTGGAGAGGATGTCCTTGACGATAGTGATAGGCTTTTTGGGGAGGATGAAGCTGGCTTCTTTGTCGCTCGACACATCTTTGCGGATGTAGCGCACGAGCTTGTGGGCATCGGTGGCCACAAAGGTGAGCCCCTCGGCACCGATTTCGCAGAGGATGCCCGACATTTGCTGGTGCATATCGTCGTTGCTGGTAGCGAAGTAGGTCTTGTTGATGGAGGTTACAAGGGCATCGCCGTTCATAATCAGCGGGGTTGTATCCTCTGGGGTGGGGGTTTCGGGGTAGGTATCAGCATCTAAACCAGCGAGGTTGTATTCACCGCCATCGGTGGTAACGAGAATACTGAAAGTGGAAGGGTCGACGGAGAAGGTGAGGGGCACGTCGGTGAAGCTTTTCACCATATCGAGCAGCATTTTCGAGGGGATGGCCACCTCTTCGGGTGCGTCCATGTGGCCAGTTTCGACGGGCATAGTGGCTGTGATGGTGGTGGAGAGGTCGGTGGTCTTTATTCGCAGGCTGTTTTCCTCCAAATGGAAGTGAAAGCAGTTGATTATGGGCATGGTGTTGTTGTTGGACAATACGCCACTCAAGGATTGCAACTGCTTGAGTAGTTGCTGACTGTTGACTATGAATTTCATTGTTTAAGGTATTAATGTTTCTCTTTATTTCAGTTGCAAAGTTACGACAAATAATTCAAATGCTGTCGGCATTTGGCGGTAAGTTTTCCACACTTAATCAACAACCGTTTTGGTAAATACGCCTTGAGGTAGGTCGTAGTCGGTGCTATGCCAGTTGCAGTTGGCCGAGGAGTAGTCGTTGTCGAAGTAGAAAGTGCCGTGGATGTGGTCGTCAACGCGGATGTGGGTGGTGGGTTCGTAGAGTACTACCACGTTCTTTCGGTCGGCATATTCACCTCCGACATCGGTGGGGGAGTCGAGGGCGATGATGTGAGCCGCGTTGCGGTCAGCAGAGAGGGTGAGGGTGGTGCAGGAGCGGATGTCAAGCACGGTGCCACTGAAGTCAATCTCCTCCTGCTTGTGGCATGAGGTGAGGAAGAGCAGTGCGAGGCTGGCGAAGGTGATGAGTGTGTGTCTCATAGGGTGCAAGTTTGGGGTTTAGAAGAGGCGCAGGGCTTCGTTGAGTGAGGTTTTTTTGTCGGTGCTCTCTTTGCGTTGGCCGATGATCAGTGCACAGCTAACCTGGAAGTCACCAGCGGGGAAGTGCTTGGTGTAGCTTCCGGGGATGACTACGCTGCGGGCAGGGACGCGACCGATGTAGGTGCGGGGTTCGCTGGCGGTGGTGTCGATAATTTTAGTGCTGGCGGTGATGGTGGTGCCAGCAGCGATGACGGCATCGTGTTCGATGACAGCACCTTCCACAATGATGCAGCGGCTTCCGATGAAGCAGTGGTCTTCCACAATCACGGGTGTGGCTTGCACGGGTTCAAGTACACCACCGATGCCAACGCCGCCGCTGAGGTGGACGTTCTTCCCGATTTGGGCACAGCTGCCCACGGTGGCCCAAGTATCGACCATGGTGCCGCTATCAACGTAGGCACCAATATTGACGTAGGAGGGCATCATAACCACGCCGGGGGCGAGGTAGGCTCCATAGCGAGCTACAGCAGGCGGGACGACCCTTACGCCAGCCTGGGCGTAGGCACGTTTGAGGGGGAGCTTGTCGTGATATTCCATAATGCCGGCTTCGAGGGTCTGCATCTCGCGCAGGGGAAAATAGAGCAGCACTGCTTTTTTCACCCATTCGTTGACGTGCCATTGTCCGTCGTGGGGTTCGGCTACGCGGAGCAGTCCGCAGTCGAGCTGCCTAATAGTTTCTTCCACGGCCTCGCGCGTGGAGGGAGTGTGGAGTAGGGAGCGGTCGTCCCAAGCGTTTTCGATGATTGTTTTCATAGTGATTATTTGAGGAGGGTGATGGTTCCGATGGCGGCTTTCTTTTCGTTGGGGTAGAGTCGGCGGGAATATTCTACGCGGTAGGTGTAGATACCTTGTGGGCAGGATTGACCGTGGCTGGTACCATCCCACGCGATGTCAGCCCCTGCGTGGTGGTAGACGAGGGCACCCATGCGGTCGTAGACCCACACTTCGATGGAGGTCATATCGTTGGCCACGGGTGCCCAGCGGTTGTTTTGGTCGAGGCTGGGGGTGAATGCATTGGGGGTGTAGAGGGTGCTGCGGTCAACGTAGACGATGGTGCTGAAGGTGTCGGTACAGCCATTGCTGTCGGTGGCGACCAGCATCACGTCGAGGCTGTTCTCGCCCTCGGGGAAGGGCACTTCAAACTGCTCTTTCATGGTGGTCAGTGTGCCCACTTGCCACCAGACGCTTTGGGCTTCGGTGCTTTGGTTGGCGAAGTGGAGGATGGGTTCTTCCAGCGTGGCTGTCTGTGGGGAGATAAAGGCGGCGGCTCGTAGGTTTTCGCCCCACACGGTGAGGCTGAGGCATCGGAGGCTGTCGCATCCATGCGAGGTCAGCAGGTGGTGAGGGTGGAGACCACGGGTGTTGTAGAAGGTGCCTTCGAAGTAGGTACCCGTGGAGCGGCAGGTGGTGTCGGGCAGGGTGTCGGCGTAGTTGGGGTAGAGCCAGATGCGCAGGCCAACCAGGCTGTCGCAGCCTGCGGCGGTGGTGAGGTGGGCGGTGTATTGCCCAGCGGTGGTGATTCTTTCCGTCCCCAGCAGGAAGTAGTCGCCTTCGCAGATGCCAGTGTCGATGCTCATATCGTAGGAGGGAAACACGCTGAAGATGAGGCGCACGGTGCTATCGGCGAGGTGGGAGGTGGCGAGGTGCAGGGTGGTGTCGGTGGTGCGGGAGAAGTGCTGTCCTCGCCAGAGGATGGAGGAAAATCCGCTGCAGACGCTGGTGTCAAACTGCTGCACTACGTTCCTCCACACTTTGAGTTGGTAGTTTACCGAGCTGTCGCAACCGCCACTGCTGGTGTAGTGGAGCGTGGTGTCGGTATCGCTGTAGAAGAGCAGGCGGCGGAAGGCTCGCACAGGGAGCTGGTTTTCCACCACGGTGTCGAGCAATTGTGTGGTGCGGGGAAGTGAGACTGTGGCTTGTGTGTGCTGCTCAATGGTGTCGCCGCAGGTGGTGGTGATGATGAAACGCAGGTCGATAGTGGTGTCGCGTTGGAGGGTAGGGGGGACGAGGATGGTGAAGGTTGTGTCGTTGAGGCGGTTTGCCCATTCGTGGTCGATGGAGTGGGAAGCGTAGCGGCACGTAGTGGGAAGGAGGTCGGGGGCAAGGGATAGTTCCCAGTCGAAGATGTAGCCGTTGTCGTGCTTATAGCCGTCCACCACTTCGATATACCAGGTGCCGTTTAGGGGGCAGCCTGTGAGGGTGGAGAAGCTTTGGTCGGGGTGGTAGAAATTGCTGTGGGAGGCGACGTGGCTTGAGTCGAGGCGTCCGCCGTGAGCATGACCGCTGCGGTAGATGATGCCATCGCCCGAGGCGTAGCGGTAGCCAGATGTGGTGTTGCTGCTCCAGCAGTAGTTCCATCCTACGCCTGGGCGGTTGCTTGACGAGCGGGCATTGCAGGGTTCGGAATCGTCCTCATCGTCGTAGGCCTGACCGAGGAATGTGTCCTCGGCCACATTGTTGCCATCCAGCCATTCGTGGGCACTGCTGGGTATCGCGTCGTGGCAATTTGAGGTGGCATCGCCTCCAAATCGCATCAGCACGGCCTTTTGCCCGTTGGGACAGGTGATGTTGATATAAATGTCGGCCATGTAGGAATGTTCCATGTTGAGGCGCACGTATTCAATGTCATTGGCCGATCGGATGCGGGCATCGTTGGCAAAATCGTTGAATGTGAGAGCCGAGCGATAGGAGCATCCGTAGGGTGAACAGGGAGTGCCATCGGGCAGGAAGGAGACGGCGGCGTGGTTGAGCGAGGTGTGTGGCACGTTGACCACCACGTCGTTCTGCTTCCCAAAGCCGAAGTGGATGGTGTCCACGCGGTCGGCACATAACTGCTGCGGTGGAGCAAAGGCACCAAATGATTGTGCAGAGGCTGTTGGTGTGGCAACTGATAGTAGAACCACAGAAAGACTCGTCCACAGCCAGTGGCAGCGGCCATCTCGGGAAAGGTGCTTCAATTGGCTCATGGCGGGAACAGGCGAGGCCACCAAGCTTGGGTGATGACTATTTGCCTCCACGCACCACCTCTATCGTGCCGTTGCGTTTTACTATTCCGTAGTTTCCCCGAGCCGAGAAGCGGTAGTAGTAGGTGCCGTCGGGACTATTGGTCTGGTTGGGGTCCCAAAAGTCCTCTTGCCGTTCAACATTTTGGGCATGAAACACTTGTACGCCCCAGCGATTGAAGATCCACACCTCGTTCATGGGGAAGAACCCCATGTCCACCAAGTTTTTCACCACCCAAGTGTCGTTGTAGCCGTCGCCGTCGGGCGTTACCAAGTTGGGGAATTCCAGCAGGGTATTGACTATCGAGACCGTCTGTTGGAGTGTGTCGGCACACATAGCGGCCAGCCCGTCGCTCGAGAGCTGCGTCCAGTAGGCTATCAGCGAGACATCGTAGTCGCCCACCACGGCGGGGTTGTTGTCGGCACCCCAGCGGTAGTGGGGGTTGGCGGCGTTAGAGGTGTCGAAACCGCTGGCGGCACTCATGCTTTGAATGTCCCAATGGAAGCGGCAGTTGGAGGGATAGCTATGGTTGCGGAATTGCACTTCTGGGTTGTGCACGCCAGGGTATTGCGGCTCCCAATCGAAATCGGCCTTGGGGTAGGCCAGTACCCTGACCGCACGCGGCAGCGTCAGGCTGTCGCGGCAGCCGTGTAGGCTTTCGGCCACCAGCGTCAGGTCGTATTCGCCCACGCTGTCGTAGACGTGGGTGAAGATGCTGTCGGTATACACCGTGTCGCTGTCGCCCAGCCGCCAGCGACGCCAGGCGGCATATTCCGAGGTGTCTCGGAGTTGCAGCTCAAAGGGGGCACAACCCGAGATGAGGGTGCTGCTGCCCAGTCCATCGCTCGTCTCCATCCTCATGCGCAGGCCAAAGGTGCTGTCGATAAGCTGCAGGCGGATGTGCATCATGCTGTCGCATCCGTCGGCCGAACGCAGCATAGCGTCGATTGACATGGAGTGCCCATAGGTGATGCCGCCGTAGATGATGGGCTGGTCGGGGCAGAACGAGCTGCTGTCAGTAATGCTATAGGTGGGATTTACCTTTACCCGAATGTCCACCACGCTGTCGCAGCCGTGCAGGCTGGGCACGGTCTTTTGGATAAGGGTGTCCCTCGTCAGCACGAGGTTGCCCACCCGCACGGTGTCGCCGTCGCAGATGGCGGTGTCTATTTGCGTGATTAGGCGGTGGCTGTAGTGGATGCTGAAAGTGCTGTCTTTGTGGAAGCCGCAGGGGGTGTTGCCGATGTGGAGGGCGTAGGCGATGGTGGTGTCGCGCGTGGCTCCCGCGGGGGCGCATGCGTAGAAAAGGGTGTCGTTGGCTTTGATGACGCGGTTGCCTGTTACGCTGAGCTCTGTGATTTCGCATTCGATAGGATGCAGTGAGGTGTCGAGTGCCATCTCCCATTCAAATACGTAGCCGTTCTCGCCCAGCCAAGTGTCGAACACCTCGATGGTCCACGTCCCGTTGGCGGGGCATCCTATCAGCGAGTCGAAGCTCTCGTCGGGGTGGTAGAAGTTGATTCCAGCGGCAGCATCGCTGGAGTCTACCGTGTTGTCGTGGATGTTGGCTATGCGATAAATGAGGGCATCGCCAGCGGCGTAAGTGTAGCCGTGCGTGGTGTTTTCGCTCCAGCAGTAGTTCCAACCCGTCCCAGCTTCGTTGCCGTCGGCAGTCGGCATGCAGGGGTTGGTTACGTTGTAGTGTACCCTGGGCATTCCCAAGTTGGAGTGTGTGGGCATATTGCTGCCAGCTATCCAGTGCAGGTAGGATGGGGAGATGCTCTGCACGCAATATTCGGTGCCGCTTCCGCGCCCATCGGAACGCATCAGCGAGGCGTGCTGGCCGTTGGGACATATCAGGTTGATATACAAGTCGCCTGCCCACGAGTGCTCCATGTTGATCCTCACAAAGTCAATTTGCTCGGCTGAGCGGATGCGTGTGGTGTCGGCAAAGTCGGCGAACTCCACCGTGGAGCGGTAGGAGCAGCCGTAGGTATCGCACATAATGCCATCGGGTATCAGTGCTTTCTCTCGATTGATGAGCCTCGATGTGGCATCGCGCCATTGCACCTCGGCATCGCTGCCACGGCTGAAGCGGATGCGCACCGTATCGCCCAAGCACGCAGTGGTGTCAATATCCACTCGCACAAACCGCTGCCCCACGCTGTGGAGCGGCAACATTGTCAGTACCAATGCAATAAGTGCAATTATGTGCAGTCTCTTTCCGAACATAATCAAGTGCAAAGATACACTATTTTTGTTTTTCTGCAAAAAAAATCTTCCAACATCTGCATTTGCCCTTCGTTGCTGTTTTGTAAAGTGGTTATCGCCGCCTTGGTGCATCCGTTTGTGCCACTCGCGCTGGCTACCCACTTCCGCCGTGTTTAGTTCGTGTTTGGTTCGTGTATGGACCGTGTTAAGTCCGACTTGAGTCGGAGGTGACACGGACCTGACACGGAGTTGACACGGAGTTGACACGGACCAAGTCCTAATTGAGAATTGAAAATTGAGAATTGAAAATTGGGTCGACTCACCCTCTCCTATCACAGTTCACCATTCATAGTTTACTTAATTGAGAACTGAAAATTGGGTCGGCTCCCCCTCTCCTATCACAATTCACCATTCATAGTTTACTTAACTGAGAATTGAAAAATGGGTTGGTTGCGGAGCGAAAATGGGGGCTATCGGTCGTGTGTTGTGCTGCGGTGCTGCGGCTGTGGGGGAGGAGCCGTGTGGGGGTTCATGCCATGGCCTGCGCGAGGTCGGCAACGAGGTCGTCGGCGTTCTCAATGCCAACGGAGAGGCGCACGAGGGTGTCGGTAATGCCTATTTTTTGTCGCTCTTCGGGTGCAACCGAGGAATGGGTCATCAGTGCTGGCAGTTCGATGAGCGACTCCACTCCGCCGAGGCTTTCGGCGAGGGCAATGATCTTCAGTCGAGAGAGGAAGCGCTTGGCATCCTCGATATTGCCTCGGAGTTCGAACGAGATGATGCCGCCGTCGCCTGTGGCTTGATTGCGGTGCAGTTCGCGCTGGGGGAAGCTGTCGAGGCCAGGGTATACTACCCGCCCGACGGACGGATGGTCTTCGAGGAAGTGGGCTATGCGCAGTGCATTGGCGGCGTGGCGTTCCATGCGCAGTGCGAGGGTCTTGATGCCGCGCATGACGATGTAGGAGTCGAATGGCGACATGACGGCACCAGCGGCGTTCTGGTAGTATTGTACGCGCTCGTAGAGGTCGTCGCGGTCGGTCATCACTACGCCGCCCAGCACATCGCTGTGGCCGCCGATGTATTTGGTGGCACTGTGCATCACCAAGTCAGCCCCGAGGGCGGCGGGGTGCATGAAGTAGGGGGAGAGGAATGTGTCGTCCACCACCAAAATAAGGCTGTGCTGTTTTGCGATGGCGGATAGGGCACGGATGTCGGCCACTTTGAGCATCGGGTTGCTGAGCGTTTCTACCCATATCATGCGTGTCTTTGGGGTGATGGCTCGCTCAAAGGCGGCAGTGTCGAGCACGTCGGCATAGGATGCCGAGATGCCAAATTCAGAGAGTACCTTGTTGAAGAGGCGTTTGGTGCCGCCGTAGAGGTCGTCGCTGGCCACGACGTGGTCGCCACTGCGGAGCAGGCCCATGAGGATGGCCGTCTCGGCGGCGAGGCCGGAGCTGAAGGCGAGGCCGTGGCTGACGCCCTCGATGGCGGCCAGCTTCTCTTCCAGCGCACGGCGCGTGGGGTTGAGCGAGCGGGTGTACTCGTAGCCAGCTGTTGGTTGATCCACTTCGTGGCGGGCAAAGGTGGTGGAAAGGTGGATTGGGGCGGCTACGTCGCCAGCTGCGCCTTCGCGCATGTCGGGTTGTTCGCCGGCATGAATGGCGAGGGTCTCGAATTGGAAATGCTCTTTCATATTGTGTTGCTGTTATTGTGTTGTTCTATTATTGTGGTTTATAGTGAAATGCCGTGGTTAGCAAGCCAAGTGGGGTTGTACATTTTGGAGAGGTACTTGTTGCCACTGTCGCACACCAGCGTTACCACGCGCTGTGGGGTGACGCTTTGGCGGCAGTAGCGCAGGGCGGCGGCCAGCAGGGTGCCGGAGGAGGAGCCGGCCAAGATGCCCTCGTGAGCGAGGAGGTCGTGGGCGGCGGCGAAAGCCTCGGCGTCGGTGATGGAGTAGGCTTGCGAGGTTAGCGAGAAGTCGGCTATCTTGGGGATGAAGTCTTCGCCGATGCCCTCCACGAGCCAGTTGCCAGACACTTCGTGGAGGATTCCGGTGTTCACGTAGTCGGCCAGGACCGAGCCTGCGGGGTCGGCCAGCACCATACGGGTCTTGCCGCCAGTCTTTTGGAAGAAGTGGGTCAGGCCAGTCAGCGTGCCAGTGGAGCCAGCGCCGACGACCACGGCATCCACATTGTGTTGCATCTGTTCCCATATTTCGGGGCCAGTGGTCAGCTCATGGGCGAGGGGGTTGGCAGAGTTTTCGAACTGGTTGATGAAGTAGGCTCCTGTTTTTTCGGCAATGGAGCGGGCCAGGTCTTGGTAGTAGTCGGGGTGGCCTTTGGTGACGTCGCTGCGTGTGATGATGATTTCCACGCCCATCGATTTGAGGTGGCAGAGTTTTTCCTCGCTCATCTTGTCGGGGATGACCAGTGTGAGGTGGTAGCCTTTCAAGCGAGCTGCCAAGGCGAGGCCAAGGCCAGTGTTGCCAGCGGTGGCTTCGATGATGCGGTCGCCAGGTTTGATGACGCCTTGCCGCTCGGCTTCGCTGACCATCATCAGCCCCACTCGGTCCTTGATTGAGCCTCCAGGGTTCTGGTTTTCCAATTTGAGGAAAAGACGGCATTTGCCTGTGTCCATTTTGGTTACCTCCAGCATCGGGGTGTGGCCCACCATGTCGAGCAGGTTGTTGGTAATGGTGTTTTGCATGTGTGTTGGGTGTTGAGGTTTGTGGGTGTTTTTGATAAGTAGCGGAACAAAAAAGTTTGCCTGGGCGGTGCTTCAGTTGTTAGGCGAGGGTGGCGAGGAGGTCGTTTTCGAGGGCGTCGGTGATGCGGAGGTCGAGGAAGTTGCCGATGGCGGCTGCGGCGTCGAAGTGGGGATGGGCATCAAGGGGAAGCAGGACTTCGTCGTCGACCTCGGGGCTGTCGTATTCGGTGCGGCAGACGAGGTGGTCGGCCTCGATGCGGTCGGCCAGGCAGCGGTAGGTGCGGCCGATGCGAGTCTGATTCTTTTCGAGGGAGATTTGCTCCTGGATGGCCATCAGTTCGGCCACGCGGCGTTCTTTTTCGGCTTGCGGGATGGGGTCGCCGAGTGGTTCGGCAGGGGTGCCTTCTTCGGGCGAGTAGGCGAAGCAGCCCATGCGGTCGAAACGGGCTTCGGCGACGAAGGCTTTCAGCTCGTTGAAGTCTTGCTCGGTCTCGCCGGGGTAGCCTACGATGAGGGTGGTGCGGATGGCAGCGTCGGGCAGGCGGGTGCGGAAGTGGCGCAGGAGGGCGAGTGTGCCTTGGCGGTCGATGCCGCGCTGCATGGAGGCCAGCAGGCGGCTGTTGATGTGCTGGAGGGGGATGTCGATATAGTTGCAGATGTTGGGGTGGCGGGCGATGGCATCGAGGGCATCGTCGGGGAAGGAGGCAGGGTAGGTGTAGTGGAGGCGAATCCAGGGGGCTCCGCTTTCGGTGGCCAGGCGGTCGAGCAGCGGGCCGAGCATGCGGCGGTGGTAGAGGTCGAGGCCGTAGTAGGTGGTGTCCTGGCTGATGACTATCAGTTCCTTGACACCTTGCGCCACGAGTGCTTTGGCTTCGGCCACGAGGTCGTCCATCGGGCGCGAGCGGTGGGCTCCGCGGATGAGGGGGATGGCGCAGTAGGAGCAGGTGCGGTTGCAGCCTTCGGCGATTTTGAGGTAGGCGTAGTGCGAGGGGGTGGAGAGAATGCGGGGGAATTGAGAATTGAGAGTTGAGAGTTGAGAATTGGTTGGCGCGTCTGGGGTAGGGTTTTCCTCTGTTGGTGTTAGGCTTTGGGCTATCAGCTCCCATTCGTGGACGCCGTACCAGCCATCGACTTCGGGCATCTCATGCTGCAGCTGGTCGCGGTAGCGCTCAACGAGGCAGCCGCAGACTATCAAGCGGCGCTGTTTGCGGCCACGGGTTTTGGCGGCTATTTGTTGGAGGATGGCTCCAATGCTCTCCTCTTTGGCATCGCCGATGAATCCGCAGGTGTTGATGATGGTGGTGTCGGCTTTGGTGCTGGGGCTGTCGAAGAGAATGGTGTGGCCGTCGGCTTTGAGGCGGGTGGCCAGGTGTTCGCTGTCGACGGTGTTTTTGGAGCAGCCGAGGGTGATGATGTTGATGGTCATGGTGGGGGATTTATAGATTTTAATAGAAACAATAGATTTTATAGAAACAATAGATTTTATAGATTCAATAGATTTTATAGATTATCTATTGGTTCTATTAAATCTATTGTTTCTATAAAATCTATTGTTTCTATTAAATCTACCATTTCTATTGTCTCTATCATTTATATTCTCTCTCTAATATTCTATTCCGTGGGTTTGCAGCATTCTTTGCAGGCGGGCAATTTCGGCTTGGAGCAGTGGCACTTGGAGGCGGAGCTGCCGCAGTTCGGCGTCCTGCTCTTGGCGGTAGCCTGTGCGGACGGCGTGCATGCGCTCTTTGATGCCGCCCTGCTCGGCGAATTCGCGCTGCAGGGTCTGCAGGTGGTGGTGGAGCATGGTGTCCACTTGGTGGCAGAGTGTGATAGCGGTGTTGGCCATGGTCTCGGCATCCCATTTGTCGAAGTAGGGTTGGTAGTGTTGGATTTGGTTGTGCTGCTTGCAGAAGGCTTGCATCCGTGGGAAACGGGGATGCTGGGGAAGCCATTGGGAGAGGTTGTGGGCGAGGAGGTAGTCGTGGTAGTCTTGCCGCAGCTCTTGCAGTGAGCCACGTGCTACGCCGAGCAGTTTGAGGTGCATTTCGGTGCTGGTCTGTCCGTCTTCGGTGCCTTCGACGATGTTTTGTTTGCCGCTGCGTGCGGCTTGTATCATTTGGTCTGTGGTGCGGTCGCCGTGTGGGGGGAGGAAGCGGCGGCAGAAGGCGTAGGTCAGCTGGTAGATGACTTCGCTTTTTTGGTAGAAGAAAGCTCCCTGCCAGGGACGGACGGGTTTTAGGACTTGGTATTGTTTGGGGAGCTGGGGCATTTATAGATATAGATTTTATATAGATTTTATAGATTTTATAGATTTAATAGATTATCTATTATTTCTATTATTTCTATTGTTTCTATTGTTTCTATTATTTCTATTATTTATCAGTCAAAGAGGCTTTCTACGAAGTCGGCGGGGTTGAAGAGTTGGAGGTCGGTCATTTTTTCGCCGAGGCCAATGTAGCGCACGGGGATGTGGAACTGGTCGCTGATGCCGATGATGACACCACCTTTGGCGGTGCCATCGAGTTTGGTGAGGGCGAGGGCATTGACGTCGGTGGCTTGGGTGAACTGGCGGGCTTGCTCGATGGCGTTTTGCCCAGTGGAGGCGTCGAGCACGAGGAGCACTTCGTGGGGTGCATCGGGGACGAGCTTCTGCATGACGCGGCGGATTTTGCCCAGTTCGTTCATTAGGCCGACCTTGTTGTGGAGGCGGCCGGCGGTGTCGATAATGACCACGTCGGCTTTGCGTGAGAGGGCGGATTGGAGGGTGTCGAAGGCCACGCTGGCGGGGTCGGCACCCATGCCTTGCTGGACGATGGGTACGCCCACGCGGTCGGCCCAGAGCTGCAGTTGCTCGACGGCGGCGGCACGGAAGGTGTCGGCAGCACCGAGGATGACCTGCCGTCCAGCGGCCTTGTATTGGTAGGCGAGTTTGGCGATGGTGGTGGTTTTGCCTACGCCGTTGACACCGACCACGAGGATGACGTAGGGGCAGTGGGGGAGGGGGGAGTCGAAGTCGTCGGGGAAGTGGCTCTGCGGTTGGCGGAGGAGCTGGCTGATTTCGGCACGGAGGATGGCGTTGAGTTCGCTGGTGGAGATGTACTTGTCGCGGCGGATGCGCTCTTGGAGGTTGTTGATGACCTTGAGGGTGGTTTCCACGCCCACATCGCTGGTGATGAGGGTCTCTTCCAGGCTGTCGAGCACGCTGTCGTCGACGGTGCTTTTGCCCACGACGGCACGTGTGAGCTTTTGGAAGAAGTTCTCTTTGGTTTTGGCGAGGCCTTGGTCGAGGGTGGCTCGCTCTTCGGTCTTGCTTTTGCGGATAAAGTCGAATATGCCCATGGGGTGACGGTGTGTGTGGTTAATTGGCTTTTAATTGGCTTTGCATAATGGGGCGGAAGTCGTGGTCGAAGCGTTGGCTGTATTGCTCGAAGTTGGGGAAACGCTGGTAGTCGCCGCTGGCGAAGTACCACAGGACGGTGGTGAAGTCGGCGGCTGGGTAGAAGCCTGGGATGATTTGCAGCAGTGAGCCGTCGGCACGGAAGAGGGCAAAGGAGGGGTAGCCTTTGATGGCTTTGGCGAAGGAGTGGACGCGGCTGCTGCCAGAGGCTGGGCGGTAGGTGTAGCCGTTCCAAGTGAAGGTGTTGTGGCCTTCGGCATTGAACTTGACGGGGTAGAAGTAGCGGTCGAGGAGGGCGACAACGGTAGGGTCGGTGAAGGTCTCGCGATCCATCTTCTTGCAGTAGCCGCACCATGAGGTGTAGAAATCGACGAGGTAGAGGCGGTCGCCGATGGTGGCTTTTGATGCTTCTTCGATGGTGTGCCACTTGACTTGGGCGTGTGTGCCGCATATCAGCAGTGAGGCGATGGCAAGGAGCAGTGCTTTTTTCATGGGTGGGAGGTTATCAGCGGGGTGTTACCATTCATATTGCCAATCCTGCTCGTTGTCCTGTTCGGATTCGATGTAGACTTCCTCGCGTGCTTCGCGGTCGCGCAGGCGGAAGAGACGCCCCAGCCAGTCGTCTTTTTTGGAGAGGGTCTGGGTCTGGCGGTTGCGGTCTTCCTCGATGATGCGTGATAGTTGGGCTGCGTAGTGCTCCACGTAGTTGCGGTTCTGCGAGGGGTCGTGGTGGAGGAGGGCGCCTGTGTAGTAGTGGGCGAGGATGCTGTCGTAGGAATAGCCGAGTGCGACCATGCGGATTGTGCCCTCTTGGCTGAGCCCCACGCCGTGGCCATAGCCGTGGCCGTGGAGGATGACGTTGTGGGTGGCTTGGTCGTATTCAACCGAGAAGAAGGTGGATTTCAGCTGCCAGTCCTGGCGGACGCGCGTCAGCGGCACACCCAAGATGCGGGCACGGCGCGAGGGCTGCTGGAAGTGGAGCAGGGTGTCGCGCAGGGCGGCATCGTTGGTATTGATGTGGTGGGTTTTAACGAAGTAGGAGAGCCAGCGGTGGACGGGGATGGTCTTCGTCCAGTCGGATTGTTTCATGCGGAAAGAGAAGGTGTCGGGAACCGAGCGGAGGTAGGGTAGGGCATTGCGCCATACGTCCTCGGAGTTGGCCGTCTGGCCACCGCTGTTGGAGTGGAACGGGGCTTCAATAAGCTGGCCGCTGGCATCGACGAGGGTCTCGCCGCTGCTTTCGATAGCACCTATCATGATGTCGGGGCGGATGCAGCGGTTGAGGTAGGCTTGGCAGTGGACGTGGTCGCAGAAGTTGTAGCCCTCGGTAGCATGTTTGCGCAGGTTGCGCAGTGCCCAGGTGCGGCTGATGATGGCCTGGATGCGGAAGATGTCGCTCTGCTGGCCGTAGATTTCGCTTTGCACGACGCCTGCGATATAGGTTTCAAATTCCACATCGTTGATCAGCTGCAGGTGCTTGTTGGGGAGCATACTGATTTCGAGGTTGCCCTCGTAGGTGCGCTGGCGGCAGCCTTCGGGGTTGAGGCAGAGGATGCAGGCAGTGTCGGTGGCTTCGAGTCGGACGCTGCTGTAGAGCCCATATTCGTCGCTATTGACGCTCACGCGGATTTTGTCGCCCTCGGCTTTGAGTATGACCGAACGTCCCTCTCCCACCATGTCTTCAATCAGTCGCTCGTCCCCCGAGGTTCGCTCGCCGTAGAGGTTGTAGACACCGAGGTCGAAGGAGATGTTGATGGCCTGAATGTCGTTGGCCGAGTAGAGGCGGACGCGGACGTGGTCGGCCTTGGCGGCGAGGGCAGCCATCAGCAGCAGGGCTATGAATAATGTCTGTTTCATCGTAGGAGGTTGATTATGGCCTCGGCCGTGCGACGGCTGGCACCTTCGTTGCCAAGCAGTGTACGCATGGCGGCATAGTCGGCCTGCATACGGCGGCGGTTGGCCTGGTCGGTGGTGATGGCGGAGAATTCTGCCTCAAGCCGTTCCTGGTTGAATTCGGATTGAATCAGCTCCGCCACGATGGGCTTATCGGCTATGAGGTTGACCAGTGAGATGTAGCGTATGCGACGGCTGACCACCGTTTTGGCTATGGCAATGGAGATGGGATTGGCACGGTAGCAGACCACTTGTGGCACGTCGAAAAGGGCGGTCTCGAGGGTGGCCGTACCCGAGCAGACCACAGCAGCATAGGCAGCCGACAGTAGCCGGTAGGTCATATCGAATGCCACCATCAGGTTGCTCTCCTCGGGTATAAGGCTTTCATAAATTTCCTTTCCCAAAAGGCTCATACCAGCCACAATGAACTGGTATTCCGTGTGGCGATTGGCCAAGGAGGCCATCAGAGGGAGGCTGTGCTTAAGCTCTTGCTTGCGGCTACCAGGTAGCAAGACAATCAGCGGCCTACCATCAAGAGCGCGGGGGCGAGGGTATTCTTTCTCTACCACATCAATCAGCGGATGCCCCACGTAGAGTGCTTGTGGCAGGTGGTTCTCGGCGAAGAACTGCTGCTCGAAAGGCAGGATGTGGCAGAGCAGGTCAAGCGACTGCCGCATGCCTTTGATGCGCCCCTTCTTCCATGCCCAAAGGTTGGGCGATATGTAGTGTGCGGTGTGGAAGCCCTGCTGCTTTGCCCAAGCTTCTATTTTGAGGTTGAAACCCGGATAGTCGATACCTATCACCACATCGGGCTGATAGGCGGCGATGTCCTGTCGGCAGAAGCGCAGGTTACCCAGCACGGTGCCGAGGTGTGCCACTACTTCAACGAACCCCATGATGGCCAACTCTCGGATGTGCTTCACCGGCTCTCCCCCTTCGGCCTGCATGGCATCGCCTCCCCAGAAGCGGAACTCCGCCTCGGCATCCAGCTCCCGAAGGTGCTTTATCAACAGGGCACCGTAAAGGTCGCCCGAGGCCTCCCCAGCTATGATGTAGTATTTCATTGCAGCAGGCGAAGTTTATACAAGGCAAAGATGAACACCACAAAGCTGACGAACAGCACCACAATGATGCTTTTCACCACCTTCAGGTGGGCTTGCCCTTTGGCGTAGTAGCGCAGGACCAATATCAGCAGGATGAATCCCCCCCCATACCAGCGCACGTGTTCCGCAGGGCTTTCTCCCACAATGAGCAGCACAGCAGTCAGCAGCAGTGCGTAGACTGCCTCTATGCCGAGGCCGACTGCGATGCCCACCGAGCTCTTGTCTTGTGTGAAGTATTGCTTCATTGCATTGCAGATAATCCCTGCAGTTGCTCAATGGCAGGGTAGTGGGTGAAATCGGGGTGAATGGGTACCACCGAGACGTAGCCGTGAGCCAGTGCCCACTCATCGCTCGTCTCGGGCGGGTCTGAGCAGGCAAATTTGCCCGTCAGCCACCAGTAGGGTCTGCCTTGAGGGTCAATGCGCTGCTCGAAGCTGTCGAGCCATTGGGCTTTAGCCTCGTGGCAGATGCGGATGCCGCGCAGCTGGTCGGCTGGCAGGTTGGGGATATTGACGTTGAGCGATATCTCGGCTGGCAACCCTTGCTCGAGCACCCGACCTATCAAGTGCCGCACATAGGGTACACAGGCTGTAAAGTCGGCATTCGGGCTGTGGTTGAGTAGTGAGAATCCTATGGCATCAATACCGAGGGCGGTGGCTTCAATGACAGCCCCCATCGTGCCGCTGTATAGCACGTTGATTGACGAGTTGCTGCCGTGGTTGATGCCCGAGAGCACGAGGTCGGGCCGCTTGGGGCAGAAGTATTCGGTGGCCAGTTTGACGCAATCCACCGGGGTGCCGTCGCAGGCGTAGACGCAGAGTCCTTCTGTGCGTTTGATTTCGCGTACTCGCAACGGACGTGAAGTGGTCAGGCTATGGCTCTTGCCCGAGGCATTGCCCTCGGGTGCCATCACCACCACGTCGCCAAACTCCATGGCCGTCTCGTCGAGCAGTCGCAAGCCTTTGGCGGCAAAGCCGTCGTCGTTGGTGATAAGGATTAGTGGCTTCATTGGGTGATGGGTTGGAACTCCTTTCCGAGGAAGTAGGATGCGGGCTGGAGTATGTTGTCGAAGACGTGGTATTGTATCAGCACCGTGTCCTGATGGTCGATGATGGCGTAGAGTCGGTTCACGTCGAATGACTCGTACATGTCGGGGTTGTCCATCAGTTCGAGGTCGTCGGGGTTGATGTATTTGACGTAGGCATCCACCTCGCGGCGGTGGCCTGCGGTGTCGGTTACGCGAAGTATGGTGCGAGGTGTACCCGTCAGGTTGCTGTCGGCATAACTATTGGGCACGATGGAGGCAAACTCATCGAAGCAGAGCCACGTGAACGAGGCCAGCAGCTGCGCCACCCTCGCTGTGTCGAAGGCCGCCACCCTTTGCCCCGAGGCTAGCAGCTGCATGTCGAACCCATCGGGTTTGCGCACGATGGCAAATGATTCTTCCTGCTGACTGGGTATTTCAAGCTCGATGCGCTCAATCGCACCCACGTTGAGGTCGACTATCGTGTGGCTGCGCCATTTCAGCGGGTCGGTTACAAACCGTGGGGTGAGGAAGCCGCGAAAGCCAGGGATGTGGATGACGTAGGGGGTCTTATCGCCTTGGCGAAACATGTAGCTGCCCAGCATATCCTTTGCCTCGCGACCCACATAGTAGGTGGCTGTCAGCCGCTCACGGTAGAAGAGCCGCAACCCTCCGCCAAACCAGTTGATGAGCGGCTCGCGCTGGTAGACTTCCACCTTGATGGCTCGTGCTGCCAAGTCTTTGACGATGGTGGGCACTGCGTTGCGATTGACTTTCTGGCGAATGCGCATATCGCGCAACGTTTCCAGCAGAAGTCGCACCACGGGGTAGTTGGCCTCGTAGCGGTTGTCCACCATCCAGGTGGAATCACCTACGCACGTCAGCAGCACCTCGTGGTCCTGCTTGTCGGCCAAGAAGATACGTGTAATGGTCGAAGGGTCTTCGATGTGGAAGTCCTGCTCAAAGGTGGCCTTCCGCGACCCTCGCAGGGCCACCACCAGTGCCACCGCACCTATCGCCACCACGACCGACGTCAGTATGATGTTCCTTCTCTTCATTGTCTCCTTTTTTCGTATTTTATTTTCCTTATCCACACGATGCAGCCTCCCGCTAGCGAGAGCAGTAGCAGCGGCAACACCACGTTGATGATCTGGTATTTCAGCCGCTGTTCACGCACTTTCACCACGTCGAGCTTGCGCAGGGTGATGCTGCGCGAGCGCGAGGCCATCAGCCCCTCGTCGCCCACCAGGTAGTTCACGCACCCCATCAGCAGCTCTTTGTTGGCATATTGCGTCTGGGTGTAGTAGTCAAAGCCCGTGGGTAGCACCGCCCCCTCGGCGGCTACGTAGCGGTTGCATATCACATCGCCGTCCGAGACGACTATCATCCGAGTCGGCTTGCTCTCCTCGCGGAACCCCATGGCGGCCTGACTGGTAAACTCGGGCGAGAGCCTTCCCCTCCAAGCCGATTTGAACTGCCCCTCGAGCAGCACCGCCACCGGCACTCGGCTGCGGTTGAACAGCCGCTGGTCGGGCTCGGTCTGTGCCTCGGCAAGGGCAACCAGCGCTGGTGCATTCTTCACCCGCGAATATTCCGAGGTGGTCAGCAGCACCGTCTTCTGCACCTCGTTGTCGATGAGGTCGATTGAACTGACAAAGTCCGTCTTGATCAAGTCCAAGTGCCTCACTATCGGGTGGTCGGCCAGCGGCACGATCTCGGGGAAGTAGTACCACGGGCTGAACTTGAACTGCGGTTTTTCGCCCACCATGCCCACCTGCATCGGTATGGGGCGGCAGCGCACGTCGAGCACCAAGTCGGGATTGACCCTCACCCCGTAGGTGAACAGCATCTCGTCGAGGCCCAGCCGCCGCTGCGTGGCGATAAACTCTCCCCGCGAGGCCAGGCTGTCGAGGTCGGCATCCACTGCATCGAGCAGCCACAGCACCTTCCCGCCGTACATGATGTATTGGTCGAGGATGTAGAGGTCTTTCTCCGAGAAGGGCTGCGTTGGCTTGGCTATCACGATGAGGTCGTAGAGGTTGTAGAACGAGTAGGCTGTGTCGCCCTCGGCCTTGCGGTGGGCGGTAAGCGATTGTATCTGCCCGTCGATGGTTACCTCTTCCAGGCTGTAGAAGTCCTGCAGCGTCCGCTGGAAGTCGTAGACCACTGGACCTGTCAGCTCGCCGTGCCCTTGCAAAAAGCCGATGCTCCGCTTTTCGCCTCGCGATAGCATCCGAATGGCCGACGAGAGGGCGTACTCCAAGTTCTCTATCGAATTGTTGAGCAGGTCGGCATCGCTGACGTATTTCTGGCTTTGCAGCAGCTGCACCGTCGTCTCGCGCCCTTTGTAGTAGACGTCGGCTGCCGGGATGAGCAACTGCGTGGTGCGGCTGCTGCCTTCGTTCACCTGTATCTGCGTCGGCTGGATGCCTTTGCGCGCCAGCTTTTGGTAGAACATCTGCTGCTCTTCTTTGCTGGCAAAGCTGCTGGGGTCGAAGAATTCGTACTCAATATTGGCGTTGTAGGCACGAAACTGGTTGAGCATCTCCTTGGTCTCGCTCTGCAGCCGCTTGAAGTCGGCAGGGAACTCGCCTTCGAGGTAGACCCTAAACAGCACAGGCTCATCGATGCCGCGAAGCATCGTCTTGGTGGACTTCGAGAGCGTGTAGCGCCGCTCGGCCGTCAGGTCGGGTCGCAGGAAGAAGTAGTGCCCGATGATGTTCACCGACACCACTATCAGCACCGCCGCGCCCATCTCTATCCAGTGCCCCCGCTCGAGGCTCTTGCGTCCTTTCCATCCGCCCCACAGGCGGCTTTGAAGCACCATTCGCGTCCCCATCAGAAAGAGGGCCATCAGGCTGGCGAAGTAGAGCACATCGCGTGTGTCCACCACCCCGCGGCTGATGTTGGCGTAGTGGTGCGCCGCGCCGATGCGCTTGATGAAGAGGTCGGCTCCTCCGCCGAAAAGCCCCATGTTGTAGACCGACTCGAAGCCGAGGTAGACCGCCGCACAAAGCAATGCCGAGAGGATAAAAGCCACTATCTGATTGGAAGTCAGCGAGGAGCTGAACACGCCGATGGCGGTGAATGCACCGCCCAGCAGCAGCAGGCCGATGTAGGAGCCTACCACCGCCCCAGTGTCGATATTGCCTGCGGGGTCGCCCAGTGCGTAGACGCAGACGTAGCTCACCACCGTCGGCAGCAGCGAGATAAGTACCAGCGTCCAAGCCGCCAAGAATTTGGCCCACACCACTCGCCACTCGCTCATCGGCCTCGTCAGCAGCATCTCTATCGTCCCCACGCGCTGCTCCTCGGCCAGCGTCCGCATCGTGATGGCGGGTATCAGGAAGAGGTAAAGAAATGGTCCTACCAAGAACAAGCCATCGATGCTGGCATAGCCATAGTCGAGGATGTTGAAATCGCTTCTGAACACCCAAAGCGTCAACCCCGTCAGCACGAGAAACACCCCGATGGCCAAGTAGCCTACCAGCGACGAGAAGAAGCTCGCCAACTCTTTCCTATATAGTGTCCACATCGTTTTTCCGCTTTACTTTTGCTTTGCCTGTGCATCCCTTCCCCGTGTCAATACCTTCCCGCACGGCTCTTCATGCTCCGCCCTTGGTAGTCGCCCTGGCCGATGCCAGCCACTGTGCCTACCAGCAGCTGTGCCGCGCCTGTCAGCACGCGGCGGTCGATAGTCTCCCAAATGTCGGATCCCACGTGGTTGTGGTGCATCCCGTTGCGGGTGGTGATGACCAGCGAGGGGATGCCAGCCGCATCAAACGCCCGTGCATCCCCCCTGACGCCTGCTTGGGCATCGGCGGCGGCCATCATGCGCGTCCCGCAGCAGGGCATGGCATCATAGCGGCGGGCAATGTCGTAGAGGGTAGGGTAGTGGTTGCCGCCCAGTACCACCAGGCTGTCGCCATAGCCGACGTTCTGCACATTGACGAATGCTTCCACGCGGCGCAGGTGGCCGTAGGTGTTCATAAATACACGCGACCCCAAGTACTGCTGTTCGCTACCGCTGAACACCACAAAGAGTACGCTCCTTCCCGGCCGCAGCTCGCTGTGGCTCAACAGGCGGGCAGTCTCGAGCAGCGCGGCCACCCCCGTGGCATTGATGTCGGCCCCGGGAAACAGGCAGGTGGCTCCCTGCATCCCTGCCCCGTCCAGGCTGGCGCCCACCACTACGTATTCCTTGGCCAGCTTGCGGTCGCTCCCTGGCAGCAGCCCCACGATGTTGGCCGTCGCGGCCTGGGGGCGATAGCGTGCGTTGAGGTCAATCTCGGCTTTCTTCCGCAGGGCAAAGCTGCGTGGTGTCCACGTCTCGTTTTCGCGTGCCAGTAGGCTGTCCAGTGGGCGAGCCTCGTCGGCGAGCAACTCGCGGGCGCAGTCCAGCGTCAGCTGCAGCATGGGGAAAGTGGCCAGGTGCGGAAGTCCACCGCAGTAGACGCGGCTTTGCGGCTCGCCCGACGGGCAGAGCCGACTGGTGTTGATGGCTATCAGTCCGATAGCCCCGTGCCGCTCGGCAGTGCGCGCTTTGTCGCGCAGGCTCTGGTACTGCGAGGCTACCTGCCCCGGCAGAGCCGACAGCACGGGAAGCCCCGTCAGCACCACCACTACCTTCCCCTGCACATCCACATCCCGATATTCGTCCATCGTGCTGTGGTCTATGCCGTAGCCACAAAACACCATCTGTGCGTCCACATATCCCCGCCCCGTCATCCCAGCGCAGCAGAACTCGCGCCCCAGCGTGTAGACGGTCTTCTCCTTGCTCCCTGGCAGGTAGACGTCGAATGTGCAGCTCTCCACCTCATTGCATTCCACCTCCATCGGCTGCTCGCCTATCTCTTCCACCCCGTAGGCCGAAAGTGCTTGCTTGACGTAGGCCATCGCACGGTCGTAGCCCACCGTCCCGGCCAAGCGCCCCTCGCATTGCACCGACGAGAGCACCCGCACATGCTTCATCAGCGTGTCGGTGTCCACTCGCGCCACGCGCACTGTGTCGCGCCCTTGCGCCAAGGCCACCGCTGGCAGGGCACACGCCAACCACGCCCATGCACACACTATCGCCTTTTGTTTACTCATACGCATATCCAACTTCTTTTATATCGTTCAATACCAAGCATTTCAGTGCAGTCCGCACAGACTGCCTGCACCACAAAGATACTAAAAAAAACTCATTCCCACCGAAAAAAATCCCCTCCTCCTATCAATTCGCCCGTTTTCCGCTCCAAGCACTCCTCCTGCCCCTCTTTTCCGCCCATACTACACTTTTTACCCCCTAAATGAAGCGGCTTTAGATGGCCTATTGCTATGAATGTCAGTGCATTAGAGTGTTGTTTTTGTCTATGTTGCTGTTTGTTAGGGTTTTATAGCAACGTTCTTCAATAGTTCTTCAATAGATGTTCAATCGTTCTTCAATAGGCAATTGAAGAACGATTGAAGAACTATTGGAAAATGAATGAGTAACGGAGGAGGGGGTAGAGTGGGTGAAGGTGGACAATAATTTGTGGCATCGGAGTGGGGTGGTGTCGGTTTTTTTTGTATATTTGCACTTTGAAAAAGTGGATTACAAACGCTTCAAATACGTTATCATGATGCTGAATACAAGAAGAATACACGCCTCTCGATGGGGTTTCGCAGTGCTGCTGGCTGGCCTATGGTTGGCGGCGGGAGCCTCTGTGGCAGAGGCGCAGGTGGAAGTCAAGCGCTATGCCGAGAATCGCAAAAGCAGTGCATCGCTGGTGGGCGAGGGGCAGTTGGTGGGTTGGCATGCGGGGATGAGCTGCTGGGTGGGGGGGGCTCGTGGAGGTCGGACGCAGGTGGTTTGGATGGACAGCACGATGACGACCGTGCGACAAACGGTGGTGCCAGTGGATAAGGATTGCCGTCTGCTTTCGGCTGCCGAGGTAGGAGGCGAGGTGCGGCTGCTCTTCGAGCTTCAGCCCGACCGCAAGCACACGGCGGTCTATGCAGCCCGTGTGGGGTTCGACACAGCAGCGGCCTCGCGGCGCGACACGGTGCTGCTGGTGGACACCTTCACTTATCAGCGGAAGGATCGCTGCTTGGTCTGGGCGGCAGCCTCGCCCAACGGGCGCTACCAGGCAGTGGTGTCGGTGGTGGAACTGCATTCCGAAGGGGGGAAATATGTGGCGCGAGTGCGCCTGCTGGATGAGGGAATGCAGAGCCTTTGGACGAAGGAATATGCCCTGCAGTCGATCGACCATGTAGCGGTTACCGACCGTGGCGAGGTGGTCACGCTGGGGCATGAGTGGGTGGAGGACGCCAATCATGTGCTCTACAACATCGCCTCGAAGAATCGCGAGGATGCCTACGATGTGGTGGTGGAGGGGATGCCGATTGTGGGGTTGCAGCTGGTGGGCGTGGCAGGAAGGCATGTGATGGCGATGGGGACGATAGTACCCATGCAGCGGCGGGTCGACACCAGCGAGTGTGCCGGCGTGATAGGCTTGGCATTCGACATCGACGAGGTGTCGCTCTCGGTCGCCGCGCGGCGGTTTGAGGCCGAAGACCTCTATATGCTCACCAACAAGAAAGGGGGAAGCCGCCTCCGCGGGCAGACGGTGGAATACGGCTCGCTGCTTTCCACCACGCTGATGCCGTGGGGGGCGGTGGCCGCCTTGGGTTGCAATTACGCGCAGTCCAAGACCGAGAACAACGGCACCACGACGGCCATCTACTATCGGCGGGGCATTCACCTCGTGGCGGTGGACACGGCGGGCGAGGTGCGCTGGGTGTGCAACCTCCGCCGCAACGATGTGCAGAAGAAGTCCGCCGACCTGCTGCGGGTGGCCGTGGTGCCGGTTGGCGATAGGGTATGGCTGCTGCGGTCGGAACATAAAAAGATGCCCTCGCCGATGGAAAAGGTGAAGCCTGCCAAGACGTTGAAGATGGGCGGCAAGAGCCACTTGGCGCTCTACCAGGTGGGCGAGGATGGCGGTGCCGACCGCCTGCTGCTGGAGCAGAACACCAAGCACAGCCTGCTGCGGGCTGCTGCCGATGGGCGTGGGCGCGTAGCCATCTTCACAGCCAAAGGCAAACGGCTGCGGATGATGGCAGCCTGGCCTGCAGAGGTGCATTAAACGAAATAGGAGGCA
Source organism: Bacteroidales bacterium (assembly GCA_017455205.1). Lineage (GTDB taxonomy): Bacteria > Bacteroidota > Bacteroidia > Bacteroidales > P3 > Colimorpha. Next base: position 35,258 of record JAFTBM010000058.1, read on the forward strand.
GGTAGTGGACATTGAGATAAAAGGAGCCCGAATCAACAACCTCAAGAACGTCAGCCTCACCATCCCGCAGGCGACGCTGACGGTGGTCACTGGCCTCAGCGGCAGCGGCAAGTCGTCTCTGGTGTTCGACACGCTCTTTGCCGAGGGGCAGCGCCGCTATGTGGAGAGCATGAGCTCGTATGCAAGGCAGTTCCTCGGGCGGATGATGAAGCCACCGGTGGACTATATCCACGGTCTTTCGCCAGCGGTGGCCATCGAGCAGAAGGTGAATACCGGCAACCCCCGCTCAACGGTGGGAACGCAGACCGAGATCTATGAATACCTCAAGCTGATGTTTGCCCGCATCGGGCGTACCTACTCGCCAGTCAGTGGCGTGGAGGTGCGGCGCCACTCGGTGAGCGACGTGGTGGATTATGTGCTTGGGCTCGAAGGCCGTCGGGTGCTGCTGCTGGCACCGCTCGCAAACTCGAAAGAGCGCCCACTGAAAGGGCAGCTGGAGATACTGAAGCAGGAGGGCTACCAGCGGGTGCTGGCTGGCGACAGAGTGGTGCGAATCGACGCACTGGAGCCGAGCGACCTGACGGGGCGCGTGCTGCTGCTGGTCGACCGCGTAGAGGTGCATACCGCCGACGATGGGCAGGCTGCCCGCGTGGCCGAGAGTGTGCAGAGTGCATTCTTTGAAGGGCGCGGTGCCTGCGTGGTGAAGGTGGAAGGCGGCGAGGAAGCCGAGTTCAGCAACCGCTTTGAGGCCGACGGCATCACTTTCGAGAAGCCCAATCCCAACTTCTTCTCGTTCAATAATCCCTACGGGGCCTGCCCCACTTGCCAAGGCTATGGCAACATCATGGGCATCAGCGAGGATTTGGTGGTGCCCAACAAGGCTCGCTCGGTCTACGACAACGCCATCGTCTGCTGGAACGGCGAGAAGATGCAGGATGCCAAACGCGAGTTTATCCGCCATGCAGCCACCATCGGTTTCCCCATCCACAAGCCCTACTTCGAGCTCACAGAGGCCGAGCGGGCAGTGCTTTGGCACGGCGATGGCGTGTGGGAGGGCATTGATGGCTTCTTCCGCTGGGTGGAAAGTCAGAGTTATAAGATACAATATCGGGTGATGCTGGCGCGCTATCGCGGGCGCACAGTCTGTCCCGATTGTGGAGGGCGGCGCTTGCGGCGCGATGCGGAATACGTCAAAGTGGCGGGGCGGAGCATCTGCGATCTGGTGGAGATGCCTGCGGAACGGCTTGCCCAATGGCTGACAGAGATGGAAGGCCAGCTGACCGCAAGCGAGCTGAAAATCACCGAATGCATACGCCGCGAGCTGCACAACCGAGTGGGATACCTGCTCGAGGTGGGCTTGGGCTACCTCACCCTCTCGCGCGAGAGCCGCACCCTCAGCGGCGGCGAGAGCCAGCGCATCAACCTAGCCACCTCGCTGGGTAGCTCGCTGGTGGGTTCGATGTATATCCTCGACGAACCCTCGGTGGGGCTTCACAGTCGCGACACCGAGCGGCTCATCGCTGTGCTGCGTAGCCTGCGCGATTTGGGCAACACGGTGATAGTGGTGGAGCACGACGAGGATATTATCCGTGCCGCCGACTACTTGGTGGATATTGGCCCCGGGGCGGGTTGGCAGGGGGGCGAGGTGGTCTTCGCTGGCAGGCCCAAGCAGCTATCGAAGGCTCGTCGGTCGCTCACAGCCGACTATCTGGCTGGGCGCGAATCCATTCCCGTCCCCAAAGAGCGTCGTCGTTGGCGCGACCGCATCAGCATTCGCGGAGCCTACGCCAACAACCTCAAGCAGGTGGACGTGGACATCCCGCTGAGGGTGCTGACGGTGGTAACGGGTGTCAGCGGTAGCGGCAAAAGCACACTGATACGCGGCGTGCTGCACGAGGTGGTGAGTCGCCGCCTCGAAGGCAACGCCGACTACGTGGCGGGCTGCCGCGAAGTGGGGGGCGACATCGGACGTATCGCGGCGGTGGAGATGGTCGACCAAAGCCCTATCGGTCGCTCCACGCGCTCCAACCCTGCCACCTATATGAAAGTCTTTGATGAAATCCGTGCGCTCTATGCCGCCCAGCCGCTGGCCAAAGCTCGGGGCTACAAGAGCGGATTCTTCTCGTTCAACGTCGAAGGCGGCCGCTGCGATGCCTGCGAGGGTGAGGGATATGTTACGGTCAGCATGCAGTTCATGAGCGATGTCCACCTGGTGTGCGACGAGTGCCACGGCAGCCGCTACAAGGAGGAAGCCTTGGAGGTACTCTACAACGGGAAGAACATCAGCCAGGTGCTGGATATGACGGTCGACGAAGCTCTCGAATTCTTCTCTGCCCCCGAGGCACATGGTGTCCGTAGCCGCTTGCTGCCGCTGCAGGAGGTGGGACTCGGCTACCTGAAGCTGGGACAGTCGGGAAGTTCGCTCAGCGGAGGCGAGGCACAGCGCGTGAAGCTGGCCTCCTACTTGGTCAAGGGAACTGCTGAAAGTCGCCCAACGCTCTTTATCTTCGATGAACCCTCCACTGGGCTGCATTTCCACGACATCAAAAAGCTCCTCGCTGCATTCGCAAGCCTGATTGAACGAGGCCACTCCATCGTGGTCATTGAGCATCACCACGACATCATCAAGTGTGCCGACTGGGTGATAGACCTCGGCCCTGAAGGAGGCGACGGGGGCGGACGGGTGCTCTTCTGCGGTACGCCCGAAGACCTTGCCCAGTGCAAAGAATCCTACACAGCAAAATATCTCAAGCTATGAACAATCACCTTGCTTCAATCAAGCGCACCTCGGCCACGGGGCTATGGGGTTCGGTGGCGGTGGTACTGCTGGCTGCTGGCTTTACGCTCAGCCCATATCGCATAGTGCCACAGAGCGAAGCCACCACCCGATGGATGCTCGTTGCGGGTTCGCTTCTGGCAGTACTGGCCGTCAGCATGGCCTTGATGACGGTTCGCAAGCGCGTCCCCCAGCTGCGGCAGAGCGAGGGGCTGGAGAGCAAACTGGCTGGCTACGCACGGCATGTGCGCTCGCTCTACCTTCCGATGCTGGGCGTTGTGGCACTGGTCTGCCTGTTGGAGGTGATTGCCTCGCAAAGCGTGCTGCTGATGCTGGCCATCGTAGCCACGCTGCTCCTCTTCCTCAACTATCCCAATATGTATCGCGTGAAGGTGGACTTGGGGCTCACCGACGAGGAGATGCGCAGCCTCTACGGCGACCAATACATTGTTGCCGATGACAAGTAGCACTATCGTGGCTGTGGCCACGCCGGCGGGCGTAGGTGGCATCGCTGTGGTGCGCCTCTGCGGCCCCGAGGCCGAAAGCCTTGCATTGCAGCACCTCTCGGCTTCCACGTTGCCTCCGCGTCAGGCCGTCTATTGCCGCTTCGACGATATTGACGACCTCGTAGCCATCCGCTATGCTGCTCCCCACAGCTATACTGGCGAGGAGACTGTGGAACTCAGCTGCCACGGGTCGCCCTACGTGCAGCAAGCCATCGTACAGGCACTGATAGGCAGTGGTGCACGATTGGCCGAGCCAGGCGAGTTCACCCTGCGTGCTTTCCGCAACGGAAAAATCAACCTCTCGCAATCGGAGGCCATCGCCGACCTTATCGAAGCCGCTACGCCTGTGCAACATCGCTTGGCCGTCAGCCAACTTAGGGGAGGCTATGCCCAACGGCTCGAAGGTTTCCGCCGCCAGCTGATAGAGTTGGCTGCCCTTTTGGAGTTGGAACTGGACTTTTCGCAGGAGGATGTGGAGTTCGCCGACCGCGGGCAGCTGCTACGCTTGGTGGCAGAGCTTAAGGCGCAGGTAGCCTCCCTGCTCGCCTCATTTGCAGCGGGCAACGCCCTAAAGAGGGGCATAGGAGTGGGCATCATAGGGCGTCCGAATGCGGGCAAATCCTCCCTGCTCAATGCCCTGTTGGGCGAAGAACGCGCCATCGTCAGCGATACGCCTGGCACCACACGCGACACCGTTGAGTCCACCCTCTCGCTTCAAGGCCTGCCCTTCCGATTTATCGACACCGCAGGGCTACGGCAGGGAGCCGACCCCGTGGAGCAGCTTGGCATTCAGCGCTCGCATCGGGCTGTGGAAGAAGCTCAAATCGTGCTGTGTGTCCACGATGTGCAATTGCCTTGGCAAGCACCAGAGGTGGATCTCGAAGGCAAGGCGGTGCTGACCATCGTCAGCAAGTGCGACCTTGCCGAGGGCGATACCCTTCCGCAGGGAATGCCTTTGGATGCAGAGGTTATCCGCCTTTCGGCAAAGACTGGTGAGGGACTTGATGCCCTACGTGCGGCCTTGGTGCAACGGGTGCAGACCCTCGTATCTGGCAGTGGTGAGGTGATGCTGACCAACGTAAGGCATTACCACGCCCTGCGGCAGCTCGAGCAAGCCCTTTTGGCAGTGGAGAGAGGTTTGCAGGATGCTATGCCAGCCGACCTGGTGGCCGTGGACCTGCGCGATGCCCTCTATCATCTGGGCTCCATCACTGGCGAGGTGGCCTCCGATACCATCCTCCACACCATCTTTTCGCGTTTCTGCATCGGGAAATAACTGACGTACACAATAAAACGACCTACAACCGTGTTAAAACCAATATGATGAATAACGACCAGCTGACCCAAGAAATCCTGCGCCTTAAGCGTGAAAAGAACGCCGTCATTCTCGGCCACTACTACCAGCGCCACGAGATACAGGCCATCTCCGACTATGTGGGCGACAGCCTCGCTTTGGCTCAGGAAGCACAGCGTGCAGAGGCCGATGTGATTGTCTTCTGCGGCGTACACTTTATGGCCGAAACGGCTAAAATCCTCAATCCCCAGCGCCAGGTGCTTCTACCCGATTTGGCAGCTTCCTGCTCGCTGGCCGAAAGCTGTCGCGCCGAGGACTTCGCCCGATTCAAGGCCGAACACCCCGACCACATGGTGATATCCTACATCAACTGCTCTGCGGAAATCAAGGCTCTTTCCGACCTCATCTGTACCTCGGGCAACGCCGAGCAGCTGGTACGCTCGCTCCCCCCCGACCAGAAGATTATCTTCGCCCCTGACAAGAACCTTGGAGGCTACATCAATCGCGTTACGGGACGCGATATGCTCCTGTGGAACGGGGTCTGTACCGTCCACGATGCTATGCAGGCTGAGGCCATACTGAACCTCAAGCAGCAGCACCCCGATGCTCCAGTGGTGGCTCACCCCGAGTGCAACCCCGCCTTGCTGGCCGTGGCCGACTTTATTGGCAGCACCCAGGCGATGCTCCGTTACATTGCCCAATCCGCCAGCCGCCAAATCATCGTGGCCACCGAGACGGGCATCCTCTACCAGATGCACCGCCTTTGTCCCGACAAGGAGTTCCTCACCCTTCGCGACGACAAGAGTTGTGCCTGCGACGATTGTGCCTACATGAAGCTCAACACCCTCGAAAAGCTCTACCTCTGCTTGCGCGATGGGCAGCCCGAAATCACTATGGAACCCGCCATGATCGAGGCAGCTGCCCGCCCCATCGTGCGGATGCTCGACCTCTCGCGACAGTTAGGTCTGATTAAGTGAAACCTTTATAAAACACCAATAGCATGAAAAAAATCCTATTTGCAGCCTGCATCGCCTGCATTGCACTGGTGGGATGCCGTCAGAAGACTGATGCCGTTGAGTCTCAACCCGCAGAAGAAGGCTCCACCGTCTGGATGACCACCGACATCAGCCCCGAAGGCCTAATCGCTATCTACAACGCCATGGGCGTCAAGGCCGAGGGCAATGTGGCCGTCAAAATCAGCACTGGCGAAGCTGGCAACCCCAACCACCTGAAAGCCGACCTCATCGGGCCGCTGGTGCAGCTGGTCGGCGGACATCTGGTGGAGTGCAACACCACCTATGGCGGCAAACGTCGCTTCACAGAGGATCACTTGAAGGTCATCGAAGAGCACGGCTTCAACACCATCGGTGGGGTGGACATCATGGATGCCGAAGGCGAGATGCAAATCCCTGTGCGCGACACCACCTACATGAAGTACAACCTCGTGGGCAAGAACCTTGCTAATTACGACTTCATGATCAACCTCGCCCACTTCAAAGGGCATCAGATGGGCGGCTTCGGCGGTGTGTTGAAAAACGCCAGCATTGGCGTGGCCTCCTCCAATGGCAAAGCCTATATCCACAGCAACGGGCGCAACCTGGTGCCGGAGGACTGGGCGCAGTATGCCGAGCCAGAGAATCAGGACAAGTTTCTCGAATGCATGGCCAACGCTGCCGCTGCGGTGCATGACTATATGAAGGGTAAGGTGCTCTACATCGCCGTGATGAACAATATGAGCATCGACTGCGACTGCAACGGCAACCCCACACCCGTGGCCCTGCAAGATATTGGCATCTTGGCTTCGCTTGACCCTGTGGCTCTCGACCAGGCTTGCATCGACCTTGTGCTGGGCGTGGAACAGAGCGATTCCAACGACGTGGCCTCCATGCGCGAGCGCATCGAAAGTCGCCACGGCATCCACACCGTGGAACATGCCGAGGCGATAGGGCTCGGTTCGCGCCAGTACCACATAGTAAGCATCGACTGATAGCGTCGGCGACAACAACTGATGTGGAGCGATTGCCAAAAGTGGGCCGCCCTGCGGGCGGCCCACTCCTAACAACCCCTCCGCCGCCTCCAACCTCAACCCACCAGCTATGATAGGCCAACCCCAAGTCTACGACACCCTGCAGCGGATGCAAATCCCCTTTGAATACTACGAGCATCCCGAAGCACCCACCATCGAAATCGCTGCCCGCTTCTACCGCGGCGAAGGCACCACCCTCTGCAAAAACCTCTTCTTCCGCAACCATAAAGGCAACCGCCACTACCTCGTCATCATGGACAGCCGCTTCCCACTCGACATCCACGACCTTGAGCACCGCCTCCACCAAGGCAAACTCAGCTTTGCCAGCCCAGAGCGCATGATGCGCTACCTCGGCGTGCGTCCAGGCTCCGTCTCGCTCTTCGCCCTCGTCAATGATGCCGCCCACGAGGTCTTCCTCTTCCTCGACCGCAACCTCCTCCAGGCCAGTCGCGTCAGCTTCCACCCCAACGACAACCGCGCCTCGCTCGTCGTCAGTCGCGACGATATGCTTCGCTTCGCGCAATCCATCGGCAACCCCTACGAGATACTTGACCTCTATTCCACCGACCCCAATCCATCCCCTATCCAACCATGAAGAAATCGGAATTCACCGTCGCCGAACCCCAGCTGCTGCTCGACTTCCTGCTGGCGGCCTATCCCAATAGCTCGCGCTCGCGCGTCAAAGAGCTGCTGGCCCACAGCGTCTACGTCGATGGGCGGCGCACCACGCACTTCAACTTTCCCCTCCACCCGGGCATGAAAGTCAGCATCGAAAACGCCACGGCAGCCGACCGCCTGCGCCCGCGCGACCTCGACATCGTCTACGAGGATCGCCACCTCTTCGTCGTCGACAAGCACCACGGCCTCCTCAGCAGCAGCACCCACCCCGCCGACAAGACCGTCATCACCCTCCTCAACCAATACCTCGAGGCCACCCACCAGCGATGCCACGCCCACGTAGTCCACCGCCTCGACCGCGACACCTCGGGCCTGATGCTCGTCGGCAAAAGCAAGGACATCGCGCGGCAGCTCGAAGCCGACTGGAAAGCCACCGTCTTCGACCGCCGCTATGTAGCCGTCGCCTGGGGGCACCTCGACCCGCCCACGGGCGAGATACGCTCCTGGCTCACCGATGGCGACTACTGCGTACTTTCCTCGCCCACCGACAACGGCGGCAAGCTGGCCATCACCCACTACCGTGTGCTCCAAACCTCGCGACGCTACAGCCTCGTAGAGTTGCGGCTCGACACCGGTCGGCGCAACCAAATCCGCGTCCACCTGCGCCAATTGCAGCACCCCATCGTCCACGACCCCCTCTACGGCTACACCGACGACCTCTCACCCATCCCCCGCCTGGCCCTCCACGCCTTCCGCCTCTGCTTCATCCACCCCGCCACGGGTCAGCGCCTCAAATTCGAGACTCCCACCCCCGAGGCCTTCCTCCGCCTCATGGAGCTGTAGGCTCAAAGGCTGAACATATCGAAAGCATTGCGGATGTGGTTGACCTCGGGGCCATTCTCCCCGTGCACAATCCCCACCACATCAAACCGCACCGGACGCGTGCAATGCTGCTCCAGCACATACTGGTTGGCTGCTTCGATCAAGGCCAGCCGCTTGCTGCGGTCCACAGCCTCCTCGGGCTCAAGCCATCGGCTCGTCCGAGTTTTCACCTCCACCACCACCAGCTCATCGCCCTCCAGCGCCACAATGTCGATCTCGTGCCGCCCGTTGCGGTAGTTCCGCTCCACCACCGTCAGCCCCTGGTCGGTCAGGTAGCGTGCAGCCAGTTCCTCTCCCGTAACCCCCACCTCCTGTGCCTCTTTTCGCTCCGCCGTCTGCCGCTTTGCACCCCCGAAAAAGAACTTCATTCCAGCCATAGCATATCCTTATTTCCGCCGCAAATTTACGCAAAAAATATCTCACGGGGGAATTTCATCCGAAACTTCGGCCCGCCAGCCGAGGGCAGGGGGAAAACCTACCCAGTGCTGCAAAAGGTGCTGGTGGGGACTTACACCGTGTTTGGTTCGTGTTTGGTTCGTGTTTGGTTCGTGTATGGTCCGTGTCGAGTCGGAGGTGACACGGACCTGACACGGAGTTGACACGGAGATGACACGGACCAAGTCCCTACCCGATGGCCCTTTTTGGGGTGGTGGTTGAGGGGTGCTACGGGCGAGCCGCCCGTGCTCCCAGAGACTGGGTGGGAGGCATCACGGGCGAGCCGCCCGTGGTCCTGGGGGGAGGGGCAATAGGGCAGGGTGGGGGAGAGGGATGAGAAATTTGGCGGCCAAATACTAAAAACGAAAGTGCATCGTTAATGGAAGCAAAAAATAGATAAGGCAATGAGAAAAACGGTAATCTTTTGTGGTGTGGCAGCGGCGTTGATGGCTGCCTCGTGCGTCTCGCTGAGCGAGATGGAAGCCCTGCAGGCAAAGTATGACGAGACGGCCAAGCAGTATGCCCTCACGCAGCAGGAGCTTTCGGAGCTCAAAGAGGAGAACTCCAACCTCAGCCGCAGCAACCAGGCGCTGAGTTCGGACATGACCGACATGTCGGTAGCGCTCAGCCGCTCGGCGGCCACCGCCGACAGCCTCTCGCGCCGCTTGGAGCAGATGCGCCACCACTACGACACCACGATGGAAAACTACGTGCAGGAGGTGGCTGGCAAGAGCCGCGACCTCAGCCGTGCACAGAACCTGCTGACGGCTCGCACCAAGGAGCTCAACGACAAGGAGCGCGAGCTTCAGGCCAAAGAGCTTCAGCTGGCGGAGCAGCAGGAGAACTACCTCGTGCAGCGCAACGAGATGCTCGAGAAGCAGCGGCAGCTGGAGGATGCCGAAGCCCAGGCACGGCAGCAGCTGGAGGCCAAGGAACGGGAGGTGGAGGCTGTGCGGAGCAAGATAACGCAGGCACTGGTGGGTTTTGCCGACAAAGGGCTCAACGTCGAGACCCGCGACGGGAAAGTCTACATCTCGATGGACAACAAGCTGCTTTTCCCGTCGGCCAGTTGGACGGTCTCGAGCGAAGGTGCATCGGCCATACAGGAGCTGGCGCGGGTGCTGGAACGCGATTCGACGCTGCACATTATGGTCGAGGGACATACCGACAACGACCCCTATCGGGGTTCGACGGCAGTGAAGGACAACTGGGACTTGAGCGTGATGCGAGCCACGGCCATCGTCAAACTGCTGCTCAAGGCAGGTCCGGCCATCAATCCCGCGCGGGTGGAGGCCAGTGGCCACGGCGAGTTTGCCCCCAAGGTGGCCAACGACACGCCGCAGCATAAGGCCATCAACCGCCGCACCGAGATCATCATCACGCCCGACCTCGATGCCCTGCTCCGAGAAATAGGCCAGTGAGATGCGGCTGATAGAGATTGACCTTTCGCCCGAGGAATACCACCAGCCTGAGCTGCTGCGGCAGGCGTTGCAGCGGCGGGGTGGGGTAGTGCTCGGCGAGGGGGAGGAGGTGCACGTGGTGCGGCGGACGCTGGATTGCCGCCGCAGGCCAGTCTACCACACGACGATTGGCCTCGGCACGATGCCAGAGGCGGTGGTTGAGGAATTGCCCGACGGTCGGCAGGGACGCAAGGTGGTGGTGGTCGGGGCTGGTCCAGCGGGGCTCTTTGCCGCCATGCAGTGTCTCCGCCACGGATTGTGTCCGACGATAGTGGAACGCGGCAAGCCAGTGGAAGAACGCAAGCACGACATCGCACGGCTGACGCGCGAGAAGGTGGTGGATGCCGATAGCAACTGGTGCTTCGGCGAAGGAGGAGCTGGCACCTACAGCGATGGCAAGCTCTACACACGCTCTACCAAGCGGGGCGACGTCGGGGGCGTGCTGCTGCAGCTGGTGGCTCACGGAGCTTCGCCCGACATCATGCTCGATGCCCACGCTCATATCGGTACCGACCGGCTGGGGGGCATCATAGCCTCCATCAGGCACGACCTGCTGGCTCATGGGGCAGAGTACCGCTTCGGCAGCCGAGTGGAGGAACTGATAGTGGAGGATGGCAGGGTGAAGGGTGTCCGCACGGCTGCAGGTGAGGCCATCAGGGGCGAGGCCGTGATGTTGGCCACTGGCCATTCGGCTCGCGACATCTACCAGCTCTTCCACCGACAGGGTTGGCTGCTGGAGGCCAAGCCGTTTGCCCTCGGGGTGAGGGTGGTGCATCCGCAGGCACTGATCAACGAGATACAATACCACGGCCGCGACCACAGCCCCCTCTTGCCGCCGGCGGCCTACAGCCTGACGGCGCAGGCCGGGGGGCGGGGGGTGTTCAGCTTCTGCATGTGTCCGGGCGGAGTAGTGGTGCCAGCGGCTACCGCCGACGGGCAGCAGGTGGTGAACGGCATGAGCAATTCGCGACGCAACTCGCCGTGGGCCAACAGCGGTATAGCCGTGACGGTGGATGGGAGCGACGCAGGAGGGGAAGACGCACTGCGGCTGCTTCGCTTCCAGCAGGAGGTGGAGCAGCGGATGTTTGCGGCCGGAGGCAATGCCATCAACGCACCAGCCCAGCGGCTGACCGACTTTCTGCGGCATCGGGCGTCGGCCTCGATAGCACCGACGGGCTATATGGGCGAGACTGTCGCAGCACCGCTGCACGAGCTGCTTCCCCCGTTCATCGCTGGGGCATTGGCCGAGGGCTTCCGCACTTTCGACCGGAAGATGAGGGGCTTTGTCTGCGAAGAGGCGATGCTGCTGGCGGTGGAGAGCCGCACCTCGTCGCCAGTGCGCATTCCGCGCGACCCGCAGTCGCTACAGCATCCGCAACTCGGTGGCATCTACCCCTGCGGCGAAGGGGCTGGCTACGCGGGCGGCATTGTGAGCTCCGCGCTTGATGGCATACGCTGTGCCGAGGCGGTGGCACGGCAGCTGGGGGCAGAGCCTATTTCCGCAGCGAGGCACACAATAAAACAGATGGGAGGGCGTTGATAAAGGCATAACACAACCGACGGCAACACACACGCACGCTATGAAACTGACGCTCCTATGGGCCGACGACGAGATTGACCTCCTCAAGCCCCACATCCTGTTCCTAAAAGAGAAAGGCTACGAGGTGGTGGCAGTGCAGTCGGGGCGCGATGCCCTCGATGAGCTGGAGCAGCAGCGGGTGGACATCGTCTTCCTCGACGAGCAGATGCCTGGCCTCTCGGGGCTGGATACCCTCGCTGTCATCAAAGAGCGCTGGCCGCAGTTGCCAGTAGTGATGATTACCAAGAGCGAGGAGGAGCGGCTGATGGAGGATGCCCTCGGCGGAAAGATATCCGATTACTTGGTCAAGCCCGTAAACCCCAGCCAGATACTGCTGACCGTCAAGAAGCTCACCGAGCGGCAGCGGTTGCAGAGCGAGCATTCGGCGGTCAACTATCGGCAGCGCTTTCGCGAAATCGGCGAGCAGCTGGGCAGCAAGCTGGATTGGCGGCAGTGGAGAGACCTCTACCGTCAGCTGGTCTACTGGGAGATAGAACTCTCGGGCATCCACGATGAGGCTATGCACGATATATATCTCACCCAGAAGGCCGACGCCAATCGGCAGTTCTGCCGCTTCTACGAGGCCAACTACCTGGGCTGGGTGGGGGGCGACGGCGGGCGGCGAAGCACGGCAGACGCAGACCGACCGCCGATGAGCCAGACCCTCCTGCGCGACAGCCTCTTCCCGTTGCTGGCCGATGGCCGTCCCACCTTTTTGATAGTGATAGACAACTTCCGCTACGACCAGTGGAAGTTCGTCCAGCCAGCCATCGAGCACTGGATGCGCGTTGTGCGCGACGACCTCTACTACACCATCCTGCCCACCACCACGCAGTATGCCCGCAACGCCATGTTCGCAGGCTTGATGCCCAGCGAAATAGAGCGTATGTATCCGCACTATTGGGTGGGCGAGGAGGACGAAGGCAACAAAAATGACTACGAGAGTGAGCTGTTGGCCGAGCAATTGCGGCGGCACGGCATCGCCCTCAAGCCCACCTACCACAAGGTACTCAACGCACAGTATGGCAAGCGGCTGGTCGAGCGGTTGCCCGAGCTGATGCGGTCGCACTTAAACGTGGTGGTCTACAATTTCATCGACATGCTCTCCCATGCACGGACCGACAGCAATATCGTCCGCGAGCTGGCCGAGAACGAGCAGGGATACCGCTCGCTGACCCTCTCGTGGCTGCAGCACTCGCCACTGATGGAGCTGCTGCAAGCATTGGCAGGCCGAGAGGCTAACATCGTGCTGACCACCGACCACGGGTCGGTCAGGGTCAGCCACCCAGTGAAAGTGCGTGGCGACAAGGAGGTCAGCGTAAACCTGCGCTACAAGCAAGGTCGCCTGCTCGACTACAACAGCCGTGAGGTCTTTGAGGTGCGCGAGCCTGCAAAGGCGTTCCTTCCCAGCCGCTTCGTCCACAATCCCTACATCTTCTGCCGCGAGAACGACTTCTTCGTCTACCCCAACAACCTCAACCAGTATGCACAGTACTATGGCAGCACCTTCCAGCATGGAGGCATCTCGATGGAGGAGGTGCTGGTGCCCATCATCACCATGCAGCCCAAATGATTGAACCAACAAAGCAAAGCACAATATGAGTCTAATCAAGAGTATTTCTGGTATCAGGGGCACCATTGGAGGCCCAGCAGGCGAGGGATTGACCCCGCTGGATGTGGTCAAGTTCACTTCGGCATTCGCCACTTTCCTCAAAAAAGGAAGCACACACAGACTGCGTGTGGCCGTCGGTCGCGATGCCCGCCTCTCGGGTGCGATGGTCGACCGCCTTGTGGTGGGGACGCTGCAGGGCATGGGGGTCGATGTGGTGGAGACAGGGTTGAGCACTACCCCCACGATGGAGATGACCGTCATCGATGGCCATTGCGATGGGGGCATCATCATCACCGCAAGCCACAACCCCAAGCACTGGAACGCCCTCAAGCTGCTGGGGGCTTCGGGCGAATTCATCAGCGATGCCGAGGGCAAGGAGGTGCTGCGATTGGCCGAAAGCAGCGAGGTGGAGTATGCCGACGTGGACAGCCTCGGAACGGTTACTACCGAGGCCGACTGGATTGACAGCCACATAGCCCGTGTACTCGCTCTGCCGCTGGTAGACCGTGCTGCCGTGGCACAAGCAGGATTCAAAGTGGCCGTGGATGCAGTGAACTCCACTGGTGGCTTGGCCATTCCCCGCTTGCTGAAGGCACTCGGGGTGGAACAGGTGGTGGAACTCAACTGCGAGCCTACGGGTCGCTTCGCCCACAATCCCGAACCCATACCGCAAAACCTGACCGACATCGCCCGAGTGGTGCGCGAGAACCATTGCGACCTCGGCGTGGTGGTAGACCCCGATGTGGATCGCCTGGCGCTGGTCTGCGAAAATGGTGAGATGTTCGGTGAAGAATACACACTGGTCAGCGTGGCCGACTATATCCTTGGTCATACGCCAGGCAACACCGTCAGTAACCTCAGCTCCAGCCGTGCCTTGCGCGATGTTACCCGCCGCTACGAGGGTTGCTCCTATGCTGCCTCGGCTGTGGGGGAGGTGAACGTTACCACCCTGATGAAAGCCACTCGGGCTGTCATCGGAGGCGAAGGCAACGGCGGTGTCATCTACCCCGAGTTGCACTACGGGCGCGATGCCCTCGTCGGCGTGGCCCTCTTCCTCACCCTCTTGGCTCATCGCCGTAGGGAAATGCCAGGACTGACCGTCAGCCAGTTGCGCCAGTCCTACCCCGCCTATGTCATCTCCAAAAACCGCAAGGATCTCACCCCCGATATGGATGTGGACGCACTGCTCGCCAGCGTGGCCTCCCACTATAAAGCCCTGCCCTCCTGCGAAGTGAACACCACCGACGGCGTGAAAATCGACTTCCCCGACGGGTGGGTTCATCTGCGCAAGAGCAACACAGAGCCTATCATCCGTATCTATAGCGAAGCGGCTAACACCGAACGTGCCAACGAACTGGCTCAACAGGTGATACAGCGCATCGGCTAACTTTTATTTGGAGGATAAAGCAACATTTCGTAACTTTGCAGCCTGATTTGGTTGCCCTTTGGGGCATCAAAAGGGAAGCAGGTGGAAGTCCTGTGCAGTCCCGCTGCTGTAAGCTCGGAGATTGAAGCCCATAAGCAATCGTGCCACTGTGTACCGCCAAAGGTGCATGGGAAGGCTGGGGCGGAAAGAGCAAGCCAGAAGACCTGCCAAGTCGTAGAGTATCGGTCGTGCTTTCGAGGAAAAAGCACCCGGTGGGCAGCCGCTTGGCTGTGTGTATTCGAGGTATTCGCCTTTCCTTCGGAGTACACTTGCTTGGAAGCCACGATTGATACCGAAAGAGTGGAGTATTAACCAACAAAAAGTATCAATATGGCAAAAAAACTACTCTCTTTGGCGCTCGGCCTGCTTTGCATGGTTGGCCTTAAGGCGCAATCGGAAACCACCATCGCAGCAGCCGATGTGGTGAACTGGACTGGCACTGGCTCGCAGCAGGCGGTGCTTATCGTGGAGTTCGACACCGTGGCCTATGCCTGGGGTTACCACTTCGAGGCTGGCGACAACGTCCCAACAGTCCTCAATATGATTACGGCCATCGATGCAGCCGACCCGCGCCTGGCCTATTCGATGGATTGGAACACCTATGAGTTCAAGTTCTACTATGTGGCTTGGCCCGAGAAGCATATCGACTCCAACTACCGCTTCAAGCTCAATGGTGTCCTGGCCGACTCTGACGAAGAGTTCAGCGACTACGACTTGGAGAACAACCTGGTGGTGAAAATCAGCATGGCCACCGCCGATGTGTGGAGCCAGCCTGTCCGTCCCGCTTCCACCGTCGCCATGCCCGAAAACAGCACCATCGCTCCCGAGCAAATCCGCTACTGGATAGGCAGCGGCAGCAAGCAGGCCATTGTAGCCATCAACTGGGGCGAACCCGACACCGCCCTGGCCTGGGGTATCCGCTTCGACAGCGCCATGACCATCGCCAAGGCCGTGGCTATGGCGGCAGGTGCCGACCCTCGACTGACAGTCAGCACCCCCATCGCTACCCTCACCTGGAGCGATGGTGTCAGCACCTGGAACTTCCACGCCGTCCCCGCCAGCTACCCCCAGTTCATCTTGGGCAACAACAGCAACGTCAATGCCACCACCGCTGTTGAGGATGGTGATGTGATCAAGATTGGAGAATCTGCCTTCGGCACTGGCATCGACTCCACCGAGTTCGGTGGCAATTGGTACCCCATGTCCGTCGTCTGGAATGCTCCGATTCAGCCCGTCAGCAACCCCAACACCACTATTGACTCGGCCTCCATCCTCTACTGGGTGGGCGAAGGCTCCAACAGCGCCATCTTGGCCGTCAACTGGGCCGACACCGCCCTCGCTTGGGGCTATCGCTTCAGCACCGATAGCGTCACGGTGCAGGTGATGATGACCGAAATCGCTGCTGCCGACCCACGCTTCAGCTATGTTACCTCTGGCGGTTACCTCACCGACATCCGCTTCGCCCTCAGTGCTACCGACACCCTCGGCATCACTCCGGGCAAATACTTTGAAAGCACCCGCAACCTCGTCTCCGACGCTGGCCTCGCCCAAAGGATTGGCAACGGCGACTTTGAGAAGTGGGCCGACCCCACCGCTGGCACCATCATCGACAGCATGAGCTACGCCTACGGTGGCCAGACCTACTGGTATTACAAGTACGTCTACATGATGCCCATCTCGCCAGTCTCCCGCCCAGCCAATAGTGGTATTGATGCCCTCCAGCCCGTCAGCGTCAGCCTCTGGCCCAACCCCGCCACCGAGGTGGTCAATGTCCGCTTCGGCAGTGCTGTGGCTGCCGCCGAGGCCGACCTCTACGACCTCACCGGTCGGCTCGTCAGCCGCCAAGCCATCGCCCAGGGCAGCACCTCGCTGACCCTCCCCGTCAGCCAGCTGCCACAAGGCACCTACCTCCTGCGCATCGGCTCCAACAGCTCGAAGATAGTGGTGCGCCATTAGTTAAAACCCCGACCGATGGCACATCGCAACATCTTAACACTCGCGGCTTTGCTCGCTGGCGGCATACTCGCTGCCAGCGGGCAAAGCCCTTTTTGTGGAGCTGTGGGCACTGAGGGCTGCAACGCCATAGCTGCCGACAGCCCCCGCATCGCCGCTTGGGCCACAGGCTGCACCGTCGTGCGCGGCCCAGTGGATATCGCCGACCCCGAAGGCGAAAAGGTGCGTTTCGGCACCGAAAGCGCAGGCATCGGTCTCGCCAGCTCGCTCACCACCGATGCCGTCAGCCTCGGCGATGGCGGCTCGGCCACCCTCACCTTCGCCGCCCCCATCCGCAACATCCCTGGCCCCGACTTCGCGGTGTTCGAGAACTCCTTCAACGACAGCTTTCTCGAGCTCGCCTTCGTCGAAGTCAGCACCGACGGCATCCGCTTCGTCCGCTTCCCCGCCACTTCCCTCACCCAGACCGAAACCCAAGTCGGCCCCATTGGCACCCTCGACCCCACGCTCCTCAACAACCTCGCTGGCAAGTTCCGCATCGGCTACGGCACCCCTTTCGACCTCGATGAGCTACGCGACAGCGCGGGTATCAACATCGACAGCATCTGCTACGTCCGCGTGGTCGACGTCGTCGGCACCATCGACCCCCGCTATGCCACGCGCGACGCCTACGGCCACATCGTCAACGACCCTTACCCCACCTCCGACGTTGTCTACGCCAGCGGTGGCTTCGACCTGACGGGAGTGGCAGTGCTGACCACCCTCAGCGGCATCTCCTCTGCCACCACCGCCCCCCTCACTCTCCATCCCAACCCCGCTGGCCAGTGGCTCACCGTCGGAGGTCTCACCCCCGGCATCCCCCTGCGCCTCTACAGCCTCGGCGGGCAGCTGCTGCGGCAAGCCACCTCGGCCGGCACCACCACCAGCCTCTTCGTCGGCGACCTACCACGGGGCACCTACCTCCTCCAAGCCGCCGAGCAAAGCCGCAAAGTGGTGAAACTTTGAGCCTACGCGAAAAAAAATATTGGCGGATAAAGAAAAAAGCGTATCTTTGCACTCGGACAATAAAGTCTGTAAAGTTTATTAACAACCTAAAAAACAAACAATTATGCCAGCAAGAATTAGACTGCAGCGCCATGGTAAGAAGAACCAACCCTTCTACCATATCGTTGTGGCGGATGGTCGTGCACCTCGCGATGGAAGATTTATCGAGAAGCTGGGCACCTACAATCCGCTGACCAACCCTGCCACCATCGACCTCAATTTCGACCGTGCCGTCGAATGGGTGAAGAATGGTGCTCAACCGAGCGACACCGTTCGCCGTATCCTCTCCTACAAGGGAGTCCTGCTCCGCCGCCACCTCCAGATTGGAGTGGAAAAAGGAGCCATCAGCCAAGAGGTAGCCGACGGGCGCTTCAACGAATGGCTGCAGGCCAAGGAGGCCAAGATAGCCAGCAAGAAGAGCGATACCGAGAGCGAGGCACGCAATGTGCGCAAGGCCCGCTTGGAAGCCGAGAAGAAGGCCAACGAGGCCAAGGCGCAGGCCGTAGCCGCCAAGCGTCAGGCTGCTATCGAGGCCGCTGCTGCTGCCAAGGCCGAAGCCGAGGCCGCCGAAGCCGGCGATGCCCCCGCAGCCGAGGCCGATGCCCCAGCCGAGGCATAAAGCCCAGTAGCCGCATCAACCAACTCCAAGGGAGGGCCAAGCGCCACGGCGTGAAGTCCTCCCTTGCCTTATATCAAAGCCATGCAACACAGCGAATGCTACCTCCTGGGCCACATCACCAAGCCCTGGGGCACTAAAGGCCAACTGGTGCTCTTCCTCGATGTAGACACCCCCGCCGACTACGCCGACCTCGACTCCGCTTTTGTCGACATCAAAGGCTCGCTCGTTCCCCACTTTTTTCATATCGACCAGCTCAATGGTCCCCGAGCCGTTGCCACCTTCGAGGACATCGGCCCCGACCAGGCGCAGCTCCTCGTCGGGCGCGACCTCTACCTCCCCCTCTCCCTCCTCCCGCGGCTCGACGGCAACCGCTTCTACTTCCACGAAGTGGTGGGCTTCCACGTGGTCGACACCCACTGGGGCGACATCGGCACCATCCGCCAAGTCATCGACTACCCCGCCCAACCCCTCTTCCAAATCTTCAACGCCGACACCGAAATCCTCATCCCAGTGGTCGACCCCATCATCAAACAGGTGGACCGCGAAGCCCAAACCATCCATATCGAGGCCCCCAACGGCCTGATAGAGTTGTATATGGGCAATATCAACAAAGGCTGTTGATAGCTTTTTCCGCCCCTATCGGTGGAAAATCAGTATATTTGCACTTTCAAATCAAACATCCGCGCTATGGACAAGACCAAGAAGCCCGCTGCCACACCCGCTGCCGCAGTGGAGAAAAACCGCTATTCGGCCGAAGAACTGCAAGAGTTCAAGGAGTTGATACTCGACAAGATAGCCACTGCCGAGCACGACCTCGAGCTCCTGATCCACGCCGTGGCTGGCAACGACAACGAGGCCAACGACACGGCCCCCACCTTCAAGTCGGTCGACGAGGGGAGCAACGTCCTGCTGAAGGAGGAGAACCAAAAGCTCGCCGCCCGCCAGCAGAAGTTCATCCGCGACCTGCGTGCCGCACTGGCTCGCATCGAAAACGGCACCTACGGCATCTGCCAGGCCACGGGCAAGCTCATCCCCAAGGAGCGGCTGCGCATCGTCCCCCACGCCACCATGACAGTCGAAGCCAAAGAGGCCAGCAAGAAAGGTCGCTAAACGGCATTTTTCCATCGCTCTTGGATGCCTTGTCTTTCAAGCGTTTACCAATAGTTCTTCAATAGTTCTTCAATAGTCTATTGAAGAACGATTGAAGAACGATTGAAGAACGATTGAATAAAATCCTGTGAGAGAGCCAGTTGCAAAATGCCAAAAAATGGGGCAAGAGGGCGGAGCATCTGTGCGGGGGACGGGTGGAGCAGCGGGTGAGCAAAAAAAAAGTGGCATGAGGGTGCAAGTTTTTGGCGGTGGGGAGTACTAAAAGGAAGAATGTGGCTGCAAGCCGAAGGGCTTGAGGCCACAGAAATATTGCATATCGGACACAACGAATAGTGAAACAGATGAGCATGAAGAGACACACGAAGTGGATACGCATGGCGTTGCTGCTGCTGGCCTTGGCTGGTGGCGCGTGGGCAGAGGCACAGCCCGGAGGATTTGGCGGCCCTGGCGGGCGTCCGCCGATGGGCGGCAGGCGACCAGGCAGCCGCCCGAACGGCGATCGCCGCGACTGGAATCGCATGGAGGATAGCCAGCAAGCGCAGCAGGTGAAGCAGAAGAAGAAAGTCAAGGAGGGCGACACATTCCTCGTCAAAGGCGAGCTGCGCGACTCGGTGAGCGGCGAGTTCCTGGCCTTCGTCAATGTGGCGGTGCTTGATTCGGCAGATTCGGCCTTCGTCAAAGGAGCAGCAACCAACTTCGACGGGATGTTTGAGGTGCAAGGGATTCCTGCGGGCAGCTACTTGCTGCGCATCACAGCCATCGGCTACCGCAACCGCTTGGTGCCCTTCAGCGTGAGCAACAACACGGCACTGGGGACGCTGCGCGTGCAGCCCGGGGCCACGACGCTGGCCGAGGTGGAGATCACCGCCGAGAAACCCCTCTACGCCATGGATGGCGAGAAGCTCATCTACAACGTCAGCGAGGATCCCAGCATCCAGACCGGCACCACAGAGGACGCCCTTCAAAATGCTCCCGGGGTGGAGGTGGACGTGGAGGGCAACATCACCCTGCGGGGCGTCAGCTCGGTGGAGATATGGATCAACGATAAGCCCTCGAAGCTCACCGAGGAGAACCTCAAGACCTACCTGCAGACCCTGCCGGCCAACGCCCTAGCCCGCATCGAGACCATCACCAACCCCTCGGCCAAGTATGCCACCGATGCCGAGGCAGTAATCAACATCATCACATCGGCGCACATCAAGAGCAACCGCTTTGTGAGCTTCGGTGTCAATGGATCGAACCAGCCGTTTGTCTCGCCCTGGGTGAGCTATATGTGGGCCAAAGAGCGGTGGAGCGTCAACCTCTTTGCCAGCGGTCGCTACTCCAAGCGCGAGAGCGAGAGCAGCACCACGGCCTACCGCCGCCGCGATGACGCCGGCGGGGGCTACGACACCACGATGCGCCAGCTGACCGAGTCCGACGGCTGGGACCAGAGCCTGAGCGGCAATGTGTTCGCCAACGTGAACTACACCATCGACTCGATGAGCGAGATAGCCATCGATGCGGGCGGCTTCCTCAACCGCAAAGGCTCCTGGGCTGGCCGCTCGACCGACCAGCTCTTCTATGGCACCTCCATCGGCGACAGCCTGCTGCGCTACTCCATCGGCGACAGCACCTCTGCCCCCTCCGCCTTCGGCCACTTCGGAGCTGACTACACCAAGAAGTTCGACCTCGAGGGGCACAACCTCCGCATCGGATTCAACGGGCGCTATTCGCGCAACCACTCGGAGGAATGGTACAACCGAGCCTACACCACCTACACCGCCCTCGACGAGCACCGCTACCTGCTGACCAACTCGCTGACGCGCGGGCTGGACTTCGACGCACGCTACAACCGCCCCTACTCCAAAAACGGCGAGCTCAGCTACGGGCTGCGTGCCAGCTGGGAGGCTATCCACAACGAGTATAGTCGCTACAACGACTTGGATCGCACCCTGGTGGATTCGCTCCGCACCTACGACTTCGACGGCAGCGAGGGCGAGGTGGAGGCCGACGTCAATTGGACCCACCGCTGGGGTGGCTTCACGCTCAGCAGCGGCCTCGGCCTCGGCACGGAGCATACCAGCTACGACTATCGCGGGCGGCAGACCAACGCCCCCTGGGCGCTGGACGACAGCAACTTCTGGGAGGTGCACTTCCGACCCTCCATCCACCTAACCTACCGCACGGAGGATATGCACAACTTCAAGCTCAACTATTCGCTCCGCATCTCCGACCCCTCCGAGAGCCAGCTGACCCGCTTCCGCCGCTACGGCGAGGATAGCTACTCCACGGGCAACCCCGCAGGGCTGGAAGAGGCTCTCACCCACTCGATGGAGGCTGGTTGGCAGAAGTTTTTTGAGAGTTTCGGCAACGTCGGCATCGAGGGCTATGCCCGCTGGAGCTCCAATGAAATCAGCACCCTGACCGACGCCGAGTACGACCAGTGGCTCGACCGCATCGTCAACTACTCCATCCCCTACAACATGGGCTCCTCCTACCGCTACGGTGCCAACCTCAACATGACCTACCGCCCCTCGGGCTTCTTCAACGTGCGCCTCTATGCCAACCTCTACGACTACGGCTACCGCATGGAGTACGACCGCCAGGGAGTGCACCAAGTGGACGAGCGCGACATGTGGTCCTACAGCTTCCGACTCAACGCCTGGACCAAGCTCTTCGACCAGTATCAGCTCCACCTCTCGGCCCACTACACCTCGCCCACCTTGAGCCTGATGAGCGAGCGCAAGGCACGCTACTCGCTCAACCTCGGTGTCCGCAGCGACTTCTTCAAGCGCAAGCTCTCGGTCTTCGTCAATGTGCAGGACCTCTTCAACTGGGGCGGGCGTTTCGGCTCGGGCAGCGAGAACACCAACCCCTACTACCTGACCGACTCGACCAACAAGATGACCAACAGCCGCTACATCTCGGCAGGCATCACGCTGCGCTTCGGCAAGCTGGAGCTGGAGAAGGATGCCAAGGAGGGTAGCAGCGAGGAGGGCGACAGCCTGTAGGCGAGGGGGCGCTGCCTCGGATAATCCAGATATTCCGGGATTTCCGGAATATCCGGATTATCCAGGAATCCCAGATTATCCGGTTTATCTTCCGACAATGATTTTGCGGGCGGGGCCGCTGCCGAGGCTCACAGCGTAGAGCCCAGGTTGCGGCAGGCCGATGGTGGTGCTGGCCGAGGCCGCTGGCTGCGAGGCCACGAGGCGGCCTTGGGCATCGACGATGCGTATCAGCTCGCCCTCGGGGGCACCGACGGTCAGCCGCAAGCCCTCGGCGTGGAGAGTCCACGCGGCAGCGGTGGCAGCGGTGGCGGACAGGGGGGCGGGAGCGAAGCGCGCAATGTAGAGGTCGGTGGCCCCGCCGACGACCACTTGGCGGGGGTTGAGCGTCGAGCCGTCGCTCCAGCCAGCGAAAGCGTAGCCCTCGAGGGGGAGGGCAGCGATTTCGATGAGGGTGCCGCGCGGGGCATCGGTGGTGCCGATGGCCAATCCCCACTCGGGCGAGGCGCTGACCACGGCGAGGTGGGCGCCGAGGCACGAGGTGTCGGCCAGGCGAAGGGTGTCGTGGCGGAAGGCGAAGAAGTGGGCCGTCAGGGTGAGGTCGGCGCTGAGGGTGAGGAGTCGGGGTGAGGTGGTGTCGCCGTCGCTCCAGCAGGCGAAGAAGTGGCCTGGGGCGGGCGTGGCGACGAGGGTGGCGGTGGCCTCGGGTGCGTAGGTGCCGCTGCCGGTGGCGGTGCCGCGGGCGGAATGGTTGGAAAGCAGCGTCAGGCGGTAGCTGCAAGGGGTGGTGACGATGGTGCCAAAGGAGGCCCAGTGCTCGGCCTCGCGGTAGGCAGCCTCGCTGCCGCAGGGCACGACGAGGGTGGCCGCCGAGAGCGAGGCGCCCGAGAGGGGGTTGCGATAGGCCACTGGCGGGGTGGGGCGCAGCAGGGTGAGGCGCTGCAGGGCGGTGCAGCCGCTCAGGAGGGCGAAGCCGAGGCTGTCGGCGGTGGAGGGGAGGGCGAGGCTCTGCAGCGAGGTGCAGCCGAAGAAGGCATCGTCGCCCACGGCGCGAAGACCCTCCTCGGTGGCCACCTCGACCAATCCAGTGCAGTTGGCGAAGGCGAAGGGGGCGATGGCCTCGACGGCGAGGGTGTCGGTTCCCGAGGCGATGGTGGCAGGGATAACGAGGCTGCCCGTGGGCTTGGTGTAGCCCGACCAGCGCTGGGTGGGGGTGGCTGTGGTGCTCGGTGGGACTACGCGTGCCGCCCCTCCTTGGCGCACGAAGTAGAGCGTGTGGCCCGAGGGGGTGGTGGCGGCGAAGTCGAAGGCGGCGGCGTGGAGGGCGGCGGCCAGTGCCAGGGCGAGGCAGATGCGGTGCTTGTGGTGCATGTTTCTTTCGGTTTAGAGGTGAGCGATGAGGTGGGTGAGTGTGTGGCGAGCTAATAGATATTTTCGCGTTGCCAGAGGAGTAGGCCTTCTTCTAATAGGCGGCGGTTGATTTTCAGGGCGAGGGTGTCGCGGGCGTCGAAGAAGCGGGTGAAGATGGGGAGGGCGGAGGAGGGGACGGCGTAGCGTATGGTGGTGCGCCCGAAGCCGCGGGTGCCCTTGGTGGTGCGAGTGCGGGCGATGCGGGTGTCGTGGTCGGTGTCGAGGGTGGAGAATTGGGAGGGGTCTTTGCCCATGAAGGCGTTGGTGATGTCGTAGAAGGAGTCGTTGTAGTCGTGGTGGGGGTAGTCGCCGCTGTGGTGGTAGTAGCGGAAGAGTTCGAGGGCGGCGGCGTAGAGCGATAGGGCTTCGGGCGAGAAGCTGTGCTGGTGGAACCACTGGCGGAAGTCGAACGGAGGCTGTTGGGTGGATTGGTGGAAGAGGGTGGCAGTGGAATCCTCGGGGAAGAGGACATTGAGGTCGTTGCGGTCGCAGCCGAGTTCGGCGGCGGTGAAGGGCATGATGAAGTTGCGGTAGCTACAGTTGGAGAAGAGGTTACCCTTATAGAATAGAGAGAACATGATGGCATCGATACACAAATCGTTAGGGATACTTTCCACAGTGCCACGGTAGGTGAGATAGTTCCACTCGTAGTACCTATTGTGGGTGTTAAAGTTGATGCCTTTCGACACAAGACACCAGTAGAGGTTGCCCGTGGTTATCTTTGCTTTTTTCTCTTTTCCACCATTGCTGACGATGAGCACTTTGTTTAGGTAGCTCCACTGCCCGAGCACAAGGCCGTCCATGTGTGAGGTGATTTGATGCTCGAGTTCGTTGATTAGGCAGGGACGGCTGTTGTCGTAGGTGTAGTCTTTGATGTAGTGGAGGCTGTCGGTGGGTTTGTCGTAGTCGTAGCGGCTGGCGGTGATGTGCAGTGGGTCGATGGGGGTGCCTTCACTACTATCGAATATGATTTGGCTGACCGACCATTCGGAGAGTTGGAAAGTGTCTTTGGCATTGCTGAACGCATGGGAGCGGATGCGGTAGGTGGATGAGGAAAACACAGATACGGTATCACGCAGGAGGAATTCGGTCTTGCAGTAGTAGACTATGACGCTGGGTTTCAGTTGCAGCACTTTGAGGAAGAATTCGATGCAGAGGTCGTACTTGAAGCCCTTGCGCCTTTGGTAGGGAGGGTTCATGATGACCATAAGCTTGCGGCCTTCGCGGCGGCAGATCTCGTTGATGTCGAGTGGCTGGCCGCCGTATTTGAAGCGGGGTTGGGCGGTGGACGAGGCAAGGTAGTCGAATTGAATGGAGTTCTCGAAGCCTTTGATGCGGCAAGTGTCCACGTCCATCTGCTCGAGGGTGGAGAGGTAGCAGTAGGGCTTGTAGTCGCGCCCGAATTGGTTTTCGAGGTTGCCCACGCCGGCACAGGGGTCGAAGACGATATAGTCGTCCATGTTGTAGAACTGGGCGAGGCGCTCGTTTTGCAGCTCGACGAAGCAGGAGGGGGTGTACTCGCCGCCGGTGTCGCGGCGGTACTGGTCGGAGTAGAGGGTGGCGGAGCGTTCGAGGATGGCGAGGAACTGCTGCTTCTCGGGCGGGCGGTGGTATTTGCGCCAGAAGAGGGCGTAGGCGGCACGGTCGGCGATGGTGTAGTAGGAGGAGGGGGCGGAGGAGGCGGGCGAGTACTTGATGCCGTCGGCCTGTCCGTCCTCATACATGATGCGGTATTGGCTGAGGTTGGTGCCTTCGCGGATGAGGTCTTCGGTGGGGCCGTCGGGGTCGGCCTCGGCTTTGAGGGAGGCGAAGAGGGATTGGTCGGCCAGGCCATGGTAGACAGACTGGCGGTAGCGTGTGCCTTTGAGCATATCGACCAAGAAGAGGTTGATCAGGTCCTGCTCGTCGGCGATGGTTTCGCGGAAGCGGATGGCGTGGCGCCATTGGTTGTAGACGAGGTTGAAGTTGGAGGTGGTGATTTGGATGACGGTGTCCTGCCCGCGTTTGAGGAGGAGGTAGAGCTGGCGGATTTCGTCGTCGCGGTAGATGGTGATGCGGCCTTCGAGGCGGTCGCAGATGCGGTCGATGGCGTCGCGTGTAGGGGCGGAGGGCTTTTCCCGTGCCCAGTTGATGTCGTTGTTGTAGAGGACGGAGTTGTCCGAGCAGTCGAGCAGTTCGAGTACGTCGTGCCCCTCGGGGTCCTGGTAGACGAGGGCCACGCGGGCCAGCATCTGCTGCTGCTTGCGGTTGGTGAGGATGGTTTGAGCCAAGGCGGCACGGCGCTGGGCATCGGCAGAGATGAGGTATTTGGCCTCGATGTAGAGCAGGGGTTCCCCCTTGGGGTCGAGCAGGAGGACATCGACTTGGTTGAGCACGTCGAGTTGCCAGCTGTCGCGGTCGAAGTAGCGTTGGCAGAAGTCTTTTTTGAAGTTGATTTCTGTGGACTGCATGTGGGTGGGGTTGATTGTTTGAGTGATAACGCTTATGGTGGGTTAGATATTGCACTGGAGGGAGAAGAAAGCAAAAAGCAGCGATTTTGGAGTGGGGGAGGGTGAAAAATGGAAGATGCCGAGGTCGTGCAAGGGCAGGCGGAGCGGAAAGGTGACATGCAGCTCAAGAGGCTAAAAGCAAGCGTGATGCAGGATATTTGATAGCGGAAAGAATGCGGGTTGTGGAAAAAAAGATTTGGGCGGTTGGGAATTTCTTGCTAATTTTGTATCCCGTATTTTTCATTTTTCAACCAACATAAAAAAAGACATCATTATGAAGTACGGGTTCGACAACGAGAAGTATCTTCGGATACAGTCGGAGCACATCAAGGAGCGCATCGGCCAATTTGGCAACAAGCTTTACTTGGAGTTTGGCGGGAAGCTCTTCGACGATTACCATGCCAGCCGCGTGCTGCCAGGCTTTGAGCCAGACAGCAAGCTCAAGATGCTGATGCAACTCAAGGACGAGGCAGAGATTGTGATAGCCATCAGTGCCTACGACATTGAGAAGAACAAGGTGAGGGGGGATATAGGGATTACGTATGACGAGGACGTGCTGCGGCTGCGCGAAGCGTTTATGCAGCGGGGCTTGCTGGTGAGCGGAGTGGTGATAACGCACTACAATGGGCAGGCCAGTGCTACGGCCTACCGCGAACGGTTGGAGCGTATGGGCATTAGCGTCTATTATCTTCACCTGATTGATGGCTACCCCACTAATGTGGATTTTATCGCCTCGGAGGAGGGCTTCGGCAAGAACGACTACGTGCGGACCACTCGCCCGCTGGTGGTGGTTACAGCCCCTGGCCCAGGAAGTGGCAAGATGGCCGTCTGCCTGAGCCAACTCTATCAGGAGAACCGTCGGGGCGTGAAGGCAGGCTATGCCAAGTTTGAGACCTTCCCGATATGGAGCATTCCCCTCAAGCACCCGGTCAATATCGCCTACGAGGCAGCCACTGCCGACCTCAACGACGTGAACATGATTGACCCGTTCCACCTCGAAGCCTACGGCAAGACGGCTGTGAACTACAACCGCGACATTGAGATATTCCCTGTGCTCAACGCCCTGTTTGAAGGCATCTATGGCGAAAACCCCTATAAGTCGCCTACCGATATGGGGGTGAATATGGCGGGATTCTGCATTGCCGATGATGAGGTGTGCTGCCAAGCTTCGCGCGACGAGATTATTCGTCGCTACTACACCGCCCTTTGCGGCTTTGCCGAGGGCAAGGCCACGGAGGCCGAGGTGAACAAGATTGCCCTCCTGATGAAGCAGGCCAAGATAACGACCGACGACCGCCGCACGACGGTGGCGGCCAAGGAGCGCGCCATGAAGGAAAACACCTCGGCAGCAGCCATCGAGCTGGCCGACGGCACCATCATCACCGCCAAGAGCAGCGATCTGCTTGGTGCCTGTGCTGCACTGATACTCAACGCACTCAAGCACCTCGCTGGCATCGACCACCACGTGAAGCTCATCTCGCAGAAGATGATTGAACCCATCCAGCACATGAAGCTCTCGCTCCTGCATGCCGACAATCCACGGCTGCATTCCGACGAGGTGCTGGTTACGCTTTCGATATTGAGCCTGCTCGACGAGAATTGTCGTCGCGCACTCGACTGCCTGCCGCAGCTGGAGGGCTGCCAAGTACACACCACGATGATGACTGGCGAGGTGGATCGCAAGATATTCAAGAAGCTGGGTATCGGACTGACGAGCGACCCCGTCAGGAAGCGATAGCTGCGTCAGGCAGCCGACTTCTTCACCGAGGCGATGGCCATCCAGACCATCGCCATTTTTATGGCCTGCATCGGCATCCAGTAGCGGATGGCAATGGGCGAGGCAAAGACGGTGGTGGCATAGTAGACGAAGCCGAAGAGGAGCAGCATCCAGAAGGCCAAGCGTTGATCGCGCGAGGCTAAAGCCGTCCGTCGGCGCACGGCGATGAGGGCGATGGCTGCCAGGAGCAATGCCCAAGTGATCAGCTCAATGACGGGGAGTAGCTGCCCCAGCCAGTGGCCGTAGGGATCATGGCGGGCGGGTTGGAGCCTCTCGGGCGTGAGTTGAAACCACTCGAGGGTCTCCTTCTGCGTGGCAGGGATGTCGGTATAGTTGCCCACCATCTCGAGGTTGTAGGGGAAGAATGCCGAGCAGGCGTTGGGGAGGAGATAGTAGCGGAGGAAGGGGATAGGATAGTGGAATATCAGCCACTTGCCATAGTCGGCGTAGAGACCGCTGCCGAGCTTGACCCACGCCACGGGGTAGGACGAGTGCATGGTGTTGATATAGAGGGCGTGGTATTGCTTCAGCGGGAAATCGGGCGACCACAGGAATCTGGCGCAGACGCGCGAGCCGCTGTCGGTGGCCTCGAGGATGGCCGCATCGTAGCGGTGGGCGCAGAAGCGGTGCAGCGCAGATAGCTTGGGGTCGGTCGGGGTGCTGGTCTCGGTGTCGATATGTGGGAGCACGTGCATAGCGTTGTTGGCCAGCTGCCAGCCGTCGAAGCCAGTGGAGAACTGCCGACGGTGGATGGTCTGCTCCATGTTGCCACTGATGTCGCTGTGGAACAGAAGGAACACCGCCAGGGTGGCCACCGCCGAAGTCCAGCGTAGCCACGTCTTGGGTATGAAGAGGAATATGGGAATGAAGGCAATGGGGAAGAACATGGCCGAGTAGCGGGCGTAGAGCGAGGCGTAGAAGGCCAGGAGGTAGAGCAGCAGCGCTATGGCCGACTTCTCGTGGATCATCACCAGCGCCATGGCTATCATCATCAGGATGCAGCAGCAGAAGAGGGCATCGGACATCAGCGCGTTGAGCATATAGAAGGCAGCGGGCGACGCAATGGCCACCACCTCAAGCGTTAGGCGCAGCCACGCGGTGCGGAGGGGATAGTAGCGCTTGAGGGCCATCAGGAGCATTCCAGCGGTGAGCGCATAGAGGAGGAACTGCACCACCACCACGGCGGTCATGCTGCTGGAGAAAGTGTGTACCGCCCGCAGCAACCACGAGTAGCCAAAGGGGCGGTAGATGCTGAATTGACCCGAGGCCGCGGTGGCAACGTAGGAGAAGGAGTCGAAGTAGGTGGCAGGGGTGGGGTAGCAGATGCGGAGGGCGATGTAGCCGAGGAGGCAAGTCAGGCCAATGGCAATCCAGTCGGGCAACTGCGCTCGTGCCACGAGGAAGCGCCAGAAAGTGTCCTTGCTCCGCTGGGGCTTACTTTTTGGCTTCATGGTAGTCCTGTTCGGTGTTCACGTTCCACACGTTGGCTTTGTCCGTGGTGCCACTGGCTATGTTGGCCGCAGCCTCCATGGCCGTCAGCATTGAGTGATCCATATTGTTGTAGCGGTGCTGCCCGTTGCGACCGATGCAGTAGAGGTTGGGCAGGGTGTCGAGGAAGTGGCGCAGGGTGTCGATGCGGCTGTAGGTGCCGAAGTAGGCTGGGTAGGCTTTCTTGATTTTCACCTGCGTGGCATCAATCACATCCTCGCGGTCGAGCACCTCTATCTTCACCAGCTCGTCGATGGCCATGCGGATGAACGCCTCCTTGTCCATCGTCCAGAGTTCATCGCCTTCGTTGCAGAAGTATTCCATGCCGATGAACATGCTGCCCCGGTAGTCGCTGACCATGTAGGGCGACCAGTTGTTGAATATCTGCAATCGGCCAACTTTCACGTCGCGCTCCTGCACGTAGATCCATGTGTCGGGCACCCGCAGGTCGAAGGTGGCGATGCTTGTAGTATTCTTGATTTTGAGTTTCTTCACCAGCAGCCCCACGGTGATGAAATCGCGATAGGGGAGGCCAGCGGCCACCTCTTGCACCTCGGCGGGAACGGCAATCCCCTGCAGCGAGGCCACGAGGTCGGCCAGCGGCATGCTCGACAGCAGATAGTCGCACGCGATGGTTTCGTGTACACCCTCATGGTTGACCTCCACCGAGACCACCCGTCCGTCCTCCACGTTCACTTTCACCACCTCCTGTTTCATCCTCACCTCACCTCCCAACTCCTTCACCCGCTCGGCGGCCAGTGTCCACAGCTGTCCTGGCCCGTGCTTGGGGTAGACAAACTGCTCGATGAGCGAGGTCTCCACGTGCTTCTGCTCCACGCTGCGGCGGCGGAACGGGCGGCTCACGATGTCCTTGATTAGGGCGAAGATGGAGAGCCCCTTGACGCGCTGCGCACCCCAGTCGGCACCGATGCGGCTCGGGTGCACTCCCCACACCTTCTCGGTGTAGTCCTCGAAAAACATCTCGTAGAGCGGTCGCCCGAAGCGGTTGATATAGAAGTTCTCAAGCGAGGTTTCGGGCAACTTGTGTACCACGGCGGCCATGTAGCCTCCGATGGCACGCAGCGTGTTTTTCAGCCCCATGCCGGCAAAGGTGGTCCACTTGACCGAGATGGGATAGTCGAAGAAATGGCGGAGGAAGAGTATGCGCGACACGCGCTGGCGCGTCAGCATCACGCGGTCTTCCCGCTCGGGGTCGGGGCCTGCGGGGGCGTGGGCAGTGGGGCGCTGCAGCAGGATGTCGTCGAGCGAAGGGCTTCCCTGCAGCGGCATCAGCTCGCTCCACCAGCGCATCACAGCATCGCTCTTCGAGAAGAAACGATGCCCGCCGATGTCCATGCGGTTGCCCTTGTAGTTCACCGTCTGCGAGATACCACCAATCTGCTCGGTGGCTTCCAGCACGATGGGGTGGATGTCGGTGTGTTGCAGCAATTCGGTGGCGGCGGTCAGCCCAGCAGGACCTGCACCGATGATGACGGCTGTTTTCATTCGCGGGGGCGTTTTTGGTTGGTTTGGAACAGAGCGAACTTCCGTGCAAAGAAGTTCCAAAAGAAGACCAAGGCTGTGGCGGCTATCTTCGACAGCATGTAGTGCAGCCCCATCCATTCGGTGCAGGCGTACATGATGCCCTCGTTGAGCAGCAACCCCACGCCACCGATGGCAGCGAAAATGGCGAACTCTGCCCAGCGGCTCTCCACCCGGTGCTCCTTGAAGACAATGAGGTTGCTCAGCAGGTAGTTCACCACCAGGCCAGCCAGGAACGAAAGGGCTGCGGAGAGGGTGTAGTGCAGACCGCCAAGCTCGGTGAAGGCTGCAAGCAGCCCGAAGTCCACCGCCCAAGCGATACCACCCACCAAGCCGTAGCGCACCAGCTGAAACAGCGTGGCCTGCGACTGGCATATCTCATCCCATAGTTTTCGCACCTGCATAGCTCATTGTCAGATGCCAAGACCCGTCAAGGCAAGGCAAACAGACTGCAAAGATAGCGATAAAATGCCACACAGCCAAAAATATTTTCTCCCCCCACCTACCATAAGGCTATAACCCCCATGGCAACAATCCAAATTCTCAATTCTCAATTCTCTATTTTCAATTCTCACTTCTCACCTCCCTCAATTTTCAATTCTCAATTTTCACCTCTCACTTCTCACCTCCCTTAATTTTCAATTCTCAATTTTCAATTCTCAATTACCACCCGCTCCGTATCCGCTCCGTATCCGCTCCGTATCCGCTCCGTATCAAGTCCGTATCTGGGCGGCTCGGATACGGGGTGGATAGGGGGCAAAAGTAGCGAGGGTGCCAACCGTCATCTTTGGGTGTGGAGAAAAGAGATTATTTTCCTACCGCCCACATCCCAAAAGCCACCCCGAAGGTGCTTGCCGTTGTCGTAAGGCCGTGCATGGCATCCAACAGCGATGGGTGCTCGTCATTGGTAGTGTGGTTGATTTCGTCGTTTTCCGTGGTCATCTGTCGTTCTTTTTTTTTGCGCTGCGAAAGTATGGCAATTCAGCCACATGGCAAAATTATTTTGACACGTGGTAGAAAGTGTGTATTTTTGCAGCAAAATAAGAAACTCTGTACAATGGCGAAGAACGAACCTGGATATGTTTATATACTTACAAATCCCAGTTTCCGCGAAGATTGGGTGAAGATTGGAAAAAGTTCGCGCCCCGTGGATGTACGCTCAAAGGAATTAGACAATACCGCTGTGCCTCTTCCTTTTGAGATATACGCGACCATGAAGACCGTAAAATTCAACGAGGTTGAGAAACTCGTACATAAGACAATCGACCGTCTGACTGACCTTCGCATCCGTCAAAACCGTGAGTTTTTTAACATTGAACCGCAGAGGGCTTTGGACATTCTTCGCGATATCGCTACAGCCATCGATGATGCTGAGGTATTAACCTATGAGAATAACGAACCTGTCGTTGAACGGAAGGAAACCATAAAAACGAAAAACGAGGAGCGTCGTCCGCGCTTCAAGTTCAGCATGTGCGGCATCAAGATTGGCGAATGGATTAGGTTCGAACCAACAGGCGTGATGGTCAAAGTAGCTTCAGACGATTCTGTGGAATTCGAGGGTCGCATCTATAAACTCTCGCCTTTCGTTGGCACTTTCATGCCAGAAGATAAACGTACCAAATCGGGTGCCTATCAGGGTGCAAAGTTCTTCTCATACAACGGACATATACTTGATACCATTCGCTCCGAGCGAGAGAAAGTATCCTGTTGAATATAGTTGTTATTTCTGTCTTTCAATGCCCTCCGCATATATGCGCAGGGCATTGTGAGTGCTGCAAAACGGTCGCGCATTGACGCGAGATGATGAAACGGTGCTGAAAATGCTTTTTTGCGCTGCGAAAGTATGGCAATTCAGCCACATGGCAAAATTATTTTGACACGTGGTAGAAAGTGTGTATCCTTGCACCCGTTTTCAACAGTGAAATCATCGAAGCGTTATGTTCGACTGCTGATGAGAATGTAGGAAACTCTTTGATGCAATTAGATAGTCGGTGTAGCGGTTCACGCCCGTGGCGTGGGCTGTCCATCCATTTCCATCTAATTGGTTTTTCCTACGACCATCATCAGCGAAAAGGCATACAGCACCACGCTTCTTGTCATAATCAACTTGCTCAACTGGGTGCGGATGAGCATTAGAGGTTGCGCCCGACACGTATTAGGGGAATGAAAATGAAGAAAGGATTTATTATTTGCAGCATTGCAACCGCAGTGATTCTCTGCTGGGCAATTCTATTCAAGGGGATGCATTGGACAAACGGCAATTTATTGTCTTTTTGTGCAGCATTACTTTCTGTCATCTCTATTGTTTGGGGTGCCTGCGTGCATCTGAAATCGGACAAGCTTGGCAAAAGTGTGGTGATTTATAACGCGATTGTTCTTGCTTTGTCAGCAGTCTCCATATGGTTCAAAGTGGCACATTGGCCTGGTGGAAACGCCCTTTTCATGGTTTGCTTAGGTGTGCTTATCCCCGTTTCCATCATTTGGACAGCTATCAACTATATGAAGCGTAATAAATGACATATTCAAGTTGAGCAAAAGAGCCGTACGCTATAATACTACGGCTCATCGGAGCATTGATTCGAGAAGGCGAAGCGGTGCTGAAAATGCTTTTTTGCAGCGATGCAAAACCGTTTTTCAGTCTCTAGAATGGGTTGTGCAATAATGCGAGGTCAGTTCTCAGTACTACGACACGGTTTTGCAATGAGGCGAGGTGAGATTGTAGCGTGTCTCCGACATGCAAGCGGCCATGTAGCGCCGTTAACCCCATATGGTAGCCG
The DNA here is from genome assembly GCA_017455205.1 of Bacteroidales bacterium. Classification (GTDB taxonomy): domain Bacteria; phylum Bacteroidota; class Bacteroidia; order Bacteroidales; family P3; genus Colimorpha. Next base: position 69,071 of record JAFTBM010000058.1, read on the forward strand.
TGTGGGGTTAATAGGATGGCGTGCATTTGGCACGCAGACATGTTGTGTTTTGGCGAAGCCGTGCCGAAGGCACGGTATCCGATTAACCCCACACTAAGCGATAGCGCAGTGTGGGGCTATATATGAGATGTGGGGAACATGCGTGCCGAAGGCACGCTACTATTCGTCGTTCAGGAAATATCGGTCGTCCACCACCATGCCGTTTTCTTCAAGAAAGGCACGGTATTCCTCGGCAAAGGTAGTCTTGCGGTGATGCTCTTTCTGCCGCATGATATATCCTACTATCATATCTTTGTCACGCAGGCTGTAGCTGAAGCCTGCATATTCGCGTCCCCAGCCTTGGAAGTGTGGGAAGTTGGGGTTTGCTTTCAGCCACTTGCTGGAGTCTGTCTTCATCCTTTGGACAAATGAAGCCAGTGGAAGTGTGGCGGGAAGCGAGACGAACAGATGCACGTGGTCAGACATGCCGCCGATGCGATAGGTCTGACAATGTAGGTTTTTGGCAATCCCGTAGAGATAGGCGTACAATTCGCGCTCGTGGTCTACGGGGATGGTCTGTTCGCTGCGGTAGGTGCGAAAGACGATATGATAGTATGATGTGGTGTAACTCATGATGATGATAACGTGATGGTTGTTGTTTTATTGTGTGTCGGTAGTGGCGTGCCTTCGGCACGCTGGAGATACTTTGTGGCGAGTATCCCACACTGCGCTGACGACCCCACACTGCGCACTTCGTGTTTAGTGTGGGGTTAATGGGATGGCGTGCCTTCGGCACGCTGGAGATACTCTGTGGCGAGTATCCCACACTGCGCTGACGACCCCACACTGCGCACTTCGTGTTTAGTGTGGGGTTAATGGGATGGCGTGCCTTCGGCACGCTGGAGATACTTTGTGGCGAGTGCCCTACACTGCGCTGACGCCCCCACACTGCGCACTTCGTGTTTAGTGTGGGGTTAATGGGATGGCGTGCCTTCGGCACGCTGGAGATACTCTGTGGCGAGTATCCCACACTGCACTGACGACCCCACACTGCGCACTTCGTGCTTAGTGTGGGGTTAATGGGATGGCGTGCCTCCGGCACGCTGGAGATACTCTGTGGCGAGTACCCTACACTGCGCTGACGACCCCACACTGCACACTTCGTGCTTATTGTGGGGTTAATGGGATGGCGTGCCTTCGGCACGCTGGGGGGGGGGAGGGTATCACACGTAGAGAGACCTTTGCATGTGCCAACGGCACATCATCCTATTAACCCCACACGGCTTGTCCGTGTGGGGACATCGGTGTGGGTGTATGTAGGGCGTGCCGAAGGCACGCCACTATTCCGTAGACAATTAGAACTCGGCGGTCTTCGGGGTGCGGGGGAAGGGGATGACGTCGCGGATGTTGGCCATGCCGGTAACGAAGAGCATCAGGCGTTCGAAGCCGAGGCCGAAACCGGCGTGCGGGCAGCTGCCGTAGCGGCGCGTGTCGAGGTACCACCACATGTCTTTCATCGGGATGTTGAGTTCCTCGATGCGGGTCATCAGCTTGGCGTAGTTCTCTTCGCGCACGGATCCTCCTATGATCTCGCCGATCTGCGGGAAGAGCACGTCGGTACCCTGCACGGTGCGGCCGTCATCGTTCTGTTTCATGTAGAAGGCCTTGATATCCTTCGGGTAGTCGGTCATGATGACGGGCTTCTTGAAGTGTTTCTCCACCAGGTAGCGCTCGTGCTCGGATGCTAGGTCGACGCCCCAACTCACTGGGAACTCAAATTTCTCTCCATTCCTCGCGGCTTCCTCCAGTATCTTGATGCCCTCGGTGTAGGGCAGGCGGACGAAGTCGGTGTCGATGACGCTCTTGAGGCGTTCGATGAGGCCGTTGTCTATCATCTTGTTGAGGAACACCAAGTCGTCCATGCAGTGGTCGAGAGCCCAGCGGACGCAGTATTTGATGAACTCCTCCTCGAGGGCGGTGAGCTCGTCGAGCTGGTAGAAGGCCATCTCCGGCTCAATCATCCAGAACTCGGCCAGGTGGCGCGGGGTGTTCGAGTTTTCTGCCCTGAAGGTGGGGCCGAAGGTGTAGATTTTGCCAAGTGAGGTGGCTCCGAGTTCGCCTTCCAGCTGGCCGCTGACGGTCAGGGCGGTGAACTTCCCGAAGAAGTCCTGTTCCCAGTCGATCTTGCCGTCGGCCGTGCGGGGTGGGTTCTCGGGGTCGAGGGTCGAGACGTGGAACATCTCTCCGGCACCCTCGCAGTCGCTGGCGGTGATGAGCGGCGTGTGGAAGTAGAAGAAGCCGCGCTCGTGGAAGAAGGTGTGGATGGCCATGGCCATGTTGTGGCGCAGACGCATGACGGCGCCGAAGGTGTTGGTGCGCAGGCGCAGGTGGCCTATCTCGCGCAGGAACTCCAT
>JAFTBM010000059.1 GCA_017455205.1 Bacteroidales bacterium
CTTTCTCCTGGCTTGAGAAGTGCAGAAGACTCACATCGGATTTCGAGTTCTTCTCTAATTCTCTACAGGCTATGGTACAACTGGCTTTCATCAGGCTTATGCTTAACAGATTTATTGTATAAAATCAAAACAGTTTCTAAAGACGGGCATATTACAGGCTCTCTTCCTCGACGGGCTCTCCGCTTGGTTTACGAGTGGCTTGACCTGCACAAGGAAGAGCTTCTTGAGAATTGGACCCAACTGAAAAGCAGTGGTGCGATACGAAAGATTGAACCCCTCAAATAGTTTGCCATGAATAATGTGTTTTTTTTGAAAGTCGTATCTGCCGAGTATGTCCGAGACTATATTCTTAAGCTCACATTTAACAATGGTACGATAAAGTTGGTGGATTTTACACCGCTGATGCAGAAAGGTGTTTGCCGAAAGTTGCAGGACTTGGACTATTTCCGCAATTTCACGCTTGACCCATACACCGTCGATTGGAACAACGAAATCGGTTTTGCTCCCGAGTCCCTTTATGAGCGAGGTCTGACTGTCTGCTGATGTCCTCCCCCCAAGGTAGGTCTATGGAATCCAACTATACCGATGTGGGGGCGATGGGACACGAGGCGTGGGTTTTGTCAAATTTATTGCGTATCTTTGCAGATTATGAAGAAGTATGCACGATTTAATTACCTGCTGATAGTCTATCTGTTAGGTGTTTTGTATTTCACGCTTTTCCGCCTGGTGGAGACGTGGGTCTTCTGCTCGCAGGCCGCCGAGCCCATTGATATGAAGGGGCTTTTCGGCTATGCGCTCTACACGGGGTGGCGGTTCGACACGGTGGTCAGCTGCTACATCTTGGCCTTGCCGGCGCTGATGATGCTGGTGGGTGAGTATACGCGCTGGAGGGCAAGAGCTTTCTACCAAGTGGCACACTACTTCATCAACGTCTGCTACACGGTGGCCTTCTTCGCCTGTGCTGCCGACATTCCCTATTTCTGCTACTTCTATTCGCGGCTCGACGTGGTGTCGCTCACGTGGGGGGACACGCCCGACATGGTGCTTGGGATGATCTTCGGCGAGTGGAAATACGTGTTGGCGCTGCTGGCCTTTGTGGTGGTGGCAGTGTCGTGGTGGTTGGCCACGCGGTGGGTGTTCCGCAGGGTGCTCGACAGGGGATTGCTGCGTGCCGAAGGCGAGGTGAAGCCAGCACCGCTCTATGCCACCATCCCCTTGGCACTGGTGTTGATATTCTTGACTTTCACCGGAATGCGAGGGAGGCTCAACCGCAAGAGTCCGATTCGTGTGGGGACGGCCTCGTTTTGTGAAGTTCCGTTCCTTAATCAGATAGGTCTCAACCCAGCCTTCACCTTCATCAAGAGCGTGGAGGAGCTGAACAAGAGCCGCAACAAGCCCGTGGAGTTGATTGCGGTGGAGGAGGCCGAGCGGGTGTGGGCAGAGCAGCAGGCGTGGGTGGAGGATAGCGCGCTGGCGGAGCGCGCGGTGGTGCTTCCCGAGCGGACCAACGTGGTGCTGGTCATCATGGAGAGCATGGCCACCGAGAAGACCTCGCTGGCCGAGAGCGGCCAGTCGCTGACGCCCTGCCTCGACAGCCTGATGGCGGGCGGTAGGCTCTACACCAATGCTTGGTCGGCAGGTATCCATACGTATAACGGCATCTACTCCTCGCTCTACGGCCATCCGGCCATCATGCATCGCCACACGATGAAGCAGGCCACCATCTTCCGCATGTGCGGCCTGCCGCAGGCTCTGCGTGCCGCAGGCTATACCACCTCCTATTTTATGCCCCACGACGCCGACTTTGACAATATGCGAGGCTTCCTCTACAACAACGGCTTCAACGAAGTCTACGGACAGAGCGAGTATAAGGCTTCCGAGGTGGTGGGCACCTGGGGAGTGCCTGACCACACGCTCTTCGACTACGCCCTTGAGCGCGGACGCAAGGCTTACGCCGAGGGAGAGCCTTTCTTCACTACGGTGATGACCTGCAGCGACCATTCGCCCTACGTCATCCCCGAGGGGATAAGCTTCAAGGCCAAGAATAGTGAGATGAACAAAGCCATCGTGGAGTATGCCGATTGGAGCATCGGACGCTTCATGCGGATGGCAGAGAAGGAGCCCTGGTTCGGGCAGACACTCTTTGTCTTCGTGGGCGACCACGGTGCTGCTCGCCCTTGTATCTACGACATCTCGTTGCCCTACAATCACGTGCCGATTTTGTTTTATGCACCATGGTGCATAAAGGCATCGCGGGAGCAAGCTCCCGCGATGCAATTGGACATAGCAGCCACTGTGCTGGGCATGTTGCCACAAGGTCCTGCTGCCAGAACGCTGGGTGTGGACTTGCAGCGCATCAGTCGCCCCTATGCCTACTTCAGTGCCGACGACAAGGTGGGGGTGGTCAGCCGCAGCGGCTGGTTCTACCTCTGGCGTGTCAAAGAGGAGCGCGAGAGCCTCTACCGCATGGGAGAAACCACCGATATGATAGGCCAATATGCCGACACGGCAGCCGCCATGCGGCGCTACGCCTTCGGCATGGTGCAGCTCAGCCAGCAGATGCTGCTCGACCACACTACAGACTGCCGATAGCCTTCAACGCACGAGGATATGGATTTTGAACTCAAGTCGGATTTCGCCCCCATGGGCGACCAGCCAGAGGCCATCCGCCAGCTGGTGGAAGGGGTGAGGCATGGCCAGCGGGCACAGGTGCTACAGGGCGTTACTGGCAGCGGCAAGACCTTCACCGTGGCCAACGTCATCAAGGAGTTGAATCGCCCCACCCTGGTGATGAGCCACAACAAGACCCTCGCTGCACAGCTCTACGGCGAGTTCCGCCAGTTCTTCCCCAACAATGCGGTGGAATACTTCGTCAGCTACTACGACTACTATCAGCCCGAAGCCTATATAGCCGCCACCAATACTTATATTGAGAAAGACCTCGCCATCAATGATGAACTCGACAAGCTCCGTCTGCGTGCCAGCTCGGCACTGCTCAGCGGGCGGAGGGATGTCATCGTGGTCAGCAGTGTCAGTTGCATCTATGGCATCGGCAACCCAGAGGAATTTAAGCGAGGAACGATAACGCTTAGGGTGGGAGAGAGGCTGCATCGCGACGACCTGCTGATGCACCTGCTTGAAGGGCAGTATGTGCGCAATGAGATAGAGTTCACCAACGGTAGGTTTAGGGTCAAGGGCGACACAGTGGACGTCTTCCCCTCGTTTGCCGACTTCTGCTACCGCATCTCCTTCTGGGACGATGAGATTGAAAGCCTCGAAAGCTTCGACCCCATCAGCGGGCAGCGGATAGAACACTTCGACGAGGTGGTTATCTACCCCGCCAGCAACTTCCTCACCAGCAAGGAACACATGGGAGACGCCCTGCTGCAGATACAGCGCGACATGTACGAGCGGCGGGATTACCTCTACTCCATCGGCAAGAACCTCGAAGCCAAGCGGCTGGAGGAGAGGGTGAACTACGACGTGGAGATGATTCAAGAGCTCGGCTACTGCTCTGGCATTGAGAACTACAGCCGCTACTTCGATGGGCGTGCACCTGGTACCCGTCCGTTCTGCCTGATAGATTATTTCCCCGATGATTTCCTGCTGGTGGTGGACGAGAGCCACGTGACGGTGCCACAGATAGGGGCTATGTACGGCGGCGACCGGAGCCGCAAGACCAGCCTGGTGGAGTATGGCTTCCGCCTGCCTTCGGCATTGGACAACCGACCGCTGACCTACGAAGAGTTTTATAACCTCACGGGACAGACCATCTACATCAGTGCCACCCCCGCCGACTACGAGCTGGCCGAGGCCGGTGGGGTGGTGGTGGAGCAGGTGATACGTCCCACAGGGCTGCTCGACCCCGTGGTAGAGGTGCGCCCAGCCGTCAGCCAAGTCGATGACCTGCTGGATGAGATTGAGAATACTGTGGACAAGGGTGAGCGAGTGCTGGTGACCACGCTCACCAAGCGCATGGCCGAAGAGCTGACCGCCTACTTGACCAATCTGGGTATCCGTAGCAAGTATATCCACAGCGATGTGGACACACTGGAGCGGGTGGAGATTATGCGCGACCTGCGGATGGGCGTATTCGATGTGCTGGTGGGGGTAAACCTCCTGCGCGAAGGCCTCGACCTGCCCGAGGTGAGCCTCGTGGCCATCCTCGATGCCGACAAGGAGGGCTTCCTGCGCTCGGATAGGGCATTGATTCAGACCATCGGACGTGCAGCCCGCAATGTGCATAGCAAGGCCATCCTCTACGGCGACAGCATCACAGGCAGCATGCAACGTGCCATCGACTTGACCAATCGCCACCGCGAAAAGCAGATTAGGTATAACATGGAGCATGGCATCGTGCCGCGCCAGATAGTGAAAAGCACCGAGGCTATACTCGGCACCACCAGCGTCATTGAGCGGGCTGCCGAGGAGGGTGCAGAGCTGCCGAAGTCACAGCCACGAGCCTACTCCCATGAGCCGAACAACCCACCACATGCAGCCGACCCCGATCCCAAATTGGAGGCAAAGCCTACCCTTGATGCCAAGTTTATGGCCATGACCAAGGAGCAGCTTCGCAAGGAGATAAAGGAGCGGCAGCGCAAAATGCAGCTGGCTGCCAAGGAACTCGACTTCATGGTGGCTGCCCGCTTGAGGGATGAGATTAAGGAATTGCAGGGATTGCTCGAAAGTGCCAGATAGAGAACAGGAAATGACCACATTGGGGAGTATACAAGGAGCATTGCAGCAGGCACTGATAGAGGAGTCGCGCTGGATGCTGATTGTGGAAGGGCTGTGGGCGACGGTGGTCATCACGTTCTTCTCGCTGCTGATAGGCACACTTCTTGGGGGGGGGGTATATGCCATGCAGTGCAGCCGCAGGCGTTGGGTGCGCGAGGTGGCACGGTGGTGGAAAGTAGTGGTGCGTGGCACACCGATACTGGTGCTGATGCTGATAGCATTTAATGTCATACTGGGTGGGCGGCACGGCATGGTGGCTGCGGTGGCCGCGTTTGCCATCAACTTCTCCAATATGTCTGCCTCGCTCTTCCAGTCGTCGATTGAGTCGGTGGGGCGAGGGCAGATGGATGCTGGCCGTGCCCTCGGATTGAGCAATATGCAGGTGCTGCGGTGGGTGGTAGCTCCGCAGGCCATGCACAACGCACTTCCCGCCTATAAGTTTCAGGCTGTTACGCTGCTGAAGGGTACCTCCGTGGTGGGCTACGTAGCCATTCAGGACCTCACCAATGCCACCAACATGATACGCTCCACCACAGGCGAACACCTGCTTTCCCTATTGCTGGTAACGGCCATCTACTTCCTGCTGGCATGGCTGCTCGTAAAGGGGTTGGATTGCATAGTAAAGAAAACCTCACGCGTATGATAGAGACCAGCCATCTGCACAAAAGTGTCGTCCAACCCGACGGCAGTCAGCTTGAGGTGCTGCACGACGTGAGTTTCCACGTAGAGAGGGGCGAGGTGGTCAGCATCATAGGCCCGTCGGGTAGCGGGAAAAGTATGCTCCTCAAATGCCTCAACCTGCTGGAGCGACCCACCAGTGGCGACATCCGCGTGGGAGGCGACTTGATAACCGACATCGATTACCCCCTCGTGCAACTCAGGCAGCGGATGGGTATGGTCTTCCAAAGTTTCAACCTCTTCGCCCACCTCTCGGTGCTGGACAATGTGGCCTTGGCTCCTATGAAGGTGAAAGGAATGGCGAGGGAGGAAGCAGAGGCTCTGGCGATGCACCACCTGCGGCGCGTAGGTTTGGCCGACAAAGCTCATGCTATGCCCACCATCCTCTCGGGCGGGCAGCAGCAGCGCACGGCTATCGCCCGCTGCTTGGCCATGGAGCCCGAGATAGTGCTCTTCGACGAACCCACCTCGCAGCTTGACCCCACTATGGTGGGCGAGGTGCAGGGCGTCATCCGATCGCTGGCGCAGGATAACCTAACCATGATTATCGTTACCCACGAAATGCGCTTCGCCAGCGATGTGAGTAGCCACACACTCTTCCTCGCCGATGGGCAAATTGTGGAGCAAGGCGAGACGAAGAGCCTTTTCGCCCAACCCCAGCACGAGGCCACCCGCGCTTTCATCCGCCGAATAAGCCGTCTGGTGTTCGATATCGCCAGCCGCGACTTCGACTTCTACGACATGACCTCGCAAATCAAGCAATTCTGCATCCGCTGCTCGATAGCCGACAAGATGAACCCCATCACCCACATCGTGGAGGAAATGCTCGTGCTTCTTGCGCACCGCGAAGGCCCAGTGCGCATCGAGGTGGACCACAGCGAGATGGAGCAATTCACCACCGTTTCGGTGCTCCACCGCGGGCAGACCCTTTCGCCCTTCGATTGGCCCGAGGTCGACGAGCTGGCCGTGATGATTATCCGTGGCATGAGTAGCGAAATCAGCGAAGAGCAGACACCCGAAGGAATCAAACTAACCCTACACTTATAGTATGAAGATAGACAGAACGGTTAAACACTGGTGGCAGACGTTGCAGGCTCGCAGCGGCATGGCCATTTTGCTTGTGGCAGCACTCTCGGTACAGGTGATTGCTGCGGTGCAATACATCTTCGCCCGCGATGGCATCCGCGACGAAGTGAACCGCCGAGCCCGATCCGAGCTCCACGTGAAAAACCTCGAAATTCAGCGCGTGGTGGGCGATGTGGAGACCGCCGTGGGCAACATGCAGTGGGCACTTGAACGCTCCATCGCCCACAAGGACTCCATCTATGGCGTACTCCAACGCTTGGTGGAGAACAACAGCGAAATTCGGGGCTGCGCCGTAGCCTTCGAGCCTAACTACTTCGCCAAAGAAGGCCGCTGGTTTGAACCCTACGTCGGTCGCGACAGCACGGGCATCGTCAGTCGCCAGATAGGCTCCAGCCAGCATGACTACCACCAGGCCGAATGGTATCGCACAGCCCTCGCAGCCGATGGTGGCCTTTGGTCGGAACCCTACATCGACGATGCTGGCTCGCTCACCACCGTCTGCTCCTATACGCTTCCCCTCCACGATCGGCAGGGTCGTACCGTCGGTGTCCTCTGCTGCGACCTCTCGCTCGACTGGCTGACCGACCGCTTCGGCCTGCAGGATAACGCCGCCATGATACTCGCCAGCCGCGAAGGTCGCATCCTCGCCTGCCCCGACAAGACGCAGGTGATGCAAGTAACCCTTCAAGAAGCCTCGCAATACAGCAACGACTCAATGGTGGGCCACGTCAACCGAGCCATGCTCGCTGGCGATAGTGGCCACGCAGTCGTCAGCGGTAACGACGGTGAAAAGGGCTACATCTACTACGCCCCCGTCGAAGGCAACACTGGCTGGTCGATGGCCGTCATCTTCCCCGACAAGGACATCTACGCCGGTCTCCGCCGCGTAGGCTCCTACCTCACCATCTTCTGGATATTCTGCCTCCTGCTGCTGGCCTTTATCATCTGGCGCACAGTGGTCAACGTCAGAAAACTCCAAGCCGTCAGTGCCGAGAAGGAACGCATCGGCAGCGAACTCAAAATAGCCAGCGGCATCCAGATGGGTATGCTTCCCAAGACCTTCCCCCCATTCCCCGACTGCGACGAGGTGGAAATGCACGGCATGCTCGTCCCAGCCAAGGAGGTCGGAGGCGACCTCTTCGACTTCCACCTGCGCGACGGCAGCCTCTTCTTCTGCGTGGGCGATGTCAGCGGCAAAGGTGTCCCGGCCTCGCTCGTGATGGCCGTCTCGCGGAGCCTCTTCCGCACCATCTCCGCCCGACTCGACAGCCCCGACCAAATCATGACCCAGATGAACGATGCCATGTCGGAAATGAACGAAAGCTCGATGTTCATCACCCTCTTCATCGGTGTGCTCGACCTGCAGACCGGTGCCCTCGCCTACTCCAACGCTGGCCACTGCCCCCCAGTCGTCCTCGGCTCCAACGTCGCCCCGCTCTCCCTCGATGCCAACATCCCCGTCGGCGTGATGCCCAGCTGGCAATTCAGCCTCCAGCAGACCTTCATCACCCCCGGCACCCTCGTCTTCCTCTACACCGATGGCCTCACCGAAGCCGAAAATGCTGTCCACGGCCAATTCGGCGAACAGCGCATGGCAGAAGTCTTGCAAGCCAATACTACAGCCTCCCCCCACCAGCTCATTGACCAAATGAACGCCACGGTGCAGCACTTCGTCGACGGTGCACAGCAGAGCGACGACCTCACCATGCTCGCCATCAAATACGTCAAACCCTTGAACCGATAGTCTATGGCAGACCTACTCGTGTTGCACAACGACGTGCAGGAAATCCCACAGTTGGCTGACTTCATTGACAGCTTTGCCACCCAGCATAGCATCCCTCCCGCACTCTCCATGAGCCTCAACCTCGCCCTCGAAGAGGCCGTGGTCAACGTCATGAACTACGCCTATCCCGCAGGCACAGTGGGTGAAGTCCACCTCTCGGCCGAAGCCGCCGATGGCACTGCCACCTTCGTCCTAACCGACTCAGGAACTCCCTTCGACCCCACCGCCACCCCACCGCCCGACCTCACCCTCGGTGCCGACGACCGACCCATCGGTGGCCTCGGCATCTTCCTCGTCGGCCAAATCATGGACACCGTCGCCTACCAGCGGCAGGACGACAAAAACATATTAACAATGACCAAAAACATCAAGCAGATATGAACACAACCATCAAAGAACAGAACGGCGAGCTGGTAGCCACGCTCGAAGGCCGCCTCGACACCGCCGCTGCACCCCAGACCGAAAAAGACCTTGCTCCGCTGATGGCAGCCGCAGGGAAAAACGTCGTCCTCGACTGCACCAAGCTGGAATACATCTCCTCCAGCGGCCTGCGCATCTTCCTCGCCCTCCTCAAAGCCGTAAAGCCTGCAGGCGGACACGTCTTCATCGAAGGCATGAGCGACGACATCCGCAGCGTCTTCGCCATGACAGGCTTCACCCAGCTCTTCGAGTTCCGATAGGCTCCCGCCATCGGCATCCGTCAATGGGCAAAAGCCCTGCTCTCCCCACCTGCGGAGGGCAGGCTCTCTTTCAGCACCTACGGGCATCCCACAGAATGCAATCCCCGCTCCTGATTTAGCCCGTGTTTAGCCCGTGTTTGGACCGTGTTTGGTTCGTGTTAGGTCCGACTCCACTCGGAGGTGACACGGAGGTGACACGGACATGACACGGAGATGACACGGACCAAGTGGGTAGAAAAAAGGTTACAGGTTATGGGTTATGGGTTATAGAGAATTGAGTATTGAGAATTGAAAATTGGTTGGGAGCAGGTCGAATTGGGGGCGGGATGCGGTCGGTGGAATAAAAAAATGTGGCCACAGGCAATATCGGCAGGCTGGGAGCGTTATGAGGGTAATAGAATTCAGGCAGGGAGTCTCCCACGTGCGTGCCCGCTGAAGCATTGTAGTTACAAACAAAAAAACAAAAAGGACATGGAGAAAAAAGACCTCCTGAAAGAGACCGTCAAACACATTGACATTAAGAAGTACGACTCGACCGAGCTCATCAACGCTATGCGCAGCATGAGCTTCACCAGCCGCGACACAGCACGTGCAGCCGACATCCTCTGCCAGATGTTGGCCGAGAAGGATTGCACCAACATCCTGACCATCGCGGGTTCCACCTCGGCGGCAGGCTGCATGCAGGTGTATGTGGACATGGTGCGAAGCAAGATGGTGGATGCGGTCGTGAGCACGGGTGCGAGCATCATTGATATGGACCTCTTCGAGGCGCTGGGCTTCAAGCACTACATTGGTACCAAGGAGAACGTCATCCCCGACACCAAGCTGCGCGAGCTCTACATCGACCGTATCTACGACACCTTCATCGACGAGGAGGAGCTGCAAGCCTGCGACCAAGCCACTTGCGATGTGGCCGACAGCCTCGAGCCGCGTCCCTACAGCAGCCGTGAGTTCCTCTACGAGGTGGGCAAATGGTTGGCCGAAGGGCACGGTGTGAAGAAAGAGAGTCTCATCCAGACATGCTATGAGTGTGGGGTGCCGATATTCTGCCCCGCGTTTAGCGATAGCTCGGCGGGATTTGGCATCGGTAAACACCAGTGGCTGCGCAAGAAAGCGGGCAAGCCCTACGTCAGCATCGACTCGGTGGCCGACTTCCTTGAGCTGACCGAGATCAAGATGAACGCCCCCGAGAGTGGCCTGTTTATGGTCGGTGGTGGCACGCCGAAGAATTTTGCGCAGGACACGGTGGTGTGTGCAGAAATCCTCGGGAAAGAAGTTCCCATGCACAAATATGCTATCCAGATCACCGTGGCCGATGTGCGCGACGGTGCCTGCTCTTCCAGCACGCTGCTCGAGGCAGGCAGCTGGGGCAAAGTGAGCGAGGAATTGCAGCAGATGGTATATGCCGAAGGCACCACCGTCATTCCCGCCATCGTCAGCTATGCCTACCACAATGGGGCTTGGCGCGAGCGCGAGTATAAGAACTGGCAGAAACTGTTCAAAAAATAACGTTGGCCAGTAGGGCGGATAGTTTGTCTACATCTTATTGAAGTGGCATCGCTGCGGCGGTGCCGCTTTTTTGGAGAACAAGGCAATGATGCAATGCGAAGCAGGTGAGCGGAGGGTGGTGGAGGTGGTGGCAGCGGCCATCATCGACGGCGCACGGGTGCTGGCCACGCAGCGCGGCTATGGCGAGTGGGACGGATGGTGGGAATTCCCGGGTGGGAAAGTGGAACAGGGAGAGGGTAGGGAAGAGGCTTTACGGCGGGAGCTGCGTGAAGAGTTGCGGCTCGAGGTGGAAGTGGGGGAAAGGCTGGCCTCGGTGGATTACGACTATCCGCAGTTCCACTTGAGGATGCACCTCTACCAGTGTCGCCCACTGGGCAGAGCCACGCTTGGCGAGCATCGTGCTGCTCGTTGGCTTGGGGCGGACGAGTTGGAAAGCGTGGAGTGGTTGCCTGCCGACCTCGAGCTGCTCCCACGGCTAAAAGCATTATTGGCGTAGACAATAAGATAAGCAAAGCATCGTTACCCCAAAGATAGAAACAATAAATTACATCCAAAATATGCTCCAACTGCAATATATCAAAGAACACACCGCCGAGGTGGTGGAGAGGCTGAAGATAAAGAATGTGGCCAATGTGGAAGAACGCATAGCCGAGATTATAGCCTTGGACGAAGAGCGTCGTGGCCTGCAGGCAAAGCTCGACGCAGTCAAAGCCGATGCCAATCGCTTGGCCAAAGAGATAGGTGCGCTGATGAAGCAAGGTAAGCGAGAGGAAGCCGAGACGGCCAAAACGCGCACGGCGGCACTCAAGGCCGAGGAACGCTCGCTCGACGAGAAGTGGACTGCCATCGGCAGCGACTTGGAGGCCAAACTCATCTCGCTCCCCAATGCCCCCCACATCAGTGTGCCCAAAGGCAAGAGCGAGGCCGACAACGTGGTGGTGGGTGAATATGGCCAAAAGCCAGTCCTCCCCGAAGGTGCACTGCCCCACTGGGAACTTTGTGCGAAATACGACATTGTGGACTTTGAGCTCGGCAATAAAATCACAGGTGCGGGTTTCCCAGTCTACAAAGGGAAAGGTGCCAGGCTGCAGCGTGCCCTGATCAACTTCTTCCTCGACGAGGCCGCCGCTGCAGGGTTCACCGAGATACAACCCCCGCTGATGGTCAATGAGGCCAGCGGACTCGGCACCGGGCAACTGCCCGACAAAGAGGGGCAGATGTACGCCATACCGCTCGATGGCTACTACATGATACCCACGGCCGAGGTGCCTATCACCAATATCTACCGCGGTTGCGTGGTAGATGCCCGCCAGTTCCCCATTCGCCATGTGGGCTACAGCGAATGTTTCCGCCGCGAAGCGGGAAGTTACGGCAAAGATGTGCGCGGATTGAACCGCCTGCACGAGTTCTCGAAGGTGGAGATAGTGGTCATTGAGCATCCAGAGCGAAGCTATGAGCAGCTGGAGGAGATGAAACAGCACGTGGGAGGATTGCTCAACAAGCTCGGCCTGCCCTACCATATTCTCAAACTCTGCGGTGGGGATATCAGCTTCACCAGTGCTATGACCTTCGACTTCGAGGTGTGGAGTGCCGCCCAGGGGCGTTGGCTTGAGGTGAGCTCGGTGAGCAACTTTGAGACCTTCCAAGCCAACCGGATGAAACTTCGCTTCCGCGACGACAACGGCAAGATGCAACTGGCTCACACCCTCAACGGGTCGGCGCTTGCGCTGCCGCGCATCATGGCAGCCCTGCTGGAAAACAACCAGACGGCAGAAGGAATAGTGATGCCGAAATGTCTGACCCCCTATCTTGGTTTTGAAAAGATAGATTGAGGAGAGAGAGCAGATAGCGTGGGAGGGGGCAAAGGCGCAGCCTTTGCCCCCTCCCATTTCCATTGGATGATAGATAATTGGGCAAAAGTGCTATCGCCAATTTCACCATACAAGGGCAACAAAATAACACCCGCTGCGTCTACTATGCGGACAAAGAAAAGCATTTTTTTTATGACTTATTAAAAAAATAATTTATCTTTGTACGTTGCATTTGCAAACTAAATATAGGATAACGGAATAAAAAACAGACATATAGGGCAACCGATACAAGGTGAATTGTGGTGGTGAATGTCGGCCAAATGCTGGCTATATGCCTATTTGATAGAAACAAAAAGATAAAGTCATGAGACGGAAGATTTCATTTGTTGTTGTTGGATTGCTGTTGGCATGGGTGCTGCCGATGAAGGTTGAGGCACAGGGGAGTGGGTTGTCGTCGTATATCTTTTCAACGGGTGTAAGTACAGCGAAGTGGAAGACGCTGACCGCCTCAACCAATATTCTGCCAGAGGATGATGATGAGGTTACGAGTGCGCTGTACCCGATTGGTTTTTCGTTTCCGTTTGGAGGAACTTCGTATACCCACTTTTCGGTGACAGAAAACGGAGCGATGCGATTGGGAGCGGTGAACTCCGTTTTTCCGTATAGTTCGCCGCTATCGAGTAGCAATGCGGCCAAGGATGCACCCAAGATTGTGGGTAGGGGAGCGGATGGGTATTCGTTCAGCGGCGTAAACCATGTGTATTACCAAACGTTTGGTGATACAATGCTGGTGGTGGATTGGGTGCTATCGCCTTATCGTGACGAAGATATACTGATGCCTTTTCAGGTACAGTTGTTTTTGAGTGGGAAAATACTGATAGTGTATAAAACAGCGACTGGTACACCATCATCGTTTCAGGTGGGAATGTGTATTGACGCGACGGATGGTTGGGTAATAGATGAGTCGGGGACGACATCAACACATTTCACTAATGGGAGTTCTACGGAGGTGGACGATTGGCCAGCCAATGGTCGGTGGTATCAGTGGAGGCCGCGGAACAACTGCTCGTATCCGACAAATGTGGTAGTCTCGGGGGTGAATTCGAGCGGATATACGGTTACGTGGGATGCAGTAACAGGAGCACAGGGATATGTACTATATAATAATTTGACGGAGCATTCGGTTACGGGGACTTCGTATACTGTTAGCGGACTTGCAGGGTGCGAAGGCGACTATACGATGTCGGTGATGGCCGTTTGTGGTACGAGCGAGGGCGATACCTCGGTACCATATACAACCATTGTAAACCTTGGGGGAACGGTGTCGTATCACGAGGATTTTGATTCATATACAGGTGGCGGCGTTAGCACAGACTGCACCTGGGATGGCATCTCCACCGACTACTCCTCACGCACACTGCCCACCGGGTGGATATTCCCCGGTGCCTACGCAGGCAACAACCCGAGCGATGCAACCAGCAACATCTGGCTCAGTCAGGAAACCTGCTCTGGACCAGACCCATTGACGGGTAGTGTAACCCACATGGAATTTAAGCACGCATCTCCCAGCCTGAAGACTTATGCTGCAATGCCGACCTTTGGGATTTCGGCGGCGAGCATAAATCTGGAGTTTAAGTATATGATTGAGAACAGTTGTGTTACCATGTATTTGGGTATCATGACTGACCTCAGCAGCGAGTCGGCAGCCATAGCCTCCTACCAGCGGCTGAAGACCCTTGATACGAGGAATGCGTGGACTACCGTGCAGGCGGATCTTTCCACGCTGCTCAATGCCGACTACCCAGCAAACTCGTATCGCATCGTGTTTGAATATGCCAACTCGTGCAGCGGTCTTGGATATAGAGGCTATATCGACGAGTTGAAGATAGGGCGAGAAACTTGTGTGTCGCCCACTGGGGTGGAGTTTACCAACGTCACGGCTAATAGTCTGCGAGTGGGTTGGAGCAGTTCAGCTCCTTCATCGGCTACCTACACTATCTACCTTGACGGGGTGGAGTATGCCACCACGGCGGCAGGGGCTACCTATTACGACATTACGGGGCTTACCCCGTTGAGCCGCCACTCGGTAGGGGTGCGTACCAACTGCGTGGCTTGCGAACAGAACAGTCAAACCGTTACTATAAACACCCGCACCATGTGCGACGGTACAGTTACGCTGCCCTACAGCGAGAACATGGATGCCTACAGCTATGGAGTCTCTACCAGCACTTCTGCTCCCTCGGTCTACCCCAACAATTTGCTGCCTGCTTGCTGGACATTCACAGGCCTCAGCAGTTCGGCCAGCACCTACCCGCAGGCTTTCTTCTCCACAGCCAATGCGCATCAAACCAACAGCCTGATGTTTGTCAATTCATCGAGCAGCAATGTGAGCTATGCTGCCTTGCCATTAGTGTCGGGTGTGAACGTGGAGCACCAGCGGCTCGACTTCTGGTATCGCAACAGTGCCACCAGCACAGCATCGGGCGAGATCACCATCGGCACTATGGTTGACCCCAGCGATGCCTCCACCTTTGTGCCGCTGCGGACGCTCTCCAAGGTAACCTCGTGGACGAGAATACAGGACACCATCGGCCTCCACGACCCAGCAGCCAATGCTCGCTACGTGGCATTCCGCTACTCGGGCGGGACGAGCAGCTCGGGTTGGGCGGCGATAGACAGCGTGCGGGTAACCGAGGTACAGTGCCTCCCCGTTAGTGGCCTTACCACCACTAACGTAACCTCAACAAGCATGCGCCTCACGTGGAAAGACCACAACCACGGGACAACAACCTACACTATCACCTTCAATGGCAACACCTACACCACCGCTGCCGGAGCCACCTACTACGACTTCAACGGCCTTGGAAAAGGGCAAGCCTGCGCTTTTACTATCAGGACGAATTGTAGCGGCCTCAGTAGCGATGAGCGAATACTCTACACCGCTACGACCTGCTCCGAGGGTGTCTCGCTGACCTACAACGAGCCGTTTGACTACTATGGTGGCAGCATTAGCACAGGCACTGGTGCACCTTCTGGCTACCCCAGCACACACACTTTGCCCAACTGCTGGGACTTCATCAACCTCAGCACCAGCAGCAGCACCTATCCACAAGCCTTCTTGACCAACAGCTCCACCTATCGCCTTAGTGCCAACAGCCTACTCTTCAAGAGCAACAGTCTCCGTCCGCTCTATGCCGTCCTGCCTCTACCTACGGGGACTGTACCTACCAATCGCCTGGAGCTCCAGTTCCAATACAAGCAGTCGGTAACTACCGACAATGTGGGCGTGCTCTCCTATGGCGTGATAGGCAACACATCGGATACACGCACCTTTGTGCAGCTCGGCAAGCTCGAGCGCACCACTGATTGGACTACCATTACCGTCGCCATCGGGGCCTTTGATGCCTACAAAGCAGCCTTCAGTGGCACCGACCGTCCGCGCGTGGCTTTCCGCTATGATGGGGGCGCATCGGACGGTGCTTACACAGCCATCGAGAACGTCGTCCTGCGCGAGATATGCTTTGGTGGCCTCTATGCCGACAGCGTGGTACCCACGGCCTGTATGCTCCACTGGAGCGACTTCAGTGGTGGCACAAACACCTACACCATATCGCGCAACGGAAGCGTCATCGCCACCACTGCAGCTGGTGCAGAGCAGTATGAGGTAACTGGACTGATGTCAAGCACCGACTACACCTTCACCGTCCGCCCCAACGGAGCAGGATGCGATGAGCTGACAGTGCAGGTTCACACCCCCTGCGCAGGCGGCTCACTGCCCTACGCGGAAGACTTCAACGTCTTCACCACCGCGCAAGGCGTCTCCACTGGTACAGGTGCTCCTACCACCTCAGGCCACCACTATAATGATTACGCCAACGCCATGCCCAACTGCTGGTATCTGATCAACCGCAGTGCCACCACCTCCACATACCCGCAGATGTTCCTGACGAGCAGTTCCACTTACCGCGTCAGCGGCAACGGCTTCCTCTTTAGGAGCAACAACTACACACCTGCCTATGCCGTGGTGGCCACCAACTTTGGAGTGCCAGCCAGCAAGATGGCCTTCTCGTTCCAATACAAGGTAACCAACGCCACCTACCCGAAGCTGGAATACGGCGTGATGACCAACCCGGGCGACCCCTCGTCGTTCATCACCCTCGGCTATACCAAGGCCACCAGCTGGCAAGCAGTATCGGACACCCTGCTCAACTACCCCGACCTCCCCGCTCGCCCCCTCTACCTCGCCTTCCGCTACACCAACGGCAGCACCTCGACCTACTATGGTGCCCTCGATGATGTCCAAATCACCCTCCTGCCCGAATGTGGTGTCTACGGGCTGACGGCAGTCCCTGTCAGCTCCACCTCCGCCCGCCTCACTTGGCGTAATCCCTATAATTCATCTTATATATACACCGTCAAGCAGAACGGCGTTACCATAGGGACTACCGCCGCAGGCGACACTACCTATACCGTCACTGGCCTCTCCCTCGGCACCGAATATACCTTTACCGTCGAGGCCAGCTGCGGAGCCTCTGCTTCTACTAACTTCATCCTCGCTGGCTACGGCTGCATTGACCCTACAGACCTTACAGCCAGCTACACCTCGGCCTACTATGGCGTCTATGCTAACCCCTATGCCACGCGCGGAGTGGTGAACAACGGCCCTTCGAGCAACTCCAGCCGCCACACTATCCACACCGACATAAACGAATACGATGCCCGCACCAACAACGGCCTCCACACGGTTCCCCCAGGACACACCAAGTCCGTCCGCCTTGGCAACTGGAGCACCAGCCGCCAAGCCGAAGCACTGGTCTATTCCCTAACCGTCGACACCCTTGTCAGCGACCTTCTTATCCTCAAGTATGCAGCCGTGCTGCAAGCCGCAGGCCATACCGCCTCGCAACAGCCCCGTTTCACCCTTGAAATCCTTGACGAGGATATGGTGCAAATCGACCCCACCTGCGGCTCGGTAGACTTCATCGCATCCACCAGCCTCGGCTGGAATCAAGTGGGCTCTGGCAGCAGTGCCGTGCTGTGGAAAGACTGGACGAGCATCGGTATTGACCTCAAGGCATACCATGGGCGGCCTGTATTTATCCGCCTGACCACCTATGATTGTGCACAAGGAGCCCACTACGGCTACGCCTACTTCACCCTCGAATGCCAGCGGCGCAACATTGCCTCCACCAGCTGTGGTGAAAGCCAGTTGAGCAACACCTTCACCGCCCCCGACGGCTTCAGCTACCAGTGGTATACCGACACCACAACGGCCCCCGTCAGCACCAGCCGCTCTATCACCGTTAGCGGCACAGACAACCACATCTACTACTGCCGCCTGACCTTCGTGGACATTCCAGGCTGCACCTTCATGACCAGTGCTTATGCTGGCACGCGCTACCCCCTCGCCCTGTTCGACACCGTGGTCTCGACCAGCAACTGCCAATTCGACGTGAGCTTTGTCAATCATAGCACCATCACCGCCGATGGCATCAACCCCGTCGGCACGGGCGAAGGCGTGGAATCAGCCGAATGGAGCTTCCCTGGCAGCACAGGAGATGCCACCTCCAACCAGTATCACGCTACTGCTCACTACAGCAGCCCTGGCACCTACTCCGCCACCCTCATCGCAAAACTGGCAGGTGGCTCCTGCACCGACACCCTCACCAAGTCCTTCACCCTCGCGGGTGCCATGCCTCCGCTGCTCGAAGGCCCGCAGCCGCATTGTGCCTCCACCGTCCCCGACACCCTCGTGGTCAAACGCGCCCTCACCACCTCGTGGGGAAGCGACACCATGATTGTCAATCCACAGACCACCACCACCTACAACGTGGTAGCCACCGACAGCAACGGCTGCACCTACAACCTCTCCTACACCATTACCATCCAAGCCACCACGCTGGTTGATACCAACGCCGTCAAATGCGACACCTACACCTGGCGTGGCACCACCTACACCACCAGCGGCGACTATGTCTACCAGAACACCAACGCCTCTGGCTGCGACAGCAACATCACGCTCCACCTGACCATCAACAACAGCAACACTGGCGACACCAACGCAACCGAATGCAACACCTTCGCTTGGCACGGCACTACCTACACCGCTACCCCCACGCCCGAGCCTACCCACGTCTACACCAACGCTGCAGGCTGCGACAGCACCGTAACCCTCCACCTCACCGTCACCCACTCCAACACTGGCGACACCACCGCCGTCGTTACCACCAACTTCACCTGGTACGGCACCACCTACACCGAGACCCCCCAAGTAGCCCCCACCCACACCTTCACCAACGCCGCAGGCTGCGACAGCGTGGTAACCCTCCACCTCACCATCAACAAGAGCACTGTGGGCTTCGACACCCTCACCGTCTGCGACAGCCTCCATTGGAAAGGCAGAACCCTCAACATCTCGGGCGACTACCAGTTCGATACACTCAACGTGGCTGGTGCCGACAGCACACTCTTCTTCCACCTCACCGTCATCTACTCCACCGATAGCACCTTCTTCGACACCATCGTTGAGAACCAACTCCCCTACATCTTCAACGGTCGCACCTACACCGCATCCGTCGCTTCCGACACCATCATCATCCCCAACGCAATCGCTTGCGACAGCATCATGGTCTACAATCTCCACGTCTACCTCAATCGCTACGCCACTGCCGACAGCACCGTCTGCGACAACTGGCTGCCTCTCGTCTGGAACGGCGAGACCTTCACCGATGCCGGCACTGCTACCGCTACCCTCACCGCACAGCACGGCGAGGACAGCATCCTCACGATGAATGTCCACGTCAGCCCCACCTATACTATCGACGACTACGACACCATCGTCGAAAACCAGCTCCCCTACCTTTGGCACGGCCTCACCTTCACTGACTCCGACGACCAAACCACCACCCTCACCAGCCGCGCCCACTGCGACAGCACCGTAACTATGCACCTCTATGTGTGGCACAACCTCACCGCCACCGACGACAGCACCGTCTGCGAAAACCACTTCCCAGTCCTCTGGAACAACGTCATCTTCAACGATGCAGGCGTCAAATCAGCCACCCTCACCGCACAACACGGCGAGGACAGCGTCGTTACCATGACCCTCCACGTCCAACCCACCTACGCCACCACCGAGTACGCTACCATCTGCGACAACCAGTCCTACCCCTTCGGTGGACGCAACTACAACACCGAAGGCACCTATCGCAACCCCATGCACACCGTCCGTCACCACTGCGACAGCATCGCAACCCTCATCCTCTCCGTCAACCCCACCTACCGCTTCGACTTCACCGACGACATCTGTGCTAGCCAAAACTACCAGTGGGAAACCTTCTCCTGGACAGCCATGCAGGCCGATGCCTCCGGTGCCTCGCAGACCCGCACATTCAACGAAACCTACAACGGCACCAGTCGCCACGGCTGCGACAGCATCCGCTCCCTCCGCCTCACCGTCCACGGCCTCTACTTCAACGCCGCGCAGGACATCTTCTGCTTCGGCGAACCCTACTCCTGGCGCGGACGTACCATCAACCTCAACAGCGAACGCGACAACACCGAAAAGACCACTACCCTCCGCGACACCCTAAAGACTAACCTATTCCACTGCGACTCTGTCTTCCAAATCACTCTCACCCAGCGTGCGCACCCCGTCGTCAGCCTCACCTACGACAAAGGCTGCGTCTACCGTATCCACCTCCTCACCGACGCTCCCTACCACGTCATCACCGCAGACCCCACCGACCCCAACCTCGCTGGCTTCGAGTATAGCACCTCCTTCTCCACCTCCATCGAGGTACCCACTGAGTACACCGTCCATGCCGACTTCGCCGAAACCCCCACCTGTCCCTACACCGCTACCCTCCGCCTCAACCCCATCGAACCCCTCCGCGCACAGCTCAGCTTCAGCCCCGAAGTCCTCACTGCCGACAACCTCGAATACAACCTCTACGATCTCGGTCAAGCCTCCCACTCGCGCCGCTGGTATATCGACGACATCCTCCAGCCCGACACCGCTTGGCATCTTATCCGCCACGCCGACTACGCCCACGACAGCATCCGCGTCGAACTCCAAGTCTTCTTCGATGGCTGCTCCGACACCACCCGTGCCGTCATCCCTATCCGCCACAGCGCCATCTTCGTCCCCAACGTCTTCACCCCAACGCGTCCCGACGAGCAAAACCGCCAGTTCTGCATCCAAGGCCAAGACATCGTCTCGGGCGAGCTCCGCATCTACAACCGCGAAGGTCTCCTCGTCTTCCAAACCGACAACTACACCGACTGCTGGGACGGCGCCGACCTCCCGCAAGGCGTCTACATCTGGTACTTCTCCTACTACATCAAAGGCCAACCCAACGCCAACTTCACCGAGACTGGCAGCGTTCTCCTCCTCCGCTAATCCCACCGCCCGCGACGACAAAGCCAAGGTCGCCGTTGCCCGCACTGAAAGCATGGCAGCGGCGACCTGTCGTTTTCCCCCTAATTCCCCCTCCTACCGACCTGCCACTTCCGCCGTGTTTAGTCCGCGTTAAGTCCGTATTTGGTTCGTGTTTGGTCCGTATGGAGTCGGAGGTGACACGGACCTGACACGGAGATGACACGGAGATGACACGGACCAAGTGCCTCCCCGCAGCGTGCTTCGTCTCCATAGTCAAGTGTATTATTTAAGTTTTTTTAACATAAGAAAAGCGCAATATCGGATTTCAGTGGGCGTTAATAGGGCAAATTGGTTCGGAGCAGTATGCTTCGGCAAGGCATAAGAAAACAAATAAAGGATAAAGATATGAAGAAAATCAGTTTGGCACTGGGGCTGCTGGCCATGATGGCTGGCTTTACGGCGTGCAACCAAAAGGAACTCGACACCCGTCAGGGCGTGATTGACTCGCTGCAGGCGGTGGTGGATGCAAAGGAAGGGGAGTTGGACGAGTTGTTCCAGATGCTCAACGAGATTGAGGGCAACCTCTCGACCATCAACTCGAAATACAGCAGCGTGCAGGAAATGCGCCGCAACGGCACCGAAGGGTCGTACAGCCGCAAGCAAGAAATTGCGGGGCAGATCAGCTCGATAGACAGCATCATGTCCAGCAACAAGGAGAAGATCGCGCAGCTCAGCTCGCGGGTGGGGGTGCTCAGCAGGAAGAATGCCGACCTCAAAGCCTACGTGGCCAAGCTCGAAGAACGTAGTGCCGCGCAGGAAAGTCAGATTGCCGAGCTGCTGACCGAGCTGGAGAACAGCAAGGTGGTCATCAAGGGCTTGAACAAGAACATCAGCGAGTTGACTTCGGCCAACCAAGAAAAGGATGAATACATCGCGC
Organism: Bacteroidales bacterium; assembly: GCA_017455205.1. Classification (GTDB taxonomy): domain Bacteria; phylum Bacteroidota; class Bacteroidia; order Bacteroidales; family P3; genus Colimorpha. Next base: position 21,602 of record JAFTBM010000059.1, read on the forward strand.
GGCAGATAGCCGATGCCAATCGTGCCTACTACGTAGTGGGCAGCTACAGCGAGTTGAAGAAAGCTGGCATCGTGAACAAGTCGGGCGGATTTATCGGCATCGGTCGCCGCCAAGGGACGATGGCCGATATGTCGACCGAGATGTTCAACGAGATTGACCGCTCGAAGATTACCACCATTGCCGTCAATCAGAAAAAGGCCAAGGTAGTCTCGAAGCACCCCGAGGCCAGCTACGAGTTGGTAACCGACGAGAAGGAGACCTCGCTGGTGCTCTTCCTGCGCATCCTCGACCCCGCGCAATTCTGGAAATACACCGACTACTTGGTCATTTCCACCAAATAGCCGCGGGATGATAAAAAACAAGGTAAGGCATTGCTTCGGGCAGGGGTGTGAAGTGCAGCCGGCAGGAAGCGGACCTTACACAGAACAAAGATATTAACCCCAAAAACAAACAAATTATGAAAAAAGCATTATTTACTTTGGCACTTGCTGGCTTTGCTTTCGCAGCCAACGCACAGTTCGTAGTCGGCGGACAGCTGGGATTCAACACCACTGGTGGTACCAACAGCTATGAGCAGAATGGTGCAGCTGCAGCGTATGATGTCCCCAACACAAAGACTACTGGGCTTACCATTGCCCCCTCGGTCGGTTATGTACTCAATGAAAAGATGCAGGCTGGTTTGAGCATTAACTATACGTTCGGAACCACAACCACTTATACTGCTCTTGCTTACGCTAACGATAAAGAGACTTATTCCAAAATAAACAGAAACACGTTTGAGATTGCTCCTTACTTCCGTTATTATTTTGCCACGGTGGGCAAGTTCAATTTCTTCTGCCAAGCAGAGTTAGGATTGGCATTGCAGCCCCGCACAAGCGGTCATAACTATAACAACAATGTCGCCCCAAACACCCCAGTTACTGATGTAGATACTAAAGGTGCCACGAGTACTACTACGTTGCGCTTTTCTGTTACCCCTGGCGTGAACTACCGCATCAACGAACGTTTCTCCGCCGACCTCTACATTGACCTCGCTGGTCTCACCTTCGAACACACCAGCACTAAGACCTATGGTGCAAACGTTGGTACTGGTGCAAGTGCCCATTGGGATGAAGACTTCCTCGTGAACACCAATAAAGACAATACCTTTCGTCTGAACGCAAATACCAGCGACCAGACATTGATGGCTCATCTGAACAACTTCCGTCTTGGCTTCAACTATCACTTTTAAGCCATACTTTTAGCAAAGAGAACATATTCTCCCCAAGGTTTGATAACAGCGAGGGGGCTTGCCGCACGGCAAGCCCCCTCGCTGTCTCTTGGATGTCTTTTGGTGGCTGTATGTACAATATTACGCCCTATGCCTCGTTATACGTTGCAGAATGGATAAAATACGATATATCAATCTTTGCATTGTGGAGTTCGGCAAGCGTTACGGCTTCCCGCCAAAGTGGGCATTCAATTACTTGAATAGTCATCAAGGTATCGCCTTTCTTGACCGAAATTATGAGGCCGAGCATTTACTCCCCTTAGACGATACAGTGGCCGACCTCGCCGACTATTGCAAGCGTAATGGAGGTTCTCGGCTATGATTCTTTATTACGGCACGAACATAGACTTTAGCGAGATTCATCTCTCAAAATGCCGTCCCAACAAGGATTTCGGGTGTGGGTTTTATTTGACCGATATTCTCAGTCAGGCTCGGGCGATGGCCGTGAGACGTTGTGATTGGGAAGAGACAGGAAGTCCAGTTGTGCAGGTGTATGACTTCGACGAGGCACTGCTATGCAGTGGCGAGTTTAGGGTTAAGGTGTTTGAAAAGGTGAGTGTGGAGTGGGCAAATTTCATTATGCTTAACAGAAGTGCCAATGGCAAAATGATGCATAACTATGATATTGTTGTCGGGCCAGTGGCGGATGATGGGGTTGTGTTCCAGTTGAATCTTTATGCACAACATTTGATTAGCATAGAGAACTTGGCTGAAGCATTAACCTATCGCCAGTTGAATAGTCAGTATTATTTCGGCACCGAGCGTGCTGTGCAGCAGTTGCATAGGATATGGAATTGACGAAAGAACAGCAGCAGTTTATCATCAATTGCGACGTGGAGCATATGGTCTATCGTCTCTGCGAGGAGGAGGGGATGGGAATTGAAGATGCGTTTGAAAAGGTATACAACTCCACTATCTACAGGATATTGCAAGATACAGGCAATGGGCTGTACGAGCAGAGTGCGGATTACCTATACGATAGGTTGATGCGTGAAGGGTGATTAGGCATCGGCAAAGACCATGCCGTCCTTCAGCGTTACCTGCAGCTTGGAGTATTCGGAGTGGAAGTCGTTGCGCAGGCGGTTGGCGTAGCGGCGGCACTCCCACTTGCACATGGGAAGGTCGTGCATCAGGTAGTTGCCGCAGGTAGAGGGGGTGGTGGCTGGCACTTCGTCCTGCGTGAGTATCCACTCAAGGCATTCGATGGTGAGGCGGCGCATGTCCTCCACGGTGTAGTTGCCTGTCATGATGACATACATGCCCGTCAGACATCCCATAGGGCCGACGTAGACCACATCGTCCTTGGCAGCGGAGTTGCGGAACCAAGTGGCCATCAAGTGCTCAATGCTGTGCATCGCGGCCACTCCGACGGCAGGCTCACGGTTGGGGGCGGTGATGCGGAGGTCGAAGGTGGTGAAGCCTTTGTCCTGACGCGAGACGTAGATACCTGGCATAAGGCAGGTATGGTCGATAGTGAAGCTCTGTATTACTTCCATAGGGGTTATAGGTTAAGGGTTATAGGTTATAGAATAGGGGTTACAGGGTTTCAAGAAATGCTTTGATGAAGCGGAAGGAGCGGTCGCACATGGAGGCGAGGAAGCTGTCCCACTGCTGCTGGTGGTCGTCGGTGTTGCCGGGGGTGTCGCTGATGACGCGTAGGCTGAGGAAAGGGATATGCTCAAGGTAGCAGGTCTGCGCGATGGCGGCACTCTCCATATCGCAGGCCAGTCCGTCGGGGAAGTTGCTCTTGATAACGCTTTGCCGCTCGCGGTCGGTGATGAATTGGTCGCCAGTGCATATTAGGCCTGTGCGAAGTACGGGAGCGGTGGTGCCGTCCAACGGCTGCTTTGCAGTGGCAAGGGCGTGAGCGAGCAGACGGGTATCGGCTTCGTAGCGAGCGGGAAGCCCCTGCACCTGCCCGAGGGGGCAGACTTCATCGCTGCCACTGATGCCGCCGCAGTCCACATCGTGGTAGACGCACTCTGCCGCGGCGAAGATGTCCATCACCTGCACTTTCGGGTCGATGCCGCCTGCCAGGCCGGTGCTGACGATGGCGTCAGGGTGATGCATCTGGATAAGACGCATTGTGCCTACGGCAGCGTTCACCTTGCCGATGCCGCATTGCCAAAGCACGATTTCGTTGCCTCCCAGCTGCCCACAGTCGCCATCGAGGACATCGTGCATCTGGCGGTATTCCACGTCCATAGCTATAATTACTCCAATTTTCATTGCTTTCTTTGTTTGGGTTGAATTGCGGTGCAAAGATAGCACTTTTTCTCCATATATGGTGCATCGGGAGCAATATTTTTTGCAGGGTGGGCGTTTGTGGGGATGGAAGTAGAATAACGGAAACAAGCTATGAGGCGACGGCTTTCTTTTCTTGTCATCACGGTCTTCTCCCTTGCGGCTGTGAGTTTGATCATTATTCAGTTTGTGCAGACAAGGCGCACGTTCTCCATCAGCGACAATATGTTCAACGTCAGTGTGAACAATGCGGTGGACGAGGTTATCCAGCAGCTTGGTGGCGACATGCCGAAGTCGGGCGATGGGCATTCTGGGGCGTTCAGTTTTCAGGAGCTGGACTCGCTGGTGGCGGAGGAACTGCTGATTAACGGTATTGACATTCACCCAGCGATAGGAATCTACGATGGCTACATGGGGTCTTTCCTCTACAGCTCCGACCCTGCAAAGGAGGATGAACTCGAGGTTTCGCCCTATCGTTATACCTTCGGTTCCAGTATCCCCACGGTCTCCAATCAGACGTTTCTTATCCTCTGCTTCCCACGCACCGAGCTTTTCCTCCAGCGCAACACCCGACTCTACACCTACATCAGCCTCTTCCTCATCTTGGTGATAGCCACTATGTTTATCATCTCCCTGCGTACTATATCGGTGCAGCGTAAGCTCGACCAGATGAAAAGTGAGTTCATCAACAATATGACCCACGAAATCAAGACCCCTATTTCCACCATTGCCTTGGCCTGCGAGATGCTCAAAGATAGGAGCATCAATCAAGACGCTGCCTCGCGAGACAATTTCATTGATATTATCGACACCGAGAACCACCGTATGCGCATTCTGGCCGAGACGATACTGCTCAGCGCCAAGATGTCTAACCGCAACTTCAGCCTCAACATCCGCCCTGTGGATATTCACCCTGTGGTGGAGCGGGTGGTGCAGAGCTTCCAACTGGCGGTGGGCAATCGTGGCGGACAGCTGGAGGTGCACCTTGATGCTCGCCCCTCCGTCATCAATGCCGATGAACTGCACCTGACCAACCTGATATACAACTTGGTGGACAATGGGGTGAAGTACTCCGTGGGCAAACCACATATCACCATCAGCACCGAGCGGCAGGGCGATATGCTGCTGCTGCGCATTCGCGACAGGGGCATTGGCATCGACAAGGCCGACCAGAAGCACATCTTCGAGAAGTTCTATCGCGTGTCGACGGGCGATGTCCACGACGTCAAAGGCTTCGGCATCGGGCTCAACTATGTGGCGCAGGTGGTGAACCTTCATCATGGCCACATCTCACTCGAGAGCGAGCTGGGGCAAGGGTCGGTCTTCACAGTCAGTTTTCCAGCCTTGCCCGAATAGGGCAAAGCCGCTGTCAAAATCCCACTCGGGTGGTCTGTCCGCTTTCGATGATGAAGCGTTGGGATAGCACTTGTGTGTAGGCAGTGGCTTGCTGCTGATGGAGGACGACTTCGTAGTGGCCAGGCTGCAGGGTGATGCGCTCGGCGATGGTGCTGGAATTGAGCCGACAGACATATTCAGCACGCCCGTCGACGATGCGGAGGATGACCCCCGTGGTGATGCCCCGAGGCTTGCCCAACTGCAACAGACCTGCCGTGGGGAGGGAGAGTTCGGTCTGGTAGCCACCCCGTATTTCAACGCCGTGGAACAGCGTTGGGGGGAGGGTCTGCACCTCTACGTCGTACTTCCCCGCCAGTAGCCGTCCCTCTTCGCCAGCCGATAGGCTTGCTACCCGTCGGCTGAAGCCTGCCTCTCGTACCACTACGGGTACTTGCCACTGCTGCCCTTGGAGTGGCATCCCAGCGAGGTTTACCAGCAGTGCCCCCTCGGAGGCAACCACCACGAGGCGGTTGAGGCTGTCGGCGCTGAACTGCAGGGCTGTGCGGTGCAATGGGGGATGGGTGAAGAGGGTGAGGTCGTAGCTGACCAAGGGGTCAAGCAGGAGGGTGTCGGGGCGAAGGTGCTCGTCTGTGCGATAGAGGGTGTTCAGCTGGCAGGCAGCAGTGCGGTGGTCGGCGAGGGAGAGGGCATACTCGGTAGGGTAGAGGCTTCCGTGGTCGTCCACCACCTGCAGCAGCACCTTCGCTTTCTGTCCGCTGAGGCGGAAAATGCGGTGCAGGGTATGAGCGAAATCCTCTTCGTGTGGCACTTCAAACACTGGGCCAGCGCATTCGGCCTGCGTCGGGGGGCGGCTACCGATGCTGACCACAAAGGTCTGCACCACCACGCCGCTGAGCTGCACCTGCCGTGCCACCCCGCAGATTTCGGCCTCGCAGTCGGCCATACCGTCGGTGATGATCAGTATCAGGTTGCGGCTATCGTGGGTGGAGGGGAAATCGCCCAAGGCATCGGTGAGGGCAGCAGCAGCGGTGCACCCGCCTTGAGGCACGAGCGTCTTGATTTTGCTTTGCAACTGGTAGATATTGTCGCCTCCGAAAGGCACCTCCAGCCGCGTGCCGAATTGCCCTTTGTTGAGGTGCCCGAACACGCGCAGTGCCACCTCCGTCTGGCTTTGGGGCAGACCGTTGAGGCTGTCGAGGAAGGAGAGCAGCACCTGCTGGGTGATCTTGATTTTGGCGTTGCTCTGCCAGTGATCCCACATCGAGTGGGAGCAGTCGAGAATCAGCAGCAGGCGTGTCCGCTCGGAGGGCTGGGGGGCGGTGGTCTGCCCTTGGGAGGCTGGCCACCACAATAGCATTGCTATCAGCATTCCGAGGGGATGCCATTTCCGCACAAAGGCAAGGGGTTGCGTGGACTTCATCATTAGGGTGTGGTGGATTATCGGCGGAACATCACGCGCTCGCTGTTGAACATTCGGGTCAGCACCCACACAGCAGCAGCGGTGTAGGCCACATTGGCCGCCAGCGTGGTCAGCACCATGAGCGGTTGCATCTGGTGGGAAAAGATGGCCGTCATGGCCTCAATAGAGTTGTAGAACGGAATGAGGCTCACTCCCCACGACACCTCGGCATCGCCTTGGAACATAGGCAGCAGCCCCACCAGCATCACCAGCAGCATCAGTGGGGTAACCATCGTGCCAGCATTCTTCACATCCTTGGCCCAAGCCGAGAGTATACTCACCAGAGCCACCAGCAGCAGCATAGTGGAGAATATCACCAGCAGCAGGGCGAGGTAGTCGGCTGCGGCGTAGTGGACCGCCATGCCGATAGTCCCGCCGTCGGCCTGCATCATCCGAGGGAGCGAAAGGGCTATGCCAATGAAGCTGGACAACCCGCTCAGCAGCGACAGGCATGAGAGCGAGAGCACCTTCCCCAACGCCAATTCGCTGCGGCGCATGGGCGTTACCAGCAGCGTAGCAATCGTGCCACGCTCTTTCTCGCCCGCAATCGAACTGGGTGCGAGCGACATCACGCCGCTGAACAGCAGCATCACTATCAGCATCGGCAGCAGCTTGCTCCACACCATGGCCCCGATGGCATCGGGGGTGGCCTGGTCGTAGTGCTGCCCTTCAAACTGGGGGGCATTGACTGTGTAGGCACTATAGCGTTGCTCCAGCATCTGGGTCAGCTGCGTGTAGGCTCGCGAGGCTGCATTGTTGGTGCTGTTGTAGTAAATCTCCACGTTGGGCACCTCCCCTGCGGGAAAGGCCGCCACCAGCGAGTCGAACCCCGCAGGGAATCGCACCAGCACGGCATTGATATCCTTGTCGGCCAGCGAATCCACGCTGCCCTGCCCAAACGCACGCTCCACCACCACCATGCTGCCTTCGCCCCCCTCGGGCATCCACGACAGCCCAGCCGGCATATTTTCCACCCAGACGGCCACCACCTCGTCCTGCCCCTGGCTCACCATCTGGCTGATGCCGCTCCCCATGAGGCTGTAGATGATATATATCAGCAGCCCTGGCAGCAGCACTGTGTTGAACAGCATCTGCCGGTCGCCGAAAAAGCGAGCCATCTCCTTCTGCATAATGGCTGCAATGTTGCCTCTCATTGCTCACCTCCTTTCTGCCGTTGGTAAATCTCAAAAAAGCGATCCTCCATACTTAATCCATCGGCCACCTCGGCCAGCTGCCCGCAGGCTGCCATCCGCCCATCGATAAGCACCCCCACGCGGTCGCACAGCTTCTCCACCAGCGAGAAAATATGGGTGGAAAGAATAATCGACTTTCCTGCCTCGCGCTGCTCCCGCAGGTAGTCGGTAACCACTCGTGCCGTCAGCACATCCAGCCCATTGGTCGGCTCATCGAAGATAATCACCTCTGGGTCGTGCACCAGCGAGACGGCAATGCTCAACTTCTGCTTCATGCCCGTCGAAAGGTTGGCCACCCTGACTTCGGCAAATTCGCCTATGCCAAAGCGATCGAAAAGCTGCGCTTTGCGCCGATGGCACTCCTCTTGTGGCACCCCGTGCAGCCGACTGAAGAAATCAAATAAGTAGTTAGGCGTGAAGAAATCCTCCAGCCGCAGCTCCGAGGTGAGAAAACCAATCTTCTCCCTCACTCGTGCAGGCTGCTCCACCACGCTCAATCCCTCCACCAACGCATCGCCGCTGTCGGGACGGATGAGGGTCGAAAGCATCCGCAGGGTGGTAGTCTTGCCTGCCCCATTGGAGCCCAGCAGGCCGAAAATCTCGCCCCTGCGGGTGCTGAAACTCACCCCGTCCACCGCCACGCGCACCCGCGAGGCCGTCCGCTCAATCCGCTGCTGCTTGCGCGAGAGGGTGAACGTCTTGCGAAGCCCTTTCGCCTGCAGCACAATGTTCTCTTCGTCTGTCATCGGTCAATACCTCGTTTGCTTTCGTATTCGTTGTCTGGTTCGTTGCCCACAGGGGCTTCTCCTCGAGCCGCACGTGGGCAATTGCCATCGGGAAGCAGTGGTATCAGTAGGGTCTATCCCTCTTCTATGTGTCCTTAATCCGCTTGCATTCAGTGCGCTGAAGAAACTGTTCCCAGAGCATCAACAATGCAAATATACGCTTTTTCCCTCTATCCTCCAACAAATATCCGATTTCGCCATCGGCTGTCCATCCGCCACCCTTTTTCCACCCCTTCCCAGCCAGTTTTCGCCCCCCTGTGGATAGGCACCCGCTCCGTATCCGCTCCGTATCCGCTCCGTATCCACTCCGTATCAAGTCCGTATCCGAGCGGTGAGCATACGGCTTATTTCCGCGGGTTATGCGTCCCAAGTCCTTGCCGATGGCATTGGCAGGAATAACTTCGACGGGAAGGACTGCCGTCGGCTTTGCTGCCCACTTGGGCTTCCGTGGTGAGCGTTTTGCGACAATTGCCGACCGAGCGAATTATTTTGTCCAGTCGGCACAATAGAGAGGGGGCAGTGGCGTTAGTAGGGGGTGTGTATTGCCCCCTGGCAGGGCAGCACATGGAGTAATTATCAACGCAAAACTTTGGGCATCATGTTCAGCAAAGAGACCTATATTGCACGCCGCGAGCAGCTTCGACGCGACGTGGGCAAGGGCATTATCATCATTCCAGGCAACCACGAAGCTCCCTGCAATTATCGCGACAATACCTACTGGTTTCGGCAGGACAGCACGTTCCTCTACTTCTTCGGCTTGCAGCGCGAAGATATGGTGGGGGTGCTGGATTGCGAGAGCGGCAAGGATTACCTCTTTGCCGATGACTACGACATTGAAGACATCGTCTGGACAGGGCCGCTGCCCTCGGTGGGCGAGTTGGCGGCGAGCGTGGGAGTGGAGCATAGTGGCTCGATGAAGGAGCTTGGTGCTTTTATTGCCTCGCACTGTGGCCGTGGGATGATGCCAGCCTATATTGCTCCCTATCGGGCCGACACACGCGCTGACCTTGCCGAATGGCTCGGCCTGCGCCCCTCGCAGGTGGACCGCTACGCCTCGCTGCCGCTGGTGAAGGCATGCGTAGGGCAGCGCAGCATCAAAAGCGACGAGGAGGTGGCCGAGATTGAGAAGGCCATTGCCACCGCCTACCAGATGCACGTGGGGGCGATGCGCCTTGCACAGCCTGGCCGCTACGAGTACGAGTTGGCTGGCTTCATGGAGGGAGAGGCTCGCAAGGGCAACGGCCCAGTGAGCTTCCCGGTGATCATGACCGTCCACGGCGAAACGCTCCACAACCACGGCCACTCGGGCAGGTTGGAGGTGGGGCGGATGCTGGTGATGGACGCTGGGTGCGAGACGGCGATGAACTACTGCTCCGACATCACGCGCTCGGTGCCCGTCGGCGGGCGTTTCGACAGTCGGCAGCGAGCTATCTACGAGATAGTGCTGGCGGCCAACCTCGAGGCTGCTCGGCTGGCTCGGCCAGGCATCACCTATCAGGAGGTGCACACCGCAGCCAGCCGCGTGCTGGCCGAGGGGTACAAAGGGCTGGGAATACTCCACGGGGCGGTGGACGACATAGTGGCCGCTGGTGCGCACAGCCTGCTTATGCCCCACGGCTTGGGGCACATGATGGGGCTCGACGTACATGATATGGAGAACTACGGTCAGGTCTACGTGGGCTACGACGAGGAGACTCGCCCGAGCAGCCAGTTCGGCCTCGGCAGCCTCCGCTGCGGGCGGAAGCTGCAGGCGGGGTTTGTGGTTACCGACGAGCCTGGTTGCTACTTCATCCCTGCACTGATCGACAAGTGGCGCGCCGAGGGCAAACACGCCGACTTCGTCGACTACGACGAGCTTGAGAAGTGGAAAGACTTCGGCGGCATCCGCATCGAGGACGACCTGCTGATTACCCCCGATGGCGCACGTGTGCTGGGCAAACCAATCCCCAAGACAGTCGAAGAAATCGAAGAAACAATGGCAATATGAGCAAAGTGGAGATAGTGCTTGCCAACACTGGCGAGCGAATGGAAATCGAGCAAGGCACCCAACTGGCCGACCTTGCGGCAGAATACATCAAAAGGCGCACCCTCGAGGAGGGCAAAATGCCCCGCCCGATACTGGGGGCACTGGTCAATAACAAAGTCGAGGCACTCCAATACCGCATCTATAATCCCAAGACCATACGGCTGCTCGACATCACCTCGCGGCAGGGATTCCGCATGTATCGCAATGCGCTCTGCTTTATGCTCTACACGGCAGTCCACGACTGCTACCCCAAAGCGGTGCTCGACTTCGACCATTCGCTGCAGAATGGCTTCTACTGCCGCATCACCTCGGCGGTGGAGGACTTTGAACTGCCGAGCCAGATGGAGGTGTGCCGCACGGTGAGGGAACGCATGATTGAACTTCAGGAGCAGGATTTGCCGTTCACCTCGCGCACCATGCTGCTCACTGATGCCATCGAGCTCATCCGCCCTCGGCACATGCCGAAGACGCTCTACATTCTCGAACACCTGCGGCAGCTCTACATAGAGATGAACTTCCTCGGCGAGACTGTCCACAAAATCAACGGCAAGCTAGCTCCGAGTACGGGATGCCTCACCACGTGGGACTTTAGGCAGTATGAGGAGGGGTACGTGCTGATGTGTGCCGACCCTGCACATCCCGACAAGCTCTCGCTCTTCCAGCAGACCCCTAAGCTCTTCGCCATTTTCCGCGAGCACCACCAGTGGGTCGACCTGCTGCACACCCCCACTGTGGGCGACTACAACCGCATTGTCTACAAAGGTGGCGGTCAGCAGCTCATACTGCTCTCGGAGGCACTGCACGAGAAGAAGTATGCCGAGATAGCCGAGCAGGTGAAGCAGCACGGGGCACGCGTGGTGCTGCTGGCAGGGCCATCGAGTAGCGGCAAGACCACCTCGTGCCGCCGATTGAGCGTGCAGTTAAGCGTGCTGGGATACGATGTCAATCAGCTCTCGCTCGACGACTACTTCCTCAGCCGCACGCTCACGCCACGCTTACCCAACGGTGAGCTTGACTTCGAGGGGGTGGATGCTCTCGACATTCCCCTGCTCAACGACCACTTGGCTGCCCTCATCCGTGGCGAGGAGGTGAAGGTTCCTACCTACGACTTCATCAAAGGTGAGCCCTACTACACGGGCAAGACCCTGCAGCTTGGCCCACGCAGTATTTTGGTTGTGGAGGGCATCCACGCACTCAATCCCAAGCTGACGGCGGAAATTGACGATAGCCTTAAGTTCAAGGTCTACGTCAGTGCCCTCACCCAGCTGGCAATCGATGGGCAAAACATCATCCATGGCACCGACAATCGGCTGGTACGCCGCATAGTGCGCGACAACAACTTCCGCGGCTGGAACGCTTACGAGACCCTCCGCCGCTGGCCCGAGGTGGTGCGCGGCGAGCGTATCCATATCTTCCCCTACCAGGAGAATGCCGATGTGATGTTCAACTCGGCTCTGCTCTATGAGCTTGGCGTGCTCAAACGCTATGCAGAGCCACTGCTTAAGCAGGTGCCCGAGGACTGCGAAGAGTACTCCATCGCCCAGCAACTGCTTGGATTTTCAGAGCTGCTGCTACCTATTGACGACAAGTTCATCCCCTACAACAGCATCATACGCGAGTTCCTCGGTGGCAGTGCCTTCAAGTACTGACCGCAGGTGCATGAGGCGATAATTCAGCCTCGCACCCGAAAAACAAGGAGGATGCCCTGCAGGACATCCTCCTTACTTTTGGCCATCGTGGACAGATGCTATTCGGCACTGCCGGCATCAGGGTCTTCTGGACGGAGCGTTACGCTGACGTAGTTGCCAAGGTTGATGTAGCGCTTGGCCAGAGCTTTGATGTCCTTCGAGGTAACGGCTTTGACCATTTGGTCGTAGCGCTCGATGTGGTCGCGGCTCTCGGCATAGCGGTAGCTGCCCGAGATTTGGCCGAGCCAGAAGCCGTTGTTCTGACGACTCTTGCCACGGTTTACAATCAACTGCTCCTGCACCTTGCCGAGGGTCTTGCTGTCGCATCCGCGGCGCATATACTGCTTGAGGATGCCGATGCAGTCCTTTTCTATTTTGGCAGCCTTTTCGGGGTCGCAACCAATGTAGAACTGCCAGCTCACCTTGCCCACTGGGGTGATTTCGTAGTCGAAGCCGGCCGAGGGGCTATAGGCATCGCCATTCTTCTCGCGGATGATTTCGGTGACAGTGATAGCCAGTGCATCGCCGAGTTCGGTGAGGGCGATACGGGTCTGCGGGGTCAGCTCGGCAGCATCGATTTCCATCTCGCCAGTGAGCAGAAGCATACCCTGACGCTCAATGCCCTTGACGGCTTCAGCGTGCTGTATGCCGCTGGCGAACTGGGCGTTGCGGTTCTTAAAGGTCTCACCTTTCTGCCGACCATTGACGGGAAGGTGGTTGAGGTAGCGTGCGATGAGGTCGATGGCACTATCGCTGACGTTGCCCACGAAGAAGAAGGTTTGACTGCCAGCATCGGCAAAGCGCTCGCGGTAGATGCCGTACATCTTATCAAGGTCGAGGCTACGCACTTTCTCCTCGGAGGGAATGAGTACCGTGCGCTTGTCGTTGGGGTAGGCTGTGCGGTAGTAGGTCAGGACGAAGGCCACTTGGGGGTTCTCGTGGACATACTTGATTTGCTGCAGCAGGTTTTCAATCTTGCGTTCGTAGGCCTCGGTGTCCTTGCGCGGGGCGGTATAGTAGAGGTTAAGCAGCTGAAGGGTAGTCTCAAGGTCTTTGGGCGAGCAGGAGCCGCTGAAGCCTTGCGTTTCGGTACTGATATAGGGGCTGAGGCTGAGGTTCATGCCAGTGAGTTTCTTGCCCAGCTGGGTGGCATTGAAGTTGGCTATGCCACCTGCATCGATAAAGCTGGCTGCATTGGCTGCTTGGTAGAAGTCGGCATCGTCGTAGAGCGAGGTTCCACCGAGGCTGAACGATTGCACCAGTATCTCATCGGCTTTGAGCTCGGTCTGCTTGACCACGAACTTGATGCCATTGGGGCAGGTATATTCGGTGTAGTCGAGCACGCTGTTGTATTTGCTGACGGTGTAGTCGGTCTCTGGCACCTCCTCGCTGAAGAGCGGCTCATCGCTGACGTTGTCCTCCCAAGGCTGGGTCTCTGCCTTGCGGCTGCGGGCAATGATTTCGAGGGCTTCTTGTTCGGTGATGATTTGGTAGTCGTCGTTTTCGGGAGCGGTCAGGTAGAATATCATGTTCTCATCGGTAATCCAGGTGCGTACGAGGGCGTTGCACTCTTCAAGCGTGATGGTGGGAAGGAACTCTTTGGCGTAGCGCCACTCCTGACGGATGCCAGGGCAAGGCTCGTTGTTGAGGTAATGGCGTGTGTATTCGCTGGCCAGCGAGTTGCTTTGGGTCTTGTTCTCCTCCTTGGCAGCCTTGGTGTAGTAGCTGAGCAAGTCCTCTTTCTGGCGGTCAAGCTCCGACTGCAGGAAGCCGTGGTCTTCCGCCTGCTTCATCACCGTCAGCAGCATTTCCACGCTCTCGCCTATGCGGTTCTGCTTGGGCGAGGCACTGACATGGAACACGTCCACTTCGCGCCCCAAGAAGCCGCCATAGCCACCACCAGCATACATCACTGGTACAGTCGGCTTTTGGCACAATTCGCTGAAGCGGTCGTTTATCATCCCGCTGATGAGCGAGCGAACCAGCGACTGGCGGAACTCGCCCACCGACCCTTGTGGTGCACGCTTGTGCTTCCAGTAGAGTACCAGGCTGGTGCTGGATGCCTCCTTGTCGGTGGCGATGCAGACCAGCGGCTCCACGTTGTCGGGGATGGCATAGCTCTCGCGAGGCATGGGGTTGACGGCTGCAGGATGGCTGCTGAACACGTCTTTCACTTGCTGCTCCATGGCTTTGGCACCTTTCTGCCCATTGTATTCAAAGTTCTCAAGGTCGCCCACGATGACGATGGCCTGCAGGTCGGGGCGATACCAGTCGTTGAAGAAGTCGACGATACTCTGGCGCTTGAAGTTCATAATGACCTCCTCCTTGCCGATAGGCAACCGCTCGGCGTAGAGCGACCCTTTGAGCATGATGGGCCAAGTCTTCTGCCGCAGACGGTCGCCATGGCCCACGCCACCGCGCCACTCTTCGTGTATCACGCCGCGTTCCTCCTCTATCTCTTTCTCGTCGAAGAGGATATTTCCTGCCCAGCCATCAAGTATCTCTATGCCCATCTTCACCATCTCGGGGTCGTCGGCGGGCATATTGACGAAGTAGACAGTCTCGTCGAACGAAGTGTAGGCGTTGATGTCGCGGCCAAACTCCACGCCATGCTGCTGGAGCTTGTCTATCATCGTGTTGCCAGGGTAGCCCTTGATACCGTTGAAGGCCATGTGTTCGCAGAAGTGAGCCAGGCCACGCTGGTCCTCACGTTCCATGATAGAGCCGGCGTTGCTGACCAGTCGGAACTGAATCATGTTCTCTGGCTTCTTGTTGTTGCGGATGTAGTAGGTGAAGCCATTGTCGAGCTTGCCGTGGATAATCTTCTTGTCGAGAGGCACCTGCGCTGCAAGGTCGCTCTTCTTCTCCTTAGTGCTGCTCGGCGATTGAGCCAGCACCACGCTTCCAACGGTCAGCGCCATGAGAAGCATCATTAGGGTCTTTTTCATTGTGCTTAATGTGTTGTTAATATTTAAGTGGTTTTCATTTGCTTTGCATCCAGCACACTATATCCAGCACACCTACAATTGCAGGTGCAAATTTACACAAAAAACCTGAATTATTCAGAAGCAACCGAAAATAATCTACACTTATATCATCATACTTCAGAAAACAACCTATGGCAATAGGGAACTTTTTCGGTCATAAGAAAAGCCGCAACTGATTGATGTTCAGCTGCGGTTGGTTGTCCCACCTGGATTCGAACCAAGACAAACAGAACCAAAATCTGGTGTGCTACCATTACACCATGGGACATCCTCGCTTCGGCCTAACCCTCGGCCGAAAAGCGGTGCAAAGGTACTAACTTTCTGCCAAGCGGCCAAATTTATTTTCGGCACGGCTGATTATCAACGCCATCGCCACATACACCGCACTGATAAAAAGTATCCCCGACTGCTTGTTGAGCATCGATTCGAATAGTAGACTGAACATCACTATGAAGGTTAAGGCCACCACCGCCCACGGCCACTTTCTTTCGTGCCAGCACATCGCCAACGGCGCAACGAGGTACAGCAACAGCAGCAGCACGCCCACCACCCCCGACGACAGGGCCACCTCCAAGTACTGGTTGTGGGCATTGTAGCGACTCTCTTTGCCGGTTTCATATCCATCGGCTTCGTATTGTCGGACGAGGGCTGCATTGTAGTCGCCCAATCCGTAGCCGAAGAGAGGGCGCCCGGCTATCGTCCTAACTGCCGACTGCATGATGAGGTAGCGCGCATCGCGGGTGTAGCCAGCTGCAGATTCTTCCACGACAGCCTGCCCCGCTTCAGATGGCTCATCCGCTGCCTCCTCCTGTGCCACCAGTGCCTCCAGTCGGTTCACATGCCCTGGCAGGCAGCGGGCACCGAGCCACACTCCACCCACCAGCAGCACCACTGCCACCAGCATTGCCTTCCAGTTCCAGCGCACAGCCAGCCAACCCGCAAACAGCACATTCAGGCCATACAGACACAATATCCCCGCCCGTGAGTTGGCGTAGATGATATACAGCGTCAGCACCACTACCGAGGCAGCCCAAACACTCCTCTCCCACACCTTCACCTGCTTCCACCTCAACCCCACTTCGCTATAGACAAATGTCAGCGCCACAAGGGCATACAGCGAGGAGTAGGAGTGGTGCACCTGCTCGAAATTGCCTTCCGCTATCCCCACCCCAAGCAGCACCACCACCGACAGCACCAGTGCATAGCCCAGCAGCTGGACATGCCGACGGCCGAGGTAGCCAGTGTCGGTCAGCAGGGCGCAGAGCGGCAGCAGAAGCACTGCAGCCCTGTGCCCCAATATCACAAGTGCCTCCTCTTTGTCGGCACTATAGATCACCCCCGCTGCAAGCATTAGAAAGTAAGCTATCGGCGTGGCGATGCTCCATTTTGCCACCTTCCCGATGGAGGGGTTTCCTATGCGCTTTTCCGCTACCACCTTTGCCACCGAGGCTGCCACTACCAGCAGTGAGGCCATCACCGCCCAGCGCCACGAGAAGGGTAGAATCAGCACCGTTGCCAATACGCAGCTGAATTGCAGCCGATTGTACCATTTCTCCTGTTCTTCCATAATCTGCAAAGATAAGCATTTTTGCTCTATCCACCTAATCACCTTGCCTTACCACCCAATAGTGCCCGAAATATTTTTGTGAATAATCTTCACCAAGATGTGTAGGTGCCAAGCTTTCGAGGCCACCGTCCACAGTGATGAAATCAAGTTACCCCCACCACACTTGGCTTCACCACATTAATATAAGGTGGGGCTTCGGCGATGGAGAAGGCGGCATCAATGCCAATGGCGGAGGGTGGTCGGGCGAACCTCTTGTGCCTGTATGAATGCACCAAGTTGGAAATATCAAGCTCTTGGGAAGTATGGGGGAGAAGGTCTCCCCTGTGTCGCATCACGAAAGAAACCCCTCAGCAGCCCCCAATTATGCAGAGGGAAGGTTTCAGACTTCTGCTATGATGCAGCGAGGGAGAACTCTCACCCCGAAGGCGAAGGAGCTGCCGCGAGGGACTTGACCCGTGCTTGATGCGTTTCTGGCACGTGTTAGCCCCGTGTGATGTCCGACTCGAGTCGGAGGTGACACGGACCTGACACGGAGTTGACACGGAGTTGACACGGACCAAGTCCCTCCCACTACGGGGTAAAATCTTTCCCATTGCGAAATTTATAGTAGCGCGTTTAGGACGCGATTGCCTATCACCTACGCTTCACGATCAAAATTTTTCAATCGTCTTCCTACCCACCTCCACTGTGCGGATACCCCTTTGACGGCATCCGATGCGTCGGCCATTGCAGCCCTCTTCGCATCCTCATCTTCCTCGCAAAAGGTGGGCTGGGAGAGAGGAAAAAGTGTAAGTGTAGAGTGTTTTTATACCATATTGATATCCAGTTTTCTATTGATAGATAAGAAAGCAACACGGAGGTTGAATTCTGGGGATGGGGAGTGGAAACAAGGGTTAAAAAGAGGGTTGAGGGAGAGGGGGAGAGAGGCTGTGCGAGAGGGGAGGGTAGGCTAGGGTGGGGCAGTTAAGAGACGGGCTTAACGAAGGCGGGTTTCGTCGGTAGCGGCCTTGCGACGGGAGGCAACAATGAGGAAAATGTGGGGCGTTGCACAATAAATTTGCACTGCTGTTGTTCTACTTTGCAAAAAAATGTGTAACTTTGCACCGAAAATAAAGCACCGATTATGAAGAGAAATATAGCACTCGCACTGCTGATGCTGGCCGCTACGGCAGTCTTTGCTGCACCGAAGAGCCACAAGAATTCACGCACCGAGATGGGAATTCATGGCAACGCTATCTACGTGATTGAATACACCTACAACCTGCGAGGAGGACGCGACGGGGGGCGCCAGTTGATATGTATAGATAGTATCACCTTCGACAAGCGTGGCAACCTCAGCGACAAGTTCCGCACCAAGGCCGATGACTACACGTGGTATAGTTATTTTTTCGACGTCAATGGCTACAGCCTTGGCTGGAACGAGTACAACCGCGAGAAGATGCTCACTGGGCGCACGGCCTACCTCAACGACAAGGAGGGCAACCGCATAGAGCGCACCGTCTTCCTCGGCAACCAGATGACCAAGCGCGAGAGTAGCACCTTCCGCAACGGCCTCAAGATGGAGGAGCAGAGCTTCGACCCAGACGGGGCGATGACCGAAAAGCGCGTCTACAAGTATGACCAGAAGGGCAACTGCACCGAGATGGAGTTCTACAACCGCAACGGCGAGTTGATGCAGCACTATCTCTACAAATACGACACCCGAGGCAACTGCATCGAGTGGCGCTTCTATGATGCCGACGAGTTCCTCTCGGCACTGACCACTTACTACTACGACGACCATGACAACCTGATAGAGGTCTCCTCGTTCAACTACGATGAGCATCTCAACTGGAAGCACAGCTACGTCTACGAGTATGACGAGGACGACAACTGGGTGCGCAAGACGATCTACCGCAACAACGTCCCCTATCAAGTCATCGAGCGCGAGATAGCATTCCCGGTGGATTGAAAAACAGGAATTGGAATGCCACAGGTCAGTGATTTCTACGGGATAACGATCTTCATGAACTTCAATGATCATGTGCCGCCCCATTTCCACGCGTGGTACAATCACGGGGAGTATAAGGTGATGGTTGATATAAGCACTGGTACGATAAAAGGGGAGATGCCTGGGCGTGCGTTGCGTATGATACTGGAATGGCTTGACATCCACCGTGCAGAATTGCTTGAGGCTTGGGAGCGGACGTGTAGAGGAGTAAACCCTGGCAAAATAGCCCCATTGCATTAGACTTATGGACAGCATGTTCTTGGAAATAAAAAAAGCCTCCTATGATGGCGATTACCGGCTCCACCTTTGGTTTAACAATGGTGAAGAGAGGGTGGTGAACCTTGCCGATAAGTTAAATGGCGAAGTTTTTACGCCGTTGAAAGACAAAGTTTATTTTCAGCGGTTTAGCATACCTTTCAACACCATAGAGTGGCCTAACGGTGCTGATTTTGCACCAGAGTATCTTTACGAGCACAGCGTCAGTGTTTAAGGCAAGAGCATGCAAGGCTCAAATTAATTTTTACGCTGCCAACGTTGGAGTCGCAGGCAGATGGGCGTGCGAAACCTTGTCCGATTGTTGATTGTTGTACTGATGAGTTATCTGTAGACCCTATGCATACACTTCCTATTCAAATTCGTTTCAACGATGTAGACCCGATGGGGCATGTCAATAATGCTGTCATCATGGAGTATTTCGACCTCGGCAAGGAGGCTTTTTTCCTCTCGCATGGTCTTTCGCCCGAGGAGGGCGACTTCACGGTGGTGGTGGTCCACTGCGAGGTGGACTTCCGCAGGCAAATCCACCATCGCGATAGTATCGCCGTCGGCACTACGTTGGAGCATATTGGCCATAAAAGCCTCACGTTGCGGCAGTCGGTGTTCGACACTGCGAGCGGTACACCCTATGCCGAGTGCCGCACTGTCCTTTCGGGCTACCGCCGCTCGACAGCCGCTGCCGAGGTTATCCCCGATGAAGTGCGCCAATGGATCAACGCCTAAACACCGCCTGCACGATGAACCTAGAGAATATACTGGAGGTGAATGGCCTGACGGTAGCCTTTGGCCAGCAGGTAGTGGTAGACAATATAAGTTATGCCCTGCGGCGCGGCACCACGATGGGCATTGTGGGCGAGAGTGGTAGTGGCAAGTCGGTGTCGAGCATGGCGTTGATGGGATTGCTCCCAGTGCAGGCTACGGTCGGTGGGCAGGCACTGTTAGGAGGCGGCACCGCAGGTGCCGCCCCTACCGACCTCCTCCGCCTTGGCGAGAAAGAGCTCTCCCACCTGCGAGGCAAGCGGCTCGCTATGGTCTTCCAAGAACCTATGACCAGCCTCAATCCTTATCATCGCTGTGGTCAGCAGGTGGTGGAAATGCTGCGCAGGCACGAGAATATTCCCCCAAAAGAAGCCCAGAGCCGTGTGCTGGATATGTTCCACGAGGTGCTGCTCCCTCGTCCAGAGAAGATATTCCGCAGCTATCCTCACGAACTCAGTGGCGGACAAAAACAGCGCGTGATGATAGCTATGGCCCTCATCTGCCATCCCGACATCGTTATTGCCGACGAGCCGACCACTGCCCTCGACGTTACGGTGCAACGCACTATCCTCGACCTCCTCAAAAGCTTGCAACAACGCTATGGTATCAGCATCATCTTTATCAGCCACGACCTCGGGGTGGTGGGACAGATAGCCGACGAGGTGATGGTGATGTACCGCGGCAAAGTGGTTGAGCAAGGTTCAACCGACCAGGTGCTGCACTTCCCACAGCATCCTTACACGCAGGGGCTGCTCGCCTGCCGTCCTCCGCTCGATAGCCGTCCTCGCCGCCTTCCCACGGTGGAGGAATACATGGATACCTCCTTCGAGAAGCCTTTCGAAGAACCCACCGTGGCCGTGCCAACTGATTCGGAGGCACCTTCCCAGCGGGTACTGATGCGTGTGGAAAATCTTGGGGTGGACTACGCATTGCGAAAGAACCTCCTTGGCAAGCCCACCCAACTGCTTAAGGCTGTGGACGGGCTTACCTTCGATATCTACGAGGGCGAGACCCTCGGACTGGTGGGAGAAAGTGGCTGTGGAAAGTCCACTCTCGGACGAGCCTTGTTGCACCTCATTGCCCACTCCTCGGGCAGCATTACCTACCTCGGGCAGCCGCTCGACCAGATGTCTTCCCACCAGCTTCGCGACCTCCGCACTCAGCTTCAGATTGTCTTTCAAGACCCCTATTCTTCGCTCAACCCACGCATTCCTATCGGCGAAGCCATCCTTGAGCCCCTGCTTGTCCACCGCCGGCGTATGGATTCTGGTAAAAAAAACTCCCTACGTCAGCAGGCTCTCGATCTCATGCAACAGGTGGGGCTGCAGACTGACTGGTATCATCGCTATCCCCACGAACTCAGTGGCGGGCAGCGGCAGCGCGTCTGCATCGCCCGTGCGCTGATAGTACACCCTCGGCTGGTAGTCTGCGACGAAAGCGTTTCGGCCCTCGATGTCAGTGTGCAGGCTCAAGTGCTTAATCTCCTCAATGAACTGAAGGAACGCTATCGCTACACCTATCTCTTCATCACCCACGACCTCTCGGTGGTGCACTATATGGCCGACCGCATACTTGTCATGCAGCAAGGGCGCATTGTGGAAAGCGGCACTGCCGACCAGCTCTTCGCCCATCCGCAGACGGCCTACACCCAGACGTTGCTTGACGCTATTCCTCGCCTCTGACGCGGATGTTCAACCAGCGTGCATAGCCGAGAAGCGTAGCGAAATGGTAATCCACCAAGTGTGGTTTTTCTCTCCCCACTGGATTGTCTTCGCCGATGAGTACGGTGGTCATCCCCGCTCGGCGGCCAAAGAGCATATCGGTCATAGAATCGCCCACCATCGTGCATTCTTTCAGCCGCAGGCTGGGATAGTCGTGTCGTGCCTGCAGGGCCATACCGATGTTGGGTTTTCGATTGAAGCTCCTCGAATGCGCCAAGTCGGGGCAATGGTAGATGCGGTCAATGCCAGGTGCCTCGGCAGCGAGCTTGCTATGCACGGCAGCGAGGTCGGCCTCGGTCATTAGGCCTTTGCCTATGCCCTGCTGGTTGGTGGCTACCAGCACAAGGTCGAAGCACCTGTGCAGCAGCCTCACAGCCTCTGCCACCCCAGGCAGCAGCACCAACTCTTCGGGCGACTTGACGTAGTCGTCCCGTCGCAGCTCGTTGAGCACTCCATCGCGGTCGAGGAAAACAGCCTTCATAGCAGCGGTAGTTCATGCTGGGCGCGTGCGTAGTCGGCTGGCACGCCAATGTCGATAAAATAGCCACTCTCGGCATAGGCGAAGAAGGGTTGCGAGGCGTACTGCCGCTGCATGAGGTCGGTTTCAAACGAGAAGGCTTGGCCGAGACTATAGCCTTCCAGGAGGCTACGCCGAAGTCGGTAGATGCCCCCATTAATCAGACTGCTCCCAGCTGTGGCCGACTTCTCACGGAATGCCACCACGCGCCCTTCGGCATTGCACTCCACTGCACCATAGCGCCCCGCATCCTCCACCCGTCGCAGCACCAGTGCCAGTGGCGTATCGTGCTGCTCGGCGAAAGCGATGAGGCGGCTATGGTCGATGCGAAAGAGCGTGTCGCCATTGAGCACCGTAATCGCGTCCTCGCAGCAGTGCTCCAGTGCGTTGCGCATAGCTCCACCAGTGCCGAGGGGGGTATGCTCCACTGCATAGTCAATCTTCAGCGAGTGGTAGGCGCAGCCGAAGTAGGCTTCCACCTGTTCATGCAGGTAGCCCGTGGCGAGCACCACGTGGCGGTAGCCACCACGCAGCAGCTCGTCGAGCAGGTAGCCGAGGAATGGTCTTCCTCCCACTGGAGCCATCGGCTTGGGTACTCCCTCCACCGCTGGACGCAGGCGTGTGCCAAATCCGCCTGCCAGCACTATGGCTTCTCTCACTGCTTCCATTCTCCAAACAGGCTCTTTTCCACCAGCTCACAGATGATGTGTCCCAACATGATGTGGCACTCCTGGATGCGCGGCGTGTCGGTGCTGGGCACATTGAGCAGCAGCCCTCCCATCTCCTTCATCTTGCCGCCCGTGGCACCAGTGAGCGAAATGGTTTGCACTCCCAATTCGCGACACACCTTGTAGGCTTCCACGATGTTGGCACTATTGCCCGATGTGGAGATGCCCACCAGCACGTCGCCCTGCCGAGCCGTGCCTCGGAGCAGACGGGCAAACACCTGGTCGTAGCCATAGTCGTTGCCCACGGCGGTCAGGTAGGAGCTGTTGCAGTGGAGGGCTTCGGCGTTCAAAGGTGGGCGGTCGAAGTAGAATCTTCCGCTCAACTCGGCTGCCAGGTGCTGGGCATCGGCTGCCGAGCCACCGTTGCCGCAGAAGTGTATCTTGCCCCCAGCACGCAACGTGGCCTCTATCATTTGTGCTGCACGCCCCACACGCGACATCAATTCCTCATCGGATAGCACCGCCTGCTTGACGGCTATGCTTTGCCCGATGGCTTCTTTGATACGATTTATCTCCATGGCTACCAATTAGTGTATTGTCCAAGTCTTCAGCCCCTCGGCGGTGAAGTCGTAGCGCTTGGTCTCGCCACCGAAGCGACCCAACGCCTCGCGCACGGCGAAACGCGACAGCCCAGGGCAGTAGAAGAACATGAATCCACCACCACCCGCACCGCTTATCTTTCCCCCCGTGGCACCTGCCGCGATGGCCGCCTCGTAGATGGCATCGATGCGGGGATTGCTCACGCTGCTGGCCATCTGCTTTTTGTGTTCCCACCCGAAGCGAAGTATCTCGCCGATATCGTCCACACGGCCTTTGAGCAATGCCTCTTTCATCTGCTGCGCCTGTTCCTTGAGGCGGTGCATGCTCTCGATGCTCTGCTGGTTGCCACCGCGGACGTTGCGCTGCTGCTCGCGGATGATGTCGGCACTGACGTGGCTGGTGTCCGTCCAGTAGAGCAGCAGGTTGTGGTTAAGCTCGTCAATATAGCGCTGGCGCACCCGCAGGGGGTTCACTATCACGTTCTCGCCGTGAAACTCCATGTAGTTGAACCCGCCGAAGGTGGCTGCATACTGGTCCTGCTTGCCCCCCTCGAGCCCGAGGTCTTGGCGCTCAATCTCGTAGGCCAAGCGGGCGATATCGTATTCGCCCAGTGGCAGTTTGAGCCATTCCACGTAGGCCCCGAGAATCGAGACCACCAGCGTAGACGAGGTGCCCAAGCCTCCCCCCACGGGTGCATCCACAAACGAGGCTATCCGCAGCGACAGCGGATGGTGGACGTACTGCTTCACTATGCGGTTATACACTCCCTTGTGCAGCACAAAGTAGCCCTCGGTGTCCACCTCCATGGCATCGGTGTAGACTTCGCGAAGCCCCATGTCGGGAGCGAGGAACTCCACCCTGCCATCGTCGGTGGGTTCAATGGTGGTGTAGGCTGCCATGCTGATGGTGGCATTGAGGATGGCCCCGCCGTAGAGGTCGGAGTAGGGGGAGACGTCGGTGCCTCCACCGGCCAACCCCAGCCGCAATGGCGCTTTGCTTCTGATGGTCATGGCTTTGAGGTTGATTGAATTTCACCAGCGAGCTGGCTAATAGTGTCGGTCATGCGGCTCCAAGCATATTTCTTCCGCTCTTCGGCCACCCCCGCTTCGAGCCTCTGCTGCCATCCCTCGTCGTAGAAACGCGCCATGGCGTTGGCGATAGCACCCGCCTCGGGCGGCACCACGAAGCCCACCTGCCCATCGGGCACCGTCTCGGGCAACCCGCCCACGTTGGTAACCACCATCGGGCGGACAAAGTGGAAGGCTATCTGTGTCACGCCACTCTGCGTGGCGCTCTTGTAGGGTTGCACCACCAAGTCGGCAGCGCAGAAGCAGCGGTTCACCTCGCTGTCGGGGATAAAGTCGGTCAGCATCACCAAGCGGTCGGCGATGCCCAGCCGCTCAATCTGCTCCATATAGGGGGCGGGATTGCCGTAGAACTCGCCAGCCACTATGAGCTTCACGCCCAATGCGGCCAAGCGGCTGTCGGCCATAGCCTCAAGCAGCAGGTCGAGCCCCTTGTAGTCGCGGATAAAGCCGAAGAAGATTGCATACCGCCCCTCGGGAGCGAGACCCAGCAGTCGGCGTGCCTCGGCGCGTGGGAGCGTGGCACCATAGTGGTCGTAGAGCGGATGGGGGCAGAAGGCACGCGGCTTGCAGTGCCGAGGGTCGAACTGGTCGGCATCTTCCAGTACCGACCGGCTCATGGCCACCATGCCATCCACCGACCCTACGAAGTAGCGGGCAAAGGCTTGGTCGCCCACGCGGTGCTCGTGGGGAATCAGATTGTCGAGGATGCTAATTCTGGCCCCCACACCGCGACGTGCCACGCGGTTCACCGTCCCCAGCGCTGGCGCCATGAAAGGCAGCCAGAACTTGGTGATGAGCAAGTCGGGTCGCTGCCTGCGGATATAACGCCCCGTGCGCCACCAGCTCAGCGGGTTGATGGCATTGAGCATCCTGCGGATGCGGAGTCCCTCGGGGGCGGGCTCGGTGCTGTACTGCGTCTTCCCTGGGAAGAGCAGCGAGGGGTACTGCAGCGTGAAGGTTACCACCTCCACCTCGGCTCCCAAGGCTTGGTACTCACGAGCCAGCCGCTCGTTGAACGCGGTCAGCCCGCCACGGTAGGGCCACGCTGTCCCCAGTATGATGACTTTCATAACGCTATTGCCAGTGGCTTACTTCGACTTGCTTTTTTCCTTCTAATAACTCCGTTTTCCCCTTTTTATTGCCCCCGACTGCAAAAAATGGTGCCCCCCGAATAACATTGCCTCGAAACAGGTGTCCGGACAAACTATTTCGCACACGAACTAATTTCACCCCCCAACCACCCTCCGCACTTCACCCCCGCATTCGCCCCGTATCTTCACCGCCCGGATACGGACTTGATACGGAGCGGATACGGAGTGGATACGGAGTGGATACGGAGCGGATGCCTACCTATGATTGATTTCCAGGATATTAGATGCTTATTCGATGTCTATTGCTTTGATATTTCGATGTTTGAGGATGGGAAATGAGTCTGTCGGCGGGGCGAAGTTGAAGTGGGGAAAATGGGGGCGAAAAATAAAGTAGTTCGCGCACGAAGTAATTTTCGGGGGCGTTTCGGGAGCTATTTTGGGGCATTCGGGCGGTTGGAAAGTCGGTGGAGGGGGGACGGCTGCGGTGGGCGGGGAACGAGGTGCATTTGTGGAGGAAACGGAGTTGGCAGAGTGAAATTTCGGCTGGCGGAAATAAAAAAATGTGTATATTTGCAGATGAGAGGATGAGAAGATTGTTGCTCATAACGTTGATAATGAGTGGACTGTGCGTAGCCAAGGCGCAAGAGTTCCGCTGCAATGTGCAGGTGAATAGTCAGAAACTGATGACCACCACGCAGGCTTACGAGTCGGCGGGCGACAAGAAGGTGTTTGAGAATATGCAGCATGCCATAGAGGACTTCGTCAATGGGCGGAAGTGGACCAACCTCAAGATGGAGCAGGTGGAGCAGATTGAATGCTCGATAGCGCTGATACTCAACACCCGCTCGTCGGCCACCGACTTTGCGGGTCAGCTTCAGGTGCAGCTCAAGCGCCCTGTCTACAATTCCACCTACACCACGGGCTTGTTCAACTACATGGAGAGTGGCAACTTCAATTTCAGCTTTAACGAGACGCAGCCGCTCGACTTCGACCTCAATAGCTTCTACGGCAACCTATCGTCGACGGTGGGCTACTACTGCTACCTGCTGCTGGGCATCTACTTCGACAGTTATATGCCCGATGGAGGCGAGCCGTTCTATCAGTTGGCGCAGCAGGTGCAGCAGTCGGCAGAGGGAAGTGGATACGTGGGTTGGCGAGGTGGCGAGGGCTCCAAGAGCCGCTATTGGTTTATGGAGAACCACACCAACAGTGCCTATGCTGCCCTGCACGAGGCTTATTACAGCTATCATCGGCTGGGGCTCGACATGATGACCAAAGACCAGCCAGCGGCACGCAAGGCCATCATCGAGGCCCTGCGAAGCCTGCGGCAGGTCCACAGCAAGCGGAGCAACTTGCTCTCGGTGCAGCAGTTTATGGATGTCAAGATACAGGAGATAGTCTCCATCTTCACGCCCGCCCCGGCGCAGGAGCAGAAGGAGGTGTATGACCTGGTGAAGGAGATTGCGCCGATACATGTGGTGAAACTCAACAATTTCAATACAAAATAAATACCCAACCCAAAACATGACACAGATACCGATACAACGAGAGACGATAGACCGCATAGCGGCGGCCAACAAGATTGCCAACCCTGGCAAGGCGAGCATCCGTGAGATGCGCAAGATGATACAGGACGTGGAGGCCGAGACGGGCATCCGCTTCGTGAAGATGGAGATGGGCATCCCTGGCCTGCCGGCACCGCAGGTGGGTGTGGAGGCACAGATAGAGGCACTGCGCAGCGGTGTGGCCAGCATCTACCCCGAGATTTACGGCACGGCCGACTTCAAGCGGGAGGCAGCCCGATTTGTGAAGAATTTCCTCGACGTGGAGGTAACGCCCGATTGCTGTGTGCCGACGGTGGGGTCGATGCAGGCTGGCTTCGCCTCGTTCCTCACGCTGACGCGCTATGATGCACGCAAGACCAAGGTGCTTTTCATCGACCCAGGTTTCCCCGTGCAGAAGCAGCAGTGCCGTGTGCTGGGCATTGAGATGAAGGCATTCGACGTCTATGAATACCGCGGCGACCGCCTGCGTGAGAAGCTGGAAGAGGAGCTTCGCGACGGCGATGTGGCCTGCTTGATTTACAGTTCGCCCAACAATCCCGCCTGGTTCTGCTTCACCGACCATGAGCTTCGCATCATCGGCGAGATGGCCAACAAATACGGTGTGGTGGTGATTGAGGATGCAGCCTACTTCCTGATGGACTTCCGCAAAGATTACTCCGTGCCAGGGAAGGCACCATTCCAGCCGACGGTGGCCAAGTATACCGACCGCTATGTGCTGATGATCAGTGGGTCGAAGAGCTTCAGCTATGCTGGCGAGCGTATTGCCATGATGGTGTGCAGCCCGATGCTCTACAATATGGAGTGCCCCGACCTCGGGCGCTACTACAGCCAAACCCAGTTGGGTCGTGCCTTGATATTTGGCACACTCTATTGCCTTTCCAGTGGCACTGCACATAGTGTCCAGTACGCCATGGCCGCTATGCTTAAAGGAGCCAACGAGGGTACGTTCAACTTCGTCAAGGACATCAAGGAGTATGGAGAGAAGGCGGGTGTGATGAAGCGGCTGTTTACCGACAACGGGTTCTACATCGTCTACGACAAGGATATGGGCGAGGATATCGGCGACGGTTTCTATTTCACCTTCTGCTACCCCGGATTCGGCGGTGTGGAGCTGCTGAACGAGCTGATACGCTATGGCATCAGTGCCATAGCCCTTGACATCACGGGTAGCCACAAGGAGGGCATCCGAGCCTGTGTGGCACTGGTGCAGCGCGATCAGTTCCCCGACATGAAGGAGCGGCTGGAGGCATTCCACCGCGACCATCCTGTGGCGTAAGGCTCACAGCAATGGTGTGAGCAACCGAGCGAAGCCGTTGGCAAACTTGCGGGTGAGGGGGCGGCGGGGCCAGTCGGCGGGGCTGACGGCGGTGCATTCTGCCATATCAGCAAGGAATATCTCGCGCTGGTGGATGGCGAGCTCGGGGGAATAGATGAAGGCATTCACCTCGAAGTTCTGACCAAAGGAGCGGCTGTCGATATTGGTGGAGCCGATGGTGAGGAAATCATCGTCGCAGACCATCGTCTTGGCGTGTAGGTAGCCTTTATGGTAGAGGTAGACTTTGACGCCAGCATCGAGGACATCCTGGAAGTAGGATTCGGATGCGTAGAGCATAATGACACCGCGGTCGTCGGTGTCGGGTAGCATGAGGCGGACGTCGACTCCGGCGAGGGCAGCGTTGCGCAGGGCAAGTAGAATCGGTTCGCTGGGAATGAAGTAAGGGGATTGGAGGTAGAGGTAGCGTCGGCTTTGGGCGATGATTTGCACCATGCCCTGCATGACGGTGTCCCATTCGTCCATCGGCCCAGAGGTAACAATCTGCACTGGTGCGGGCGAGGTGGCGAGGTGGCTTACCTGAGGGAAGAAGTCGGGTCGGTCGAGCAGCTCTTTGGTGCAGAAGCGCCAGTCGGCCAGCAAGGCCACTTCGAGCTGTGCGGCGGCAGACCCCTCAATGCGGATGTGGGTGTCGCGCCAGATGCCGTGGTGGATGCCGTCGCGGTAGCGGCGAGCGATGTTCATGCCCCCAGTGTAGCCGATATGGCCATCGATGACGACGATTTTGCGGTGGGTACGGCAATTGACATCGCGCGTGAACATTGAGGGGATGAATTTGAGGAAGGATTTCACCTTGACGCCACCCTGGCTCATGTGGTCGTAGTAGCGGCGGCGGACAAAGAGGTTGGCGAAGCTGTCGTACATCAGGCGAACATCGAGTCCCTGTTGTGCTTTTGCAATCAGGAGGTTGGCCAATTCTCGCCCTACCTCGTCGTCCTCAATCTTATAGAATTGAATGTGGACGTAGCGGGTGGCGTGGGAAATATCGTCGAGCAGGGATTGGAACATGGGGGTGAAGTCGGTGAAGATGCGTACGTCGTTGTCGAGGAAGAGGGGGGCATCGTTAGCGTTGTGCATCATGTCGGCGAGCTTGGTATACTTGTCGTCGGGGGGGTGGTTGGTGATGTGCGATTGGCATGCTTTGTTGCGGAGGTCAGCGAGGATGCGCATTTCGTCGGGGCGGATAACGCGCGTGCTGCGGTGGTTCTTCCCAAAAATGAAGTAGAAGACGAGGCCGATAGCTGGCAGGAAGATGAGAATCATCACCCAAAAGATAGCGATGCCAGGTTTGCGGTTCTCCATAATGACCAGCACAATGGAGCTGATGATAATCAGGAGGTAGAGGATTTCAAATATCATGGTGGCTATGTTTTATGCGGTTCTGAAGGTCGGCCACGCGGGCTGTGAGCTGCGCAATCTGCATGTCGATGAAGTCCTGGCTGTACTTGCTGTCGCAGAAGCCGTTGCCGCGGGCGATGAAACTGGGGTCGTCGGCCTGGTCGGTGTCGAGGTCGCGGTAGCTTTCGAGCTGGCGTAGGGCTTGGTCGAGTTGCTGTTCGAGGGTGAGTGGGGTCATGATAGGAGTTGGTTTATGGTTTGTTCGATGCCCTCGTGGTCGGCATCGGCTGTAACGAGGTCGGCGGCCTGCTTGACTTCTGGGCTGGCATTGCCCATGGCGATGCCGATGCCTGCCCAGCGGAGCATTTCGATATCGTTGGCACCGTCGCCGAAAGCAATGGTGTCGGCCTGCGCGATGCCCACCTGATGGCAGAGGACTTCCATGCCACGCGCTTTGCTATTGCCGCGTGCCACAATGTCGGTGAACTGCGGATGCCAGCGTGGCAGGCGGCAGTTGGGCAGCAGGGCGGAGACTTCGCCATCGCGGTTGGCCTCCATCAAGGCGATGATTTGGAAGGTTTCGATGCCGTGCAAGCTCTGGATGTCGGCCACAGGCGGCATGGTGAAGCCCAGCTGGTCTCGCAGGGCGATGCCAGCGGCGTTGATTTGCGAGGCGATCATACTATCGGCGGTGAACAGCATGGTGCAGAGCTTATGCTGGGCAGCATAATCGATCCAATGCTCGGTGTCAGTCTGGGGAATGGGGTTGGAGAGGAGATGCTCTCCTCGCTTGCCCAGCACGAGGGCGCCGTTCATAGTGATCAGCCCGTCCACCTCGAAGGGTAGGGGAGGGATAAGCACCTTTGGGCGACCTGTGGAAAGGAATATTTGCGTTCCGTTTTGCCGCAGCTTGCTGATGGCACGGAGGGTGCCTGCGGACACTTGGTGGGTGCGGAAGCTGAGGAGTGTGCCGTCAATGTCGAAGAATGCAGCGCGTATCATTTGCGTTGGGCTTTGGATATTTGATGTGCGTTGTAAAGGTTTTGATAGACGCTATAAGTGGCCATAAACACCGAGGAGAGGGGTGTGAGGAAGGTGTTGGCCATCCAGATGCCCATGGCCGAGTTTTTTTGTGCCATCATCTGTGCTCCAGCCACGGGGTCGGCATGGCGGCGACCCAGCCGTCGCCCCACATAGAACTGAACGATGCAGACGGCCAGCGACAGGACTGCCAGCCATGCGATTAGGTGCCAGTGGCCTGCTCCTTGGGTGAAAATGTAGTGGATTGTCTGTCCGAGGGTGAGGAAGAGGGCTATGGCCCAAACGTAGTAGCTCCAGCCTGTGCGTCGGGCAATGGTGGCATTCACCTTGGGGAAGCACAGTTGCATTAGGAACACTATCAAGAATGGCAGGGCGAGGGTTGCTACAATCTTGCCGAATGTGAGCAGGTAGGCTGTGCCGAGACTACGCTCGGGATGGTCGCCGAGAAGGGTTAGGAGGATGGGTGCGACGATAGCTACCATCAGGTTGCTCGCAATGGTGAAGGTTGTTACCCGCTCGCGGTTGGCACCGAGCATGCAACTGACCACCGTGGACGAGGCTGCTACTGGGCAGAGAAATCCCATCATAAGCCCTTCGGCCACTATTTTGCTGCCACCGCAGAAGCGGATGGCGAAGTAGGCCACAATAGCCCCCACCACCTGCCAGAGCATCAGCTCGTAGTCGAACCTCGTGAGCCTCAACTTGCGGAGGTCAACTGCCGAGAAAGTCAGCAGCAGGATGGTGAATATCAGCACAGGCACCAGTGGCGAGAGCAGTCGGCAGAAGTCGTGGAATAGTAGGCCAAGCACTATGGCCACGGGGAGTACATATTGCTTGAACTTGGCCATCGGCTATGCAATGCTAATCAGTCGGGCGAAGAGCCGCGTCATGTTGTCGGCAGCGGCATCGGCTTGGCGTACCACATCGTCGGCATCGTTCACCACGCCATCCTTGAGGTCGCTTGCTTGGTTGGTAATTACGCTCATGCCGAATACCTCCATGCCGCAATGCCGTGCCACGATGACCTCGGGCACTGTGCTCATGCCCACGGCGTCGGCTCCAAGCGTGCGGTACATGCGGTACTCGGCTGGTGTCTCGTAGGCAGGGCCAGTTTGGGCGGCATAGACGCCGTGGTGCAGAGCGATTTGAAGCTCCTGCGCTATGCTGTCGGCAGCTTCGCGTAGGCGTGGGCTGTAGGTGTAGGTCATGTCGGGGAAGCGGGGGCCGAAGGCATCCTTGTTGGGTCCGATGAGTGGATTGGGCATAAAGTTCAGGTGGTCGGTGATGACCATTAGGTCGCCCACTCGGAAGCTGGGGTTCACTCCACCGGCTGCGTTGCTGACCAGCAGGGTGCGTATACTCATGCGGGCAAACACCCTGACGGGGAAGGTTACCTGCTCCATCGAGTGGCCTTCATAGTAGTGTAGGCGACCCTGCATGGCCATGATTGGGGTGCCATCGAGGAAGCCAATGATTAGGTTGCCTCGATGCCCTACGGCCGTTGGGCATTGGAAATGGGGGATGTCGGCATAGGGAATGACGAGGGCATCCGCAATATGCTCTGCCATTTTGCCGAGGCCACTGCCCAGCACCACCGCCGTGCGGGGCATCGGGAGCGACCGTCCGCTGATGCGGTTGGCTATGTAGTTGGCTGACTGGTCGTAGTCCATAGGTCTCTCTGCTATTGTGTTGGTTATCGTTCCATTTGTTCGAGTAGAGCCTGAATTTCGGCGGCACGCTCGTATTCCTCGTTGGCCTCGCAGCGATGTAGCTCTTCCTTTAGGCTTTCAATGCTTGCTTCCTGTTGCATAGCGGGGGTGGGGAGTGGCACACCGCACTCTTCCACTACCTGCTCGCTTGCATACATCGGTGCACCTGCTAACAGGGCGAGGGTAACGGCATCGGTGGCACGGCTGTCGATGGCTTTGCTGTTGAATCCATCGCTCACGTGCAGTGTGGCAAAGAAGATGCCCTCCTCCACGCGGTCGATGCTGACGCTTTCCACCGCGAGGCCGAAAGTGTCCATCACCGCCTTGAGCAGCTGGTGCGTCTTCGGACGCTGCGAGGCCACTCCGTTTTTGGCCACCAGCAGGCTGTTGGCTTCATGTGGACCAATCACAACGGGAATGCACGACTGCCCATCGGCTGTGGCCAATTGCAACACGCAGCTTCCCGTCTGCGAAAATCCCCCCTCGATGCTGTGAAGCACTATTTCGATCATAAGACTAACGTTTGCTGTGGGTGAGGTAATCTGTCAGTTCCCTGACTGCACAGGCGCGGTGGCTGATGCGGTTTTTCACCTCGAGGGGCATTTCGGCGAAGCTCACGGCGAAGCGGTCGGGCATAAACACTGGGTCGTAGCCAAATCCCTCGCCAGCGGTGTGCCGCTCGGTCAGTATGAGGCCCTCTACCTGCCCCGTATGGTAGCTTATCATCGGGTGTGCATCGTCGCCCGTAGGCTCAATCAGGCATATCACCGTGCGGAAGCGTGCTTTGCGGTTGTCCTTGCCTGCGAGGGCGGATAGCAGCTTGTCAATATTGTCGTCGAATGAGCAATGCTCGCCTGCATAGCGAGCCGAGTAGACGCCAGGCGCACCGCCCAAAGCATCCACTTCGAGACCCGTATCGTCGGCGAAGCAGGTGGCGTGCATCCGTTGCCACACCCACATCGCTTTCTGCAGGGCGTTGCCCTCGAGCGTGTCCGCAGTCTCGGGTATCTCGCCTTGCAAGCCCACTTCCTCCAAGCCGACAACTCGCAGCTGCCCGTCGAGTGCTGCCCTTACCTCCTGCAACTTGTGTTTGTTGTTGGTCGCAAACACCAGTTCTGCGTACTTCTTCGTGTTGTCCATTCTCCCAATAGTTATAATGTTACTTCCTCGCGGAATTCAGGGATACTCACCGCTTTCCAGCCAGCCTCGCCCAGCGTGACGGCAAAGTGCTGCTGCGTTTCGGCTTCGCCGTGGACAAGGAATATCTGCTTCATGCGTTTCGGGTCTTGACACGAGATGTAGCGAATCATCTCGCCGTAGTCGCCATGTCCCGAGAGACCTTCAATCCGGCGCAGCTCGGCTCGCACAGAGTGCGTCTGGCCGAAAATAGAGACCGTCTTGTCGCCACGCATGATTTTGGCACCAAGCGTGGAGGGTTCACAATAGCCCACGCATAGCACCGTGGTGGATGGATTTTCGATATGATTGGCCAGGTGGTGCTTCACGCGCCCAGCCTCCATCATGCCGCTGGCTGCGATGATGACGCAGGGCTTATGCCGAATGTTGAGCTGCTTGCTTTCCATCACACTTTGGATATAGTGCAGGCGGTCGAACCCGAAGGGGTCGGGGTCGGTCTTGCAGTACTCGCCGATGGCTTCGTTGAAACACTCGGTGTGGAGCCGCATAATGTTGGTGGCACTGACCGAGAGTGGACTATCCACAAACACGTCGATATCGGGTAGCAACTTGGCATGTTCCAGCCGGTCGAGTGCATAGATAATCTCCTGTGCTCGGCCAATGGCAAAACTGGGGATGATAAGCTTGCCTTTCTTTTTGGTGCAAGTGTCGAGTACTGCCATCAGCAGTTCTTGCTCGGCATTTTGCAGCGTCTCGTGCAGGCGGTCGCCGTAGGTGCTTTCCATAATCAGGTAGTCTACCTGTGGAAATGGTTCGGGATCCTTCAAAATTTGCTTGTCGTAGCGTCCGATATCGCCCGTAAAGCCTAACCTCACTGTGCGTCGCCCTTCTTTGATTTCGAGGTAGACCAGTGCCGACCCGAGTATATGGCCAGCATCAAAGAACTCCACCGTCACCTCACCTTCGATGTTGAACTTTTTGTGGTAGGGTACACTGATAAAGCAGCTCATGCACTGCTGCGCATCCTGCTCATCATAAATAGGCTCCACAGGCTCCAGTCCCTGTGCTTTGCGTTTCTTGTTGAAGGTGTAGGTATCCTGCATCTGGATACGTCCGGCATCGGCCAGCATGATGGCGCAGAGGTCGCGCGTGGCAGGTGTGCAAAGCACCGTACCGCGAAACCCATTTTTGTAGATGTAGGGTATCAAGCCGCTATGGTCGATATGTGCATGGCTCAGGATAAGGTAGTCCACTTCCGAGGGGTCGAACCCGAGGTCGCGGTTCATAGCATCGGTTTCAAGTCCTTTGCCTTGATACATACCGCAGTCGAGCAGTATCTTCAAGCCGCTCCGAGTGGTGAGCAGGTGTTTGCTACCAGTAACCTCGCGTGTGGCACCCATAAATTGTAGTTTCATATCGCTTTATGTTTGTTTTCAAAAGGCTTTCTTTTGGGATGCATTGCTCCCTCGCCATAACTAACGGCTACACCTCTTTTTTATTTTGCAAACCCATAGCGACGAAGAAAAAAGGTTTGGGAAAGCAAAAGTGCCCTAACCGTTTTATCAGAAACTTCGTAAAGGAAAAGATTTTTTCCTTGTGGAGGGTGAATTTTCAATTCTCAATTTTCAATTTTCAATTAGGACTTGGTCCGTGTCATCTCCGTGTCATCTCCGTGTCATCTCCGTGTCATCTCCGTGTCACCTCCGACTCCATACGGACCATACACGGACCATACACGGGCCATGTACGGCCTAAATACGCTCCATCTCCCTACCGCCTGCCCCTCCGCTTTCCAGTCTCATGCGTTCTCAAACTTATATGGTTTATTCAAAAGCCTTGCATTTATGGCTCTTGGAACTGATTGCTTCAGGAGGCTATTGGTAAAAGGTGGGGTTGAGAAAGGGGTAGGAATAGGTTCCGAGGTGAAAATATTTTTGAGGTTGCGGCTGCAATTCAAGAAAATTGTGTAACTTTGCAAACTGAAACTAACGCAGCGTTGATGATGAAGACAATGAAAAGAGCGGTGCTTTTGGCAGTGGCAGTAGCAATGGCGGTAGCAGCCAATGCGCAGTTTGTTACAGGCATACAAGGTGGCTATCACTACGAGAAGCAGTCCTATTCGTGGACGACCGATGAGCAGGTGCAGACGAGTTATTTGGGCGGTGTGCAATTGGGCTATCAAGTCTCGCCCAAGCTGTATGTGGGGGTGATGGGTGGTTTTTTGAGCCATACAGAAGACCGCTTGTGGGAGCATGATTCGCTGACGATGTACCACGGGGTGTACAACGTCAAGGTGGATAATCATCGCATTGTTACCGACCGAAAGGGTTGGACGGTGCGTCCAGTGGTTCGCTACGAGGTGTTCGGCTACGGCAATATGCATTTCCACTTGATGCTTCAGGGGTCGATAACCTCAAGCGGGTATGCTACGGTGAAAGAGGAATTTAACACGCCAGGAATCAACAACGGAGAGTATATAGAACAAGACCCCGTGGAAGATAGCATAAGTCGCTTTTCCTGGAGCGTCAGTCTGCGGCCTACGCTGACTTATGAGTTTTCCACTCACTTGAGTGCAGAGCTTTCGCTTGATTTCTTGAGTATTGGGTATGCCCAGAGCGTGGAGAAGCGGGATGCGGAATATCACATGGTGGATGGAGAACGCCAGTCGGCGGAGCTTAACACCAGCACGTTTTACGCTGGACTCAATTCGCTGATGGAGACGCTACGCTGGGAGAGCCCGATGCTGCGGTTGGGGTTCAACTATAAGTTCTGACAGGAAGCGAAAAAGGGAAGTACGAGAGGGTGCCTCCAAGGTTTTGGGGTATCCTCTTTTTTATGGTAACCTCTAAAAATTAAATATCAAATATTCAACAATATAAATTCATAAATCTACGTTATATATGTTATAAAAACAACATTACTGATGAGCAAGTACAAGACCACAGGCAAACAGACCCTCTTCGATGCCGAGAATGCGGCACAGAAACTCTCCGAGATAGGCAATCCGCTGGAGAAACTGGAGAGTGTGATAGACTTCGAGATGTTCCGCAGTAGGTTCGA
>JAFTBM010000007.1 GCA_017455205.1 Bacteroidales bacterium
GACCTCGATTTCGATTTCGCCGGTGGGTATCTTGGTGTTCTTGGAGCTGCGCTCGATGACGCGGCCGGTGACTTGGAGCACGTACTCGCGGCCCAGGCGGCGGGCGCGCTCGCAGAGGTCGGCGTTGGTCTCCATGTTGAAAGCGAGCTGCGTGATGCCGTAGCGGTCGCGCAGGTCGATGAAAGTCATGCCACCCAGGTCGCGGCTGCGCTGCAGCCATCCGCAGAGGGTGACGGTCTGTCCCAGGTTGGCGAGGCGTAGCTCGCCGCAAGTGTTGGTCCTATACATAGTTATGCTACTATTATGCTGTTTCTAATCCATTGATTGATGGATGCAAAGTTACGCAAAAAAAGACAATCCAGCAAAGCGGAAGGCTATGAAGTTACCTTCCCGCACTTACCACAAAAAGTCTTTGAGCAAAACCATTTGCCATCCTGACTATATAAAAGCCAGTATGCCTAACCTGGAATGCCATACGTTTCTTTACCACTCGAGGAACATATACCAGCTGACCTTGCGCATTATAGATACCGACAGGCTCTCCATCTCCACCCTCAATCATAATGACGCCGCTGACGGAATAGGCGTTTACTGGAGACCTGTCAGCAATGACGATTCCCTCTGGTGGCAGTGTCTCACGGCTTATTCTCCAGTTGGCGGTTCCCGAAAACAAATCACCCCAATACCACCAATGAAAGGTTTGAAGAATGTCGTAAGTATAGGTATCGCTGTCGTCCCAACGGCTATATTCATGGCCAACATCGAAACCAACTACCACAGCGTTGTAGTCATAGCGGCCGAAATAGTCGGTAGCAAGGTCGGATTTGTGATAGGTTACATCCACTGGTATCCAACCGTAGCCCTGCACAAGGAACTCTGCCCACACGTGATGCCCGCCAGACGGGGAAAAGGAGACCACGTGTCTGGCAGGAATGCGTTTATTCCTCAAAAGCGAGACAAAAACAGAGGAGAGATTGCCACAATCGCCTCCGCCATCTCGCAATATACTCGTTAGCGGGTGAAGGCCAGTATTCGGATTAAGATAAGAAAAATGACGAGCCACATACTCATAGCAGTCTCGGGCATAATTTACCACTCCGCCACTTAAGAGCCAAAGGCTATCAGCTACATCACATATAACTTCATTATCAGGGTCAACATAGTCCCCGCCAGACTTACCAATATGGCGAATATAATCCTCGGAAGTGGTGTCGTAAGGAGCAGAATCATTGACACGAGAGAAATCGGTGTATATGGTGTGGTAGGTAATACTGCCAGTAATGGTTGGACATAGGGAATCGAGTATGGGACTATTGTATTGAAACCTTACGTATTTGTCATCTGAATTTGGGACATTGTGCTTAACACCATCTATGTAATTCACCTCCTGCACAGTTTGGTAATGGTTGCTCTGCGGCACAGGAAGCAGCACTGACACCCTTGCCAGAACAGAAAAACGGCAGTCAATCGTTGCACCATAGACAACCCTCTCTGACACTTGAGCCATAGCCATCTGTGCCACACGTAAAAGAGGGAAGCAACACATACACCTTTTCATTGCGATAAACTGCTGTGTCGCCAGAACTTCTTAACTTATTACCTCAATAGCAGCACTTGGCCTACTTGCATCTGTCGGCGCAGAGGCTGGTCGGCGGTGGTGTAGTCCAACCGCCAGACGTAGCTGCCTTGTGGGCAGAAGTTGCCTTCGCTGTTGCGTCCGTCCCAGGCCTGCGAAAGGTCGTCGGCATGGAACATAAGTCGCCCTGCACGGTCGTAGATGTTGAGTTCGCACTCTACAATATCCTCAAGGTAGATTTGGAAGAGGTTGTTGGTCTCCTCAAGTGGGGTGAAGACGTTGGGGACATAGATATTGGTGTGGTAGATGGGGAGGACAACGGAGGAGGAGTCGTAGCAGAAGTCGCTATTGACGGCCAAGGTTACCACTACGCTATCGGCCAGCGGCGAGGCTGTACCCGAATAGGGGGAAGCTGTCTGGTCGCGCTGTTCTTTCCAGTCAATATACCAGCGGCGGCTGACCACATCGCTGCCTGTAGAGAGGTCGTAGACGCGATAGTCGAGTTTGTCAGAGCGCAGAATGGGCGGCACAGGATTGAGAACGGCCTGGAATGTGTGCGTCCGCAGGTCGAGCACCACGAGACTATCACAGCCTTTCTGCGAACGGTACATAATGTCGTAGTATCCCTCCACATCGTAAGTCTGATTCTGGTAGGTTACGCTGGCTCCGTTGCAGAGGTGTTCTTCCACAGTGTCGCGATAGGTGGGGTCGATGAGCAGGTGGAGGCGGACGGTGCTGTCAGCTCCATGTACAGTATGGAGGTAGGCCACATAATCGCCTGGGCCGTTAAGCATCTGGTCGTTCCAACTAACGGGGAGGTGATTTTTGCAGACCGAACTGGTGTATTCATACTGCACGTTGTTCATCACCACGAGGGTGTATTCTATCACGCTGTCACAACCTACGTCGTTGATGGTAATGAGGCGCTGACCTGTGGTGGGGGAGTAGAACTTGCGCCCGAGGAATGTTTGGGGCATGGCGTTTTCCACCACAGTGTCGATTTGCAGGCTTTGGGTGGAATTGCGCACGGTCAAGATAAGGAAGACCATACTATCGCAGCCGTTGGCATCAGGCCACACCTTACGAATTACATTGTCGCTCTCGTAGGTGTCGCCGTACCATACGATGCTGTCGCAGACGTTGGCGAAGGTATC
This sequence comes from Bacteroidales bacterium, assembly GCA_017455205.1. Taxonomy (GTDB): domain Bacteria; phylum Bacteroidota; class Bacteroidia; order Bacteroidales; family P3; genus Colimorpha. The sequence goes on from JAFTBM010000007.1 coordinate 2,731, forward strand.
AACCGACTGGTGGTAGTTGACGGTCAGTTCAAGCGTGATGATGCTGTCGCAGCCTTCGGCATTGGCGTTGGACGCGATATAGACCACAGTGCCCGTTTCTTCGTAGAGGGAGCCGTGCCAGGTGAGGGTATCGCAGACCACGCGCCTCTCGGTGCTCGAGGAGCTGTGCTTGATGGTTAGGTGGAGGGTGAGGGTGCTGTCGCAGCCCTTTGTGGTAGTGTAGTGATGGGAGTCGTAGTCGCCCGATTCGTAGAGGGCCAGCCCGTACCATTCTATGCGGTCGCACACCTCGGCGATGGTGTCGCCCCGGTCGCTGTAATTGATTGTCAGGTCGAGGGTGATGATGCTGTCGCACCCCTCGGATGTGAGGGCATGGACTTCATAGATGCCAGTGGCGTTGTAGGAGCCACCGTAGAGCGAGAGGCTATCGCACGCGGTCTGCACCACGCTGCTGCGGCCATCGTAGTGAACGGTCAGGTGCAGGGTATCCACCTGGGTGCAGTTGTTGGCATCAGCGTGGGAGTAGCGATAGTCGCCCGATGTGGTGTAGGCGTTGCCATCGCCCGATGCCCAAGTGTAGCTGTTGCATACCGTTTCGGTGATGGCCTCGTGGGAGGGGAAGTTGACAGTCAGGTGCAGGGTATCCACCTGCGTGCAGCCGTTGGCATCGAGGTGGCTATACAGATAGTCGCCCGATGTGGTATAGGTTTGGCCATCGCCTGCTGCCCAGGTGTAGGTCTCGCATGCCGCTTCGGTCAGCTGCACATACACGGGATTGTTGATGGTCAAGTGCAGGGTGTCCACCTGGTTGCAGCCCACGCCATCGGCATGAGTGTAGAGGTAGTCGCCGCTGGCGGTATAGGTCTGCCCATCGCCAGCCGTCCAGGTGTAGCGTTCACATTCCACCACTGTAAGGCCGACAGGCACTGCGTTATTGATAGTCAGGTGCAGGGTATCCACTTGGGTGCAACCATTGGCATCAGCGTGGGAATAGGTATAGTTGCCCGACGCGTTATAGGCATTGCCATCGCCTGCCGTCCAGGTGTAGGTCTCGCAGGCAGTCGCAGCCAGTGCGTCATGGATAGGATTGTTGATGGTCAGGTGCAGAGTGTCCACCTGGGTGCAACCGTTGATGTCGGGATGGCTGTAGCGGTAGTCGCCACTGGCAGTATAGACCTGGTTGTCGCCTATATCCCAAGTGTAGGTCTCGCAGGCGGATGTGGTCAATGCGGTGTGGGATGGGGTAAGAATGGTCAGGTGCAGAGTGTCCACCTGGGTGCAACCATTGGCATCGGTGTGGCTGTAGCGATAGTCGCCCGAGGCGGTGTAGGTCTGCCCGTCGCCTGCCGTCCAAGTGTAGCTCTCGCAGGCAGCTATGGTGGTAGGCGTATGAGCCGGCGTGTGGATGGTCAGGTATAGGGTATCAACAAGAGAACAGCCTCCAGCGTCGATATGGCTGTATAAATAGGTGCCGCTGGACGTGTAGGTCTGCCCGTTGCCAGCTGTCCAAGTATAGCTCTCGCATGCAGTGGCAGAAGTGGCAGAGTTAGGACAGCTGCAGGGATATATCTGCACGCTGTCGAGTGCAAAATAGCCCCAGTAGCCACCCGAACCAGTGGAGTGGTTGTGGAAAGCGAAGAAGAACGGCCCTGAATGGGGGATGTTTGCCTTTTCGCCCAGGTGGATATACTTCACCTTTTCCATGGCATGACCCGTTTTTATGGTGTCAAAGCAGACGAATGTGGAGGTATCGAACGGGTCAGTCATATACCCCACGCGCACCTCGCAATAGGCCAGGTAGGGGCGGAACGACATGCAAAGGCTGTTAGGATCAACTCCGAAGTCAATATCCAGCACCACGTATCCCTCGCGGGCACTGGGGAGCGTCTTGGTAGCGAAACCTTTCCCTACATAAGCCAGTGCACCAAACGAGGTGATGAACGCTTGCGGGTAGGTGCCCGTAGAGGTACTCTTGTAGGGCACCCTCCAGCAGTCGGGCATGGCAGTGTTGGGGTAACCCGAGGGAGGTGTCCATGATGTACCAGTACCCGTGGTGTACTGGTCGAAGGCTTCCACGTAGGGCAGCGTGCCAGTGCAGATGCGCAGGTAGTGGAGGGTCACCACACTGTCGCACCCAGCGGCGTTGCCAGCGGTGAAGGTGTGCGTGTAGTCGCCACTGGCGGAGTAGGTGGTGCCATACCAAGTGAAGTTGGTGGTGGAGAAGGCATTGGTGTCGCCAGTAGTACTGCTACCGATGGTCAAGTGCAGGGTATCCACCTGCGTGCAACCGCCTGCATCGGTGTGGGTATGGGTGTAGGTGCCACTGGCGGTATAGGTGCTGCCATTGCCCGAAGTCCAGACGTAGGAGCCACATCCCTGCGCGGTCATTGCGGTATGCGCCACGGTGCTGATGGTCAAATGCAGGGTGTCCACCTGCGTGCAGCCATTGGCATCGGTGTGGTTGTAGCGATAGTCGCCCGATGCGGTGTAGGTCTGCCCATCGCCAGTTGCCCAGATGTAGTTGGTGCAGGTACTCACTGTCAGGTGGTCATGCACGGGGGTGTTAATCGTCAGGTGCAGGGTATCCACCCGCGTGCAACCATTGGCATCGGTGTGGCTGTAACGGTAGTCGCCCGAGGTGGTATAGGTGCTGCCGTTGCCCGCTGTCCAAGTGTAGCTCTCGCAGGCGGCTATGGTGGTGGGGGTATGAGTCGGGGTGTTAATCGTCAGGTGCAAGGTGTCCACTTGGGTGCAACCATTGGCATCGGTGTGGCTGTAGCGGTAGTCGCCCGAGGTGGTGTAGGTCTGCCCATCGCCCGAAGACCAAGTGTAGGTCTCGCAAGCCGAGGTGGAAGTAGCTGCATGAGCTGGCGTGTGGATAGTGAGGTTGAGCGTAACGGTACTGTCGGCTCCGCAGCTGTTGGTGAGCGTATGGGTCGGCGTGGTGGTAGACGAGGTGTAGGTGTTGCCGTCAATCCAGGTGTAGCTGCCGCAGGCTTCCTTGGTGTCTGTACCTGTGGTAGCGACACATGTGGTAACGCAGCAGGTTGGCACATTCAGCGACACATCGTCAACTATGGCACGGTAACCAAGCCCGTAGTTGTTCACATAGCGCAAGGCCACACGATAAGCCCCAGCAGCATAGTCGCCAGCCAAGTAGTCCGCCAAGTTTACCGTCACCTGCGTCCACGAATTGCTCTGCGAGGCTTCGTAGAGAAGCACAAAAGAGGAGGTGTCGCTGACATCGGTGATAACCCCCACCTGCATGTGGAAGTTAGACAAACTCCAACTGCTTTCAAACCTGTACCAAAAGGATATTGTAACCGCCGAGGCTGGCACCGTGGTGGCGGGCAGTGCCGCTATGCAGTTGGGAACACTGCTGATGGCTTTCATCACCAAGGCATAGGGGGCACTGTGTTTGTAGCAATTCTGAAGCCAGCATTGAGGATGGTAGATTTCATCCACATCCATATCGGGGTTCTTCACCGTCGTCATCTGTGGAAACACCCAGCAGTCGGGCAGCGTGTGGTTAGGATAGTCCACGGGGTTTTCCATGCAGCCATCGAAGGTGTCGTCGTTGGAAATCTTGTTGTCGTCGTAGGTGTAGCTATCGAAATTCTCGCTGTAGGGCGCAGTGCCACACGGCGTACTCATCCCCACACTGTCCACATACACCCGATAGCCCAGCACCGTGTTGCTGTTGGCAAACTCCAGCACGATGCGATAGCCCCCAGCATTCATCGACCCAGAGTAGCTTGAGGCTGCCACCAGCGACCCCATGCTCTCCTCTATCTTCACCCACGACAGGCTGGTGCCAGTGAACGATTTGAGCCTCGTGTAGTCGGCATAAGTGCCTGCATCAATCGTAGCCTGCGAGACGATGCCGAGATAGAGCGTATAATCCGCAGCACTTTCGGTGAGGTAATACAGACTCACCGTCAGGCTATTCACCGATGTCGAGACCAGCGGCAGGCAGGCATATCCCGAGCCCTTGCTGCCCATCGTGCGGCACTCGAGGTGCGTTACGCTGCCCGCACAGACGTTGGACGAGCTGCCCGCCCACGAACCATCCGTCGCTTGGTCAAGCCAAATGTAGGGGCAGTTAGCATCGCTCGGCGAGTTGCCCTCATAGCTGAATGGGAAGAGCCACCCCGTGGGCTTGGTACGCGTGGAGAACGAGGCCATATCCTCGGCTCTCGAGGTGGTGCCAACACCCGCACCAGTGTAGGTATCAAACGCTTCCATATAGGGCAGCGACACCTGTGCCCGCAGCGGCATTGCTATCCACAACAGCATCACACCACACATCAGAACCCATACCCCCATCTTTCCGCCCACTCGCAGCCTTTTACTTCCCTGATTTCCCATAGCCGTCATATTTCAATATTCAACCGTGCTATACCTACAACCACCTATCTTACAGCACACTGCAAGAATAGTCACAAGGTATAACCAGTGCAAATATAAATAATTTATTTATAACTACAAAATTTATTCAACAAAAAAAACGTAGATACGTGGCTTGCCGCTTCTCGGAGACCGTTGAGACTTAACGTGTCCACAGAGACGCGGCACGCTGCGTCTCTACTCACGGGCGAGCCGCCCGTGCTCCCCGCCCCTTATCGCATCAAACAATTTTCAATTCTCAATTTCCTAAATTTTCAACTCTCAATTTTCAATTCTCAATTAGGACTTGGTCCGTGTCATCTCCGTGTCAACTCCGTGTTAGGTCCGTGTCACCTCCGACTCGAGTCGGACTTCACACGCTCCTACCACGGCCATCCCCCGCTGTTGCCACGCTGGTGGTAGCAGGGGGACTTTTATGCGCCAGCTGGGTGATAATAAACCGCGAGGAGGCTACCCCTTGGCAGCCTCCTCGCGGTTTCCCTGCGGAGGGAGGGGCTATCTTATGATGAGTTTGCGGAGGGAGAAGCCTTGCGCGCTGGTGGCACGGACGAAGTAGGCTCCAGCTGCGAGCCGACTGACATCGAGGCAGGCTTCGCTATCGACGGTCTGCCGAAGGACGATGCGCCCGTTGAGGTCAACGATTTCGAGGTCGACGATGCCGGCGGTGGCCACGAAGAGCTGCTGCGAGGCGGGGTTGGGGTAGAGCGTGAGGGGGAGCGAGCCGTCGTCGGGTGCGGTGATGCCTACTGGCGGCGTGAAGAGGGCGACGAGGGTGGTGTCGGAGGTTACTTCGATGTCGGCCACCGCCGAGGTGCCTCCGTTGCTCCAGCCGATGAAGGTGCAGCCTTCGGCGGGCAGGGCGAGGACGTGGCATGTGGCACTATCCAGGATTTGTCCGCCGCCGATGCAATGCCCCCAAGCGGAGTTGTTGGGGACGACGCTGACGGTACGCAGAAGGGTTTGGGCGGAGGCGAGGCGGAAGTTGGCCACGAGGACGGTGTCGGAGGTGACGGTGAGGGTGCGGCTGGCTTGGGAGACCCCATCGCTCCAGCCGACGAAGCGGTAGGCACTGCCGATGGCTGTGGCGGAGATGGTCAGCTCGCTGTCGTGCTGGGCGTAGCCGCCACCAGTTACCCGCCCGAAGTTTCTGTTGCTGGCGAAGAGGCTGACGGTGTGGAAGGATGGGGTGTCGGCTTCGGTGGCGGTGGTGAATTGGAAGCGGTTGCTCCAGAGGCTATGGAGCCCCAGGGCGCAGCGCGAGCGGATGTAGACGTCGTAGGTGGTGGCGGGGTCGAGGCCGGTCAGCACGGCAGCACTGCCGAGGGTTATCAGCGAGCTGCCTCCGCCTTGGTAGAGCCCCTCGTAGCCGTATTCGATGGCGTAGGAGTAGACGTCGGTGGTACCCGTCCAAGTGAGGACGGCTTCGTTGGTGCCCACAAAGGCAGCTTCGACTGAACCTACTTGGCTGCAACTGAGGGTGGTGAAGTAGGTGGTGTCGCTCCAATAGGTTTCCTCGCCTACGGCGCAGAGGGGGAAGACGGCCACGTTGTAGCGCGTGCCGGAGTAGAGGCCAGTGACGGTGGCAGAGGGGTAGTCGGTGGAGGTGGTGTCGCGGTAGACGGTGTCCCAGCGTTCAAATCCGGGTGCGAAGATATGGACTCGCCAGCTCATCTGGCTTTTGTGGGCTTTCCAACGGAGGAGGGCGGAGCTGTAGGTAACGCTTGACGGGCGGAACATGGTGGGGCCGCCGCAGGGGAGTTCGACGGTGGTCAGTGAGAATTCACGCCAGGCGCTGTGCGAGACGCTGTCGCAGTCGGCCCGTACGATGCAGTAGTACTTTGTGTTGTCGCGCAGGCCAGTGAGGTTGAAAGTGCTGTTGGTGGTGCGGAGGGTGTCGGTGTAGTAGCCGTAGTGCGTACCCATGACGAGGGTGAAGTTGGTGGTTGAGCCTTCCATCTTGAGGGTGGCGGTGTGGTAGCTGATGTTTTCTTGGGAGATGGAGGTTACGCCTGGGCAGATGGTGCCGTACCACAGGTAGAGGTCGTCGAGGCAGACGCAGTGGGCCGTTGAGGCGTTGTTGGTGAAGCGGAAGGCGATGCGGAAGTTGCCGTCGGGGACGTTGTTGAAGCTGATGGAGTCGCGCACGCCTCGGCTTGACTGCCAGCCGTTGCCAATGTGGATGGAGTTGGTGGTGGGTCGGATTTCCTTGATGGGGACGAAGCCGGAGGGGAGGTTGTCGCCAGCGAGGTAGCCCACGGTGAGTGTTCCCGAGCTGGAGGCATCGAAGCAGTACCAGAAGGAGAGGGTGAGCTTGTTGAGCTGCTCGAGGGTGTAGGGCATAGCGACGTAGGTGTTGGGGCCAAAGTTCTGGTTGCTCAACGAGGCCATAAGGGTGAGGGTTTTGCGACCGTCCTTCCAGTAGGCGTAGCTTCCGACGTCGGTTACGTGGGGGCCGGGCGAGCGACCAGTGGAGTAGGAGAGCCAGCAGTCGGGCAGTTCGCCTGCCATGGCGTAGGTTACGTTGGAGGCGGGCACGTCCTCGAAGCCTTCGTGGATGGTGTCGCGAGCCGAGGGGGTGTAGCAGGGGGTGGTGAATTCGCCGATGCGCGACCAGTCGCTGAGCAGGGTGTCGGTGGCGGTGAGGGTGCAGAGGCGGACAACCTGGTATTCATATTCCGTGGAGGCGGTGAGTCCAGTCAGGGTGAAGGAGGTGCCAGTCAGGGTGTCGTAGGTGTAGGCGGCGGAGTCTTTGACGCGGTGAGCCACGATGTAGCGAGCCGAGGATTCGCCCTGCCAAGTGATTTGGGCGGAGCGGTCGGTCAAGGTGCCGAGGGCAAGGTTGCGCGGGCGCGGACAGGCCTGCGGCGCGACCGAGAGGTTGTCCACAGCCGAGGGGTAGTCGATATAGGTACTGGCATCGCTGTTGGCCTGGTTGAAGTGGTAGAGTACCAGTCGGCGTACGCCCGAGGTGTTGTCTACTGGGAAGTAGTAGTGTGCCCACGAGGTGTCGCGGCGGACGATGATGGCGTCGAGTGTGTCTATTCTTCCCCAAGGCGTCAGCTGCGGGTCGGTGGAGGTCTGGATGGGGATGGAAGGGTCTACCAGCATGACGGCCAAGCCATCGTTGTCGTTGCCGATGGTGCCTCCCATGGCTGCATCAAACTCCACTTGATAGCTGCCGGTATTGGCACCAAAGTTGATGTCGCGGTAGGCGATGGCTGTGGTGCGGGTAGCCATGTCCCAGGAGTGGGTGTAGCCGCCGTCGAGGCTGACATAGGCCGAGGTGGTGGCGTTGCCTGTGGCGGCGGTACCGCGTGCCCAGTCGACGCTGCTGTTGGTGGTGGTCTGCCAACGTTGCCACTCGGTGGCATCCTCGAAGTCGAAGGTGTAGGGCATAGTGGCTGGGACAGCCTGCGCGGTGGTGAAGTAGCACACCTCGGTGCTCCACGATGCGCGGCTACCGTTGGCACAGACCGAGGCGGCACGGAAGCGGTAGGTGGTGCCTGGTTGCAAGCCTGCCAGGGTGAAGGGAACTACACCTGCGGGCACTTCGGTCCAAGTGTCGCTTCCCTCGGGGGCATAGCGCACCCACCACGAGGTGGAGCTGACGGTGTCGGTCCAAGCCAGGTCGGCAGTGGTGGCACTGGCTCCCACCGAGTGGAGGTCGTAGACTGTGGCACAGGGGGCTACGTATTCAATCAGGATGTCGTCGATGCCGCAATAGGTGGACGACCCTGAGAGGAACTGCACCTTGAAGGCGATGAAGCTACCGCTGCCAGTGTAGGCACTGAGGGTGTCGGTGTATTCACTGACGGTGGTGGTCAGCGAGTGGGTGGCGATGGGGACAAAGGTGGCATCGTCGGTGGGGTCGGTCATAGCACCCACGATGAGCGAGGTGGTTCCCTGGCGGCTTGCCCTGGCCCAGAAGCTAATGCGGCAGTCGCGTATGGGGTAGGCACTGGCATCGATTTCGGGCAGTATCATGGTCTGCCAGGAGTTGGAGCTGTAGACATAGTAATAGATGGAGCGGGTTCCAGTGTAGGCGTAGCTGCTGCTGGAGTATATCTTGGGGTAGTCAGCGGAGTTGTTGCGCAAGCGATTCCAGCAGGTGGGGACGGATGCCGTGTAGTCAGCTGGGTCGATGAACATAGGCAGCGAGTTGATGGCACAGGTGGTGGTGAAGGACTTGACGTACGACCAGTTGCTGACGTCGGTATTGGAGCAGCGTGCACGGACGTAGACGTCGTAGGTAGTGGTGCCATCAAGCTGGGTAAGCCGCAGGCTATTGGTGCTGACCACCACCGTGGTGCCCTGACCCTGGGTGAATCCCGCTGGACCGTATTCCACCTCGTAGCGCGAGGCATTGCCCTGCCAGCCGACGACGGCGGAGTTGTGGGTGATAGCACTGAAGGTGATGTCGGTCGGTCGGTCGCACGTGGGGATGCGGCTGACAGTTACATCGTCCACGTAAGCCATGCTGGTGCAACTGGTGTTGGCACCGTAGAAGGGCGGTGCCTCGCAGTAGAGGGCGATGAAGAGGCCAGAGCCTGTGTAGCGGTCGAAGTAGATGTCGGTGCCGTGCAGCGTGTTGGAAGCTTGGTTGTGGAGGTCGAGCGTATCGTAAGGCTCAAAGGTGGAAATATCCTCTGGGTTGCTCATCACTCCGATGACGAGGCGGGTGGTGCTGGTGGGGTTGATTGTGCCACAACGCACCGCAAACGAGAGGGTAAGGGTGCTGATAGGCTCGTCGAACATAGGCAGTGCCGCATAGCTATAGGTCGAAGAGGTGAGGTCGTGGTAGGAATGGAAGATGAGCAGACGGCTGCCTGTGATAGTAGGCGTGTAGTAGGGGTATGGATATTGCGTCGAAAGATTGTTGGTATGCTTCACCCAGCAGGAGCTGATGGAGGCCGTCGGTGATCCTTCGTAGCGCTCAAAGGTCTCCACATAAGGTACCGACTGCGGATTGCACGAGGTACGCACCGACCCTTGCACCGACCACTGCGACGACTCGCTGCCGCAGATGCCCTTCACATAGTAGTAGTAGGTCGTATTTGCCGTAAGCCCGCCTACGGTGGCACTGTTGGTGGTCGTCGTCTGTGTGATAGCGGAGGTAGCAGTGGCTGGATTGACTGGCACGGTGGAGAGCAGCACTTGGTAGGAGGATGCACTTCCCTGCCACGTGAGTCCTATGGAGGAATTGGACATGCTGGCCACTTTCACTCCCGTCGGACGGCTGCAGGTGGGGATACTGGTGCAGACATCAAACACTACGTTAGGGCGATTGGAGGTGCACGAGCTGCTTGTGGCTGTGAAGTTGCTGCTCTCGTCTGCACGCCAGCCGTAGATGGTACGTGCACCCGAAGCCGAGCTGTAGCGGAAGTTGATGTTGGCCGAGCAGAAGGTGTCGCGAGCAAAGGTGATGACCAGGTTGCTGTTGCCTGTATAGGCAAACTGACGGCGGAAAGGTATTTCCACCCAACCGTTGGCTGCCACCTCCAGGTCGCCGCTATAGACGAGGGTCATACCGCCCCGGTTGATAGTGTCAGCCCCGTGGAATATCTCCTGCACGTCCTCCTTCATGTAGATGCGTGCCTTGTAGATAGTCCCCCCTTGGCTGCCCACATAGAGCGAGATACCATTGATTAGATTCCCCTCCTCGAGACCCATACCGATGAGTTCCTGCGAGGAGAATATCGAACTGCTGTAGCCTTGCAGGTTGTTGCTCGACTGGGCATAGAAGGCAAACTTGGAGTCGGCGTTTGTGGCACGACCGATGGTATCCACCACATTGGTCATCGTGCTGCCGCATTCGTAGCGTGTTCGGAACGAGACCACATCGCCCCAGCTGCTACTGCCGTCGGTGCAGATTTTGCGCACCCGCACGTAGTAGGCCGTCCGCGAGAGCAATCCCGACAGCACCCCCGTCGTCCCCGTTACCACTTGCGAGGCCACACTGGTGGTGAACTCCACGTCCATGGCCGACTGCATCTCGTAGCTCGCCGTGCTGCTACCCGTCCACGTCAGGCGTGCCATACTTCCTGCCACGCTGTCCACTGCCACATCCACTGGCCACCTGCACGCTGGCAGCTGGCTCACCACCAAGTTGTCGAGGTAGATGTGGTTTTGCTGCCCAGATCCCGAGGGGATGGGAGCGAAGAAGGCCAACCGCCCCGTGATGCTAAAGCCTTCAAGCGAGAGCGTGTAATGCTCCACCGACGAGGTGGCGTTCGACGAGAGGTCGTAGGCTTTTAGCAGCCTAAACGAGGAGGCATCCGACGGGTCGACCATCGTGCCCAAATATATCAAGCTCTTGTAGCTCGACCGCTCGCTACGTTTGAGGTCGAACTCTATCATCATGTCCGAGTATGGCAGTTCGAATTCGGGCAACACTGCATAGCTGCTGGCCGATCCACTATAGTTGGCGTGGAAGTAGAGCCCCATACCGCTGCTTTGCGTGGCTGCACCGCTGTAGGGGTAAGGGTAGCTGTGCATATTGGTGTTCGCTCCCTCAACGTACATCTTGTACCAGCAGCTGCTGATGTCGCTGGCCGCGCCGCTGGTATAGGTCTCAAACGTCTCCCGATAGGGCATATCGGCTATCGGGATGGGGGCACATTCCGTTTGGAAACTGACTGGGCTGGAGGGAGCCGAGCCAGTGCCTCCGCATTGTGCCGTCACCGATACGTAGTAGCGCATCCCCCGCTGCAGGCCGCGAAGCCTCACCTGCGTGGTGGTGGGGTAGGCATAGAGCGAATCGCGAGCCGAAGTGGCCGTCTCGGGCCAATAGGTAACCACGTAGCTGCCCGTGTTGCTCGTGTCTGTCCACTGGACCAGTGCGCTGTCGCCCAGCAGGTACATCTCTGGCACGCTGACCCCGCTCACCCCTGGGCAGGTGGTGGGCGTGTAGAGGTAGATATCGTCGAGGAAGAATGTGTTCGACCTCATATCCACCGTGAAGGCCAAGCGGTGCAGCCCTATGAGCGTGTCGGGCAGGACGACTTTGTACTGCTTCCACGTAGTGCCAGAGGCTGTTACCGTCCGCGTGGTAGTATCCACCTGCTCACCACGGATGGCCAACTTGTAGTAGTCGGCTCGATCCGACGACTGCGGTGCACTGCTGCGCGTGGCATATATGGCCATGTTGCCCAGGTAGTTGATGGTTGTGTTCGAGCTGTTAGCCTTCATCCAGAAGGTCATCTCCTCATGCCCTGTGAAGTTGATAGGCGGAGTCATCAGCATGGAGAAGTAGGTGTAGCTGCTCGTAGTGCCATAGAAGTAGAATGCTTTCTCGCCGCTATGGACGTTGGCACCCGTGGCCGCTGGCCGCCAGCAGTAGGAGGAACTGGTGTTGAGCACATTCCAGCAGAGGTAGGTGGGTGCCGAGCTCGTGCCACCCCACAATCCCTCGGCGCCGAAGCTCGCAGGCAAGCTCACCGCCGAGGCACAGGCCGTGGCAAACGAGAACGGCAGGTAGGCATAGCTGGTGTCCGACCCGCAGTTGGTGTAGATCCGACCCTCGTAGTTGCGACCTGGCAACAGCCCCGTTATCACCATCGAGGCTGGACCGTCGAGGGTGTCGTAGTGTGCGATGCCTACTTCGTTCATCACCACCGTGAATCGCGGCTCGGTGGGGTGCACTATGTTGAGCGTGGCCATCGTGGTACCAACGCCCGAGACGCTGTATGACGTAGGCCGCGTGCAGACCGAGGGATAACCCACAAACACCTCGTCGATATACACCTCGTTGCCGTCGTTAGCCTCGGCCAGCAGCGTCAGGTAGCGTTTGCTCCCGCTGTAGCTCGTCAGCGGTACCTCGAAGTATTCCCACACGTAGTTGGTGCTCACCTGCACCGTGCTGATGCGGTCGAACGTCGAAAGGTCGCTCGCATAGTCTATCGCTCCGATACTGATGCGACCGCCCGAGTTGGTGGTGCGCAATGCCCAAAAGCCTACCACCAGCGTGTTGAGCGCCGCTGGCATCTCGGGCAGCGACACCCACGATTTCACCCCCGTCGTGCTGCTCACCAGGTGCAGACTATAGTTGCCCTCCTGACTGTATGTTCTGTCAGGATAAGGGTAGCGCTGCGTTGTCGCCTCGGCATGCCGCTGCCAGCAGGCATCTATCTCGCCGTTCACTCCGCTGGCCGTGGCATCCTCGAAGCCATAGCGATAGGGCAACGAGGCCACCGTCGCACAAGGGGTCTCCAGCTCTGCCCAGTTCCAGAAGCTCGTGTCGCCTGCACCACAGATGGCCGACACGTGCAGCGTGTAGTCAGTGCTGGCATCAAGCCCCGAAAACGTGGAGGAAAGCCCACTTACCTCGCGCTCCGCCAACACAGTGCTTCCCCGCAGTAGGCTCACCTTGTAGCGACTGGCACCCGAGGTGTCGGCCCAAGCGAAGGTGAAGCCCGAGGCGGAGACATTCGATGCCGTCAGCCCGTAGGGTCTTGCACAGCTTATCACTGGCGGTGCAAAACAATAGTAGCGCCCCGCACCAGGCCACTGCTCGTAGTCCCAGTAGGTGTCGCTCCCCGATGTGAAGTGCCGCCCGACGTGGAGCGAATCCACTATCCAGCCATCTTCCCTATCCACACACATCCCCACAAAGAAAGAGGCATCGGGCTTCTGGCTTGGTGCATCGGGCGAGTAGACTATCATCACCTTGCCGCTCTTGTAGAGCTGCACCTGCCAAGCGTAGCGTTGCATGCGAGTGCCATAGCTGTAGGTTCCGATGCAGAATTCCACCACTAGGAGCGTGTCGCCAAAGGTCTGCTTGTATATGTGGTGCGTGTCGGGCTCGAGGTAGCCGTCGCACCCCATGCCCACCACCTTCGGGTTGTTCGAACTGGCATCGCTCCAAGTCAGCCCGTCATACGAACCCGTCCCCGTGGCATCGTTGCCGAGTTTCAGCGTCCCGTTGCTATTGACCGAAAAGCGCGTAAAGGTCTCGTTGGCAAATGGGAAGTTGAAGCCTATGTTGTAGGTCCCCGAAGCTTGGTCGTCGCCGCTGTTGCAGATGCTGCTCGTCGCCGTCAGCGTCCGCCAGAGCGAAGCATCTACCCCCGTGGAATAAGTATAAATCCCCAGACTATAATCTTGCGCCGATGCTTTTCCACACAAACAAACGGTTAGCACCAACGCCCACAACGCCCCAATATACACCTTTTTCATACTGCCTCCTTATTTTCGGTTCATTGATTATCAACTATTAACGCAACAATCCACTCTTGTTGCACACTACAAATATACCAACTTTCTGCGAAAACCACAACATTTTCCACATTTTTTTCCCCCTCCCCCACCCTTGCTTTCTTAACACCTAACCCGTCCCGCCTTTCCATTCCCAATTCTCAATTTTCAACTCTCACTTCCCAATTCTCACTTCCCACCCGCTCCGTATCCGCTCCGTATCCACTCCGTATCCGCTCCGTATCAAGTCCGTATCCGGGCGGTGAGCATACGGGTCGAAAACGGGGTGGATGCAGTTCGGGTTGCTACCCGCTAGGAGGCAGATAATATCCACCTGTCGGGGGCAACAGATGCGACCAATCCCGTCGGACTACCTCGCACCCTCGTTCAAAAGGTGAGAAATCAAAGAAGGAGCCTCAATCCACCGCTATGTCGCGATTGACGTTGCGTGAGCCTGCCAAGGCGTAGTAGAGGATGTAGAGCAGCATGGCCACGACGAGCCAGTAGCTGCCCATGTAGCCCACCGAGCCGGCGAGGGCGTTTTGCAGCAGCGGCATGATGCCACCGCCGACCACCATGGTCATGAAAAGCCCCGAGGCTTGCTCGGTGTAGCGGCCAAGCCCCTCGACCGAGAGGTTGAATATTGCACCCCACATGAGCGATGTGCAGAGGCCGCAGAGCACCAGAAACAGGGCGCTTATCGGCACGCTGAACATGGCAAAGCCTTCGGCCACGCTGTAGCCAGGCATGCTGATGCGTAGGCTTTCGGGCATCAGGATGGCCACCACGATGAGGAGGGCGGCCAGCGAGGCCACGGCGGCCAGCTGCACTCGGGTGGCTACCCGCTTGCTGATGGCTGTGCTCACCGCCCGGCCTACCATCATCAGCAGCCAGTAGACGGCGGCCACTGCTCCACCTACCGCAGCCCCAGCCAGCGGGTCGTCGGTCAGGTAGAAGTTGAGTTCGGCTGGTATGCCTACTTCCAAGCCGACGTAGAAGAAGATGGCTATGATGCCCAGGCGCGTGTGGCGGAAGCTCCAGGCGCTATGACGGTCTTTGCCAGCGGGAGTCTCGCGACGTTGGTTGGGTTCGGGTATGCTGACAAAGAGTAGTGCCACAAAGGAGAGGGCGAAGACGCACATGGCCACCACGAGCAGCGGCACTACGTCGGCCATGGCTGTGCGCTCGGTTACCTGCCCTATCAAGGCACCCACCAGCAGGGGGGTGAGGGTGCCAGTCAGGGAGTTGAAGGTGCCGCCCGTCTGGATGAGCTGGTTGCCGCGGTTGCCGCCGCCACCCAGGAGGTTGAGCATGGGGTTGACCACCGTGTTGAGCATGCAGACCGAGAAGCCGCAGACAAATGCTCCCAGCAGGTAGACCAAGTAGTTGAGCATCACTGGTTGTCCGCCGACGTTGGCCACGTTCACCTCGGCACCCACCACGCTCGACAGCCATTGCACCCCCACACCGCAAAAGCCTACCGCCAGGGCTACCAAGGCGGTGCGCTTATAGCCTATGCGTGCCAGCAGTTTGCCCGCAGGGATACCCATGAAGAGGTAGGCCAGGAAGTTCATCGCATTGCCCAGCATGCCGGCCCAAGGGTAGTCGGTTTTCCAAATGTTGCCGAAGGGGGCTGCCATGTTGGTTACAAAGGATATCATGGCGAACATGAAGAACATGGCTACCACGGCGATGGTGTGGGTGCTTTTCTGACTCATAAGTTGCTGTTGTTTTTAGGTTGGGATATTGGTGCTTCAATGCACTATCACTTTGTATGGATGTCCGTCTACTACCACGATATAGATGCCTGCGGCTGCGGTTTCGGCCGTCAGGGCATCGGCTTTCGGCGTTGCCGCCACGGTTCTGCCTATGCAGTCCACAACGGCGATGGGGACCTGCCGATTGGCCTTGACCCGAAGGGTGTGTCCCCGCACTTCGATGGTCGGCTTGGCAGCCTCAAGGGTGCGTATGCCCAATTGCTGCTGCTGGAAGACTGCTGTGTAGCGGACATTGGCCGTGGGATGGTAGCGGTAGGGATTGCTGCGGATGGTGTCGCCCTGCGAACTTAACCAGTAGAGGAAGACGTGGTCGGAATCGGCACTGGCCTGCAGGACGGCCACCGAGTCCTCGGCATAGAGGCCATCGCCCGAGGCTATGCAGCCTACGGGGACAGCACTGCTGTCGGCCATAGCAGTGGCTGTGGCGACGGAGAAGCTTTGAGGCTCGCGCTCGGCGAATATGCCACGCAGCATCCACGTGTAGCGGTATTTGCCGCTGGTGTATTGCTTCCACTTTTGCCCCGAACGACACCACGAGCCATCGGCGTTGCCGCCGTAGGCTGTCCGCACTGCGGGTGTGCCGCCGCCGCGATAGGAGAGGGTGAGCCACAGAGGCTGGTAGTTGTCTACATAGACTGCCGAGTCGAGCTCAACGGTTACCCAGTCCATCCGCGAGGGCTCGAAGAAGGCTTGGCTGTAGACCAGCGTGCTGGCATTGGCCGTGTCGCCACGATAGACCCGCAGCGTGTAGTCGCCCCCAGCATAGAGGTAGAGCCTTATTGCCCGCAGGCTTCGCTGCTGCTGCCGCAGGTGGGCGGGGATGCGGATGCCCCATTCGGCGATGTTGCCTACCGCCGAGTGGCGTATATCGCAGCTATAGCCGATGGTATCCATCCCCGTGGGGAGGAAGAATGCGGTGTCGGCATAGTCGCCATTGACGGTGAAAATGTGCGGATTGCTGTTCACTCCGCTGCGCCAATGGTCGAAACGGTAGCCCGTAGCGGCCTCGGCCTGGAGGGTAACTTGGTCTTTATAAGTAGCGTAGCGTCCGCTTCCCGACACGCTCCCCTGCCTGCTGTCTGCCACCTGCACATCCACTACCGACACATCCAGCCCGCGCGACTCGCCCGAGGGTTCTATGCCTACCACAGCCTCGTTGCTGAGGTTGAAGGTGTAGGTTGCATTGCCCCCCGTCCCTCCTCCCCCCGGGGCAAGGGCATCCAGTGCAAAGTAGCCATCGTAGGCTCCAGCCCAGCCCCAGTTGATGTGGAAGTAGCAGAGGTCGCCCACTTGGTTGTAGCCGTCGAGGACAAAAGCATGTCCACCGCTATTGTCGTAGCCAGCGTAGAGCACTGGGCGGCGGTGGTCAATCTCGCTTTTCATCAGTGCCTGCCAGCTCTCTTTGGTATAGTCTGTGCGGTAAACGCCTCGCAACGCTGGGCTGTAGCGGAAGTAAGCCTTAAGGGCGGTGGCTGCCGAAGGCCCCGACATCGCTACCTGCGCCCCACTGCTGCGAACCCCATAGTTCATTGACACCGAGACACCCACATGATACATCAACTGCGCCACAGATGCGTTCTGTGTGGCCGAGGTGCTGCCGTTGAGTTTGTCGGGCATCTGCTCCCACCAGTAGGCTGTGTCGAAATCAACCGAAAGCGTGCCTATCCCGCTGGCCGTATAGGTGTGGTTGCCGTGGCCTATGATGGGATGATTCCAATACTTCATCACCTGTGCCATCGCTGTGGCCACACATCCGGTTACCACCCTGCTGCTCGTGCCTGGCCAGACGGGACAGCGCGAGTTGTAGTGCCCACCTTGGCTCCATTGCGTGGTCAGCAGTGGGCCAACGGTAGTCCCCTTGGCAGCTCCTTTGACGGGCATCCAAAGTGCTGCCACATCTTTCGATGCCACAGCCTCCGCCTCGCGCAACGAGGCCACCTCCGAGCGGTAGCCTCCAAGCCACGTGCTCACGTGTGCGGGCATGGCCAATGTGTCGAACGATTGCGTCAGCGAATAAGCCAGTACGGGCATCGTGCAATCGTCGGCTGATACTATCACAAACCCATTCCCCTCTGCCGGCGAGAAGACGTAGACCTCGCTCCATGCCGCTGGCGTGATGTTCTCCACCTCACTGAAATACCGCTGCGCAATGGAAGCTGCCATCTCGGGAGGCACAGGCTTGGCACATACGCCCAGCGTCGCCATCAGCACCCACAGGACGATTGTTCTTTTCATACTTGATTCTGTTTTTTGCTGTGCCATTAGGAGTATTGCCAACCTTGGTATGAAAGCGGTATTATGGAGGGGATTTGGAATCACTCCACCTTTTCAGCGACCAGACGGAAACCCACGGTGTTGTAGGCCGATGTGGGGCGACGACCTTCTCCGCGGAAGGAGGTTTTGCAACTGGTAGCATTGGCATACCACGAGCCACCCCGTATGGCATTTACGTTTTGCCCTTGTTCGGCGCCATTTTGAGCCACCTCTACGGTTGCGGTCCATTCCCAGCAATTGCCGCTCATATTGTAGCAGCCGCACCACGACACGCCTTCGGGGTAGGCATCAACGGCACAGGTATTACCTCCTGCCTCGTTTATTTGGGTGAAAATGTCGGTGTAGATAAATCCAAGGTAGTTGGTGTGGTCTACCCATCCAGAGACACCACCAGTGGGGCTGATGGATAGTATGTCGCCGATGCGGTCGCTTTCATTGTAGCGGGTAGAGTTTGGATTGTTGTATGTGGCCATGCGGTCGGGAGTGCGGAGCACCTCGGCTGCTACCACACCATTGTAGTTGAACTTGGAGGTCAGTGTGCCGTTCTGGTAGGAATTATCGGCACTGCTGCCCCAAGCGTAGTCGGTACGTCCGTCGCCTGCCGCAGCGTACTCCCACTCTGCACTTGTAGGCAGACGGAATGTCCACCCTTCTGTGTGCTGGCTGCGCCATGCACAATAGGCTTCAGCTTGATTGCATGAAACCCACAATACGGGATGATTTTCGCGCCCAGCGGGTATGTTGCCGCCATCCCAATAGCGGGGAGCATCGACGCCAGTGGCATCGATGTACTCTTTCCACTGGGCGTTGGTGACGGCATATTTCCCTATCCAATAGTCGGTGCTGATAGCCACTTCTTCACCGCCAGCAGCGTTGGTGGAGGTGGCCATGAAAGTATAGCGTCCGTTGGTTTGCAGGTGTATAAATCCCGCCAAGGTGTCGCCTGCATCATTACTGTCCTCTGCAAATAGGGCAGTGTAGGTTGCATCGTGGCTGACCACTATGTAACGTGGATTGTCGGTATTTTGGTCATCCCACTGGACAAAATGGTAGCCACTTCTGGCAGTAGCCGATATGGTAATGCGGTCGCCTTTCTGATAGGTGCCACTACCCGATACAATGCCACGTTGTTCGTTGGCTGAACGGACAACGATGGTGTAGGAGGTTTCCTTCTGGCAAGCTGAAAGGAGAAGAAGCCACGCCGACAGCAATAGGAGGAATGTCTTTCTCATATTTTTGAATATGAATATGAATATTCTCGTTCACAAGCATTTGGTATAACACCTGTTTTACTTCACTTTGCTGTGCCTCCAAGAGCATCCCTAACCTACTACCCCATGCAGACTCACCTGTCAGACTCACCCTTTCAGTGCTTCTGAACCGCTGACTATCTCGATAATCTCGTTGGTGATGGATGCTTGACGAGCCTTGTTGTAGCTCAACTTCAAGTCCTTCAGCAGCTCTGTAGCATTGTCGGTGGCTTTCTGCATCGAGGTCATCCGTGCCCCATGTTCGGCTGCAAGCGAGTCAAGCACCATGCGGAAGAATGTGCTCCGCAAAGTCAGCGGCACCAACTCCTGCATTATTGCCACCTTGGACGGCTCATATATGTAGTCGTTGGCCATTGCTTTCGCCCCCTTACCCTCGGTTTTCTTTTCCTCTACTGGCAGAAACTGCTCGCAGGTGAGGATTTGCGACAGCGAGTTTTTGAACTGGTTGTAGATTATCTCCACATGGTCAGTCTTCTTGCCGACAAAGTCTTCCAACAGGCTATCGGCCAGTGTTGCCACTGCGTCGAAAGTCGGTGCGTCAAGCAACTCGTCGTGTGCCTCAAGCGTAAGGTCTTTCTGCCTTGCCAGCATCTCCGATGCCTTCTTGCCGATGGTTATCAGTTTGATGGTCGTGTGCTCGCCCCTCCAATGCTCAATGCGCTGCTGTGCGAGTTTAAGCACGTTGCTGTTGAAGGCACCACAGAGTCCTTTGTTGCTGGTAATCACCACCAGCGTTACAGCCTGGACGACCCGCTTTGCATGGTATGGCGTGCCGATACCATCGCCTGTATCAATGTCGGCCACAATCTCCCCAAGTTGTTCGGCATAGGGGCGCATTCCCACGATGGCATTCTGCGCACGGCGGAACTTAGCAGCCGAGACCATCTTCATGGCAGAGGTAATCTGCTGCGTCGAGCTAACCGAGGCTATGCGCGTGCGTACTTCTTTCAGATTGGCCATGACTGGTTATTTGTAGCGTTCTGCAGTGTCGAGTGCGAGAGTCTTCATGGTGGCTAAATCGTCATCGTTCAGCTTACCAGCCTTGAGGTTGGCCAGTATCTCGGCATGTTGCTGCCTCATGAGGAAGAGAAACTCTTTCTCGAAGTCGCGCACCTTATCGACGGCCACTTTCTGAAGCAATCCGTTGGTACCGCAGAAGATGATGGCCACCTGCTCTTCCACTGGCATGGGGGTATATTGCGGCTGCTTGAGCACTTCCACGTTGCGCGCACCTTTGTCGAGCACTGCCTTTGTGGCGGCATCAAGGTCGCTACCGAACTTGGAGAATGCCTCCAACTCTCGGTACTGCGCCTGATCCATTTTCAGTGTACCAGCGATTTTCTTCATCGACTTTATCTGCGCCTTACCGCCCACGCGCGACACCGAGATACCTACGTTGATGGCCGGGCGCACACCGCTGTTGAACAAGTTAGTCTCGAGGAATATCTGCCCATCGGTGATGGAAATCACGTTGGTGGGGATATAGGCCGAGACGTCGCCTGCCTGCGTTTCGATGATGGGCAAAGCGGTCAGCGAGCCGCCACCTTTCACCATGCCTTTGAGCGACTCTGGCAGGTCGTTCATCTGCGCTGCTATCTGGTCGTTCTGGATGATGCGGGCGGCACGCTCAAGGAGGCGGCTGTGCAGATAGAACACATCGCCAGGGTAGGCTTCGCGTCCCGGCGGGCGGCGCAGCAGCAACGAGACCTCGCGGTAGGCCACTGCTTGCTTGGACAGGTCGTCATAGATCACCAATGCGTTGCGACCCGTGTCGCGGAAATACTCGCCGATGGCTGCTCCTGCAAATGGGGCGTAGAACTGCATGGCTGCTGGGTCGGATGCCGTTGCAGCCACTACGATGGTGTAGTCCATTGCACCCTTTTCCTCCAAGTTTTTCACCATGTTGGCCACTGTGGAGCCTTTCTGTCCGCAGGCCACATAGATGCAATACACTGGGTCGCCTGCCTCATAGAAGCTGCGCTGGTTGATGATGGTGTCAATAGCAATGGCTGTCTTACCCGTCTGGCGGTCGCCGATGATAAGCTCGCGCTGCCCGCGACCGATGGGTATCATCGAGTCGATGGCCTTGATACCTGTCTGCAGCGGCTGCTCCACTGGCTGACGGTAGATGACACCAGGAGCCTTGCGCTCAATGGGCATATCGTAGAGCTTACCCTCAATCGGACCTTTACCGTCAATCGGTTGACCAATGGTGTTGATGACGCGCCCCAGCAGACCTTCGCCCACGGGCAACGAGGCGATGCGACGCGTACGCTTGACGGTGTCGCCCTCGTTGACGGTGCTCACCTCGCCCAGCATCACCACGCCCACATTGTCCTCTTCAAGGTTCTGCACGATGCCTTGGTCGCCAGTGTCGAACTCCACGAGCTCGCCGCTCTGCGCGTTGTTGAGGCCATAGACGCGAGCAATGCCATCGCCCACGGTCAGCACGGTGCCGACTTCCTCAAGCTCCACCTCCAAGTCCACCTCGGCCAGTTGCTTTTTCAGTATTGCCGATACCTCGGCTGGCTTTATATCTGACATATCTTTATAATTTACTTTCGTATTCGTTTTTAGCAAACTCCATGCGAAGCTTGCGGAGCTTGGTGCGCAGGCGAGCGTCGTACATGTTGTGGTCGAACTCAAGCTTGAAACCGCCCACCATGTGGCTATCGGTCTGGTCGTTGAGTTCCACTTTCTTGCCAGTGTAGGCTTCCACTGCGGCCATCACGCCACGCCGAGCCTCTTCGTCCACTGGCTGGTGGGTTACCAGTTCGCTGAGCACTATGCCCCGTGCCTCGCGCCACAGCGTGAGGTAGGCTTCGCTGATGCCCCTCATGTGGACCGACCTGCTTTTCCGCACCACAAAGTGCAGAAAGGCCATCGTCTCCTCGCTCACCTTGTTTTCGAACAGGCTCTGGACTATGCCCACTTTCCTTGCTGCAGGAATGGTAGGATTGGCAAAAATCACCCCAAGCTCGTGGTTCTCCGCACAGACACTCCCCACCAAGCGCATGTCCTCGGCCACGCGGTCGCCTTGTCCGCGCTCTTCTGCCAGCATAAACAATGCTTTGGCGTAGTTGAGATTGATGCGATAGCTGTTCATGTTAATTCAGTTCCATCAAGTCAAGCTCTTTCCGAATGAGTTCGTCGGCCTGTGGCTTGTTGCTCAATTCGGCCCGCAGCAGCTTTTCGGCTATCTCGATGCTGAGGGTGGCTATCTGGTTTTTGAGCTCGGTCATTGCCTTGAGCTTCTCGTAGTTGATGTTCTCGCGGGCTGTCTCCACGATGCGGTCGGCCTCTTTGGTGGCCTCGGCACGTGCCTTGGCCACGATGTCCTCGCCAGCCACTCGCGCCGTGCGCAGCATTTCGTCGCGTTCTATCTTGGCTTGGCGCATCAGCTCCTCGTTGTGCGCTACCAAGTGCTTCATTTCCTCACGCGCTTTGGCCGCCTCGCCCAGCGAATTGGCTATGGCCTCCTCGCGCGAGCGCAGCGACTTGAGCAGCATCGGCCACCCGAACTTAATCAGGATAAAGGCCAGTATGCCAAACGACACAAGCATCCACACAAACGTGCCTATGCCGGGATTTATCAGCGGATTGTTCATCTCTTGTCGTGCTTTTGTGGAAAGGGCCAGCCAATCGCTGGCCCATGAGGTTCGTGCGATGCTTTATTTCAGCACCACCAGCAGGCAGAGCACCACGGCGAAGAAGGCCACACCTTCCACCAGAGCCGCTGCGATGATCATCGTCGAGCGGATGTCGCCACCGGCTTCGGGCTGGCGAGCCATGCCTTCCATAGCCCCCTGGCCAATCTTTCCGATGCCGATACCTGCACCCACGGTGGCCAGGCCGGCTCCCACTGCTGCTCCCAAGTAGCCCCATGCTATGTTGGCCACCGCTTGCAATGCAATCAATAGTGTTGTCATAATGTTTTATTGTTTTGTTTGACGTTTCGGCTTCCCGATTTCGGCTGCAAAGTTACCCATTTTTTCCGAATATGGCAACAAAAAACTTTATTTTTTTGTCGCCCACACTCATCTGAAGCATCCGCAACTCAAAAGTTGAATGATAGATAGCCTATTTTCTTCCGACGCCCACGGACGGCCCTCCACAGCCCTCTCCTACCCTTTCTGCATGGCATCGAATGCCCACTCGGCCTCCATGCCACGGCTTCCTGCGGCCGTTTTCGCACCGCCCATAGTGTACCCTATTATGCACCCAGTGCAACCTGCCAGCAACTATCGCCGCGTCAAGGTCGACTTTCCTCCGTGGTTCCGCCGTGTGATGTCCGACCCGAGTCGGAGGTGACACGGACCTGACACGGAGTTGACACGGAGATGACACGGACCAAGTCCCTACCCGATGTGCTTTTTTTGCGGGGTGTTTTCCTCACCCTTGGGCAAGGGTTTCCTCTATGCGTGCGAGGACGGCCTCGGGGGTGATGGCCTGCAGACAATGGTGGTCGCCGTAGCGGCATTTTCGGTTGCCGTAGGCCGAGCAGGGCTGGCAGGGGAGGTCGGCACAGAGAGCATTACCCCGAGCCTGCCCCAATCCGTAGAAGCCGAAATCGGGATGGGTAGCACCCCAGATGCTGACCACTGGCAGACCGATGGCCGAGGCGAAGTGCATGTTGGCCGAGTCCATGCTGACCATGAGCGAGAGATGCCGCATCACGTCCAGCTCCTCGTCGAATTTCAGTTTACCGGCCACCGAGACCACACGCGGGTAGAGCTGCGCCCAGTGGTCGAGCTTGTGAGCCTCATCTTTGCTTCCGAAGAGCACCACCCGATGTCCACGACCTGCGAGCATGGCTACCAGCCGTTCAGTGCGGTCGAGCGGCCATATCTTGCCTTGGTGCTGCGCGAAGGGTGCGATGCCGATGGCACCTCCCTGCTCGCCATGGTATTCGCCTTCGGGCAGGAAGTGGCCTTCGGCGAGCCGTAGGCGGCGAAAGACATCGGCATAGCGTTCGCATTGCGGACGGCGTGGGCTGCGACTGTAGCCGTGCGTCATCAGCCATCGGCTCCAACGGCCTTTGCGGAGGCGGATGATGCGAAAATGCAGGTGGCACTTCAGCAGCTCGTCCAGGGCCAGCAGGCGTAGTGCCCGCCCGACACGATTTACCACGTGCATATCGGCCACGGCGTCAGCCCCTACGGCACGCAGCTGGCGGTAGATGGCACGGGCAGGCTGCTTCTTGCTGACCCCGATGAAGTCCAGGTTCCCTTTCCCACCGAAGAGTGGCGCGAGCATTGGCGGGGCGGCCACGGTGAAGTGCACTTCGGGATTGGCTTCGGCGAAGGCCAGCACCACTGGCGCCAGCAGAGCCACGTCGCCCAGGGCCGAGAGCCTCACCACCAGGATATGCTTTACCTTTGCCACTACTGGGGGGTTGAAGCCGAAGCTGGTGCCGCCCCGTAGAGCATCGGGTTGAGCGACGGGTCGTTGTACATCTTCATCTGCCTGTAGAGGCGCATTACGCGGCGGCCTGCAGCGAGGTCGTCGAGCAGCCAGTCGATGGCGTGGACGAGGTCGGTGCGTTGCACCAGGAGCGTGTCGAGCTTCGCCTGGCAACGCTGGCGGTGCTGCTCATCGCCCCGCTGGGCTTCGATGCCGAAGTGATAGATTTTGAGGGCCAGGATGGAGAGTCGGTCGATGGCCCAGGCGGGGGTCTCGGTGTTGATACGAGCCTCTGGGAGTGGCTTCACCTGGCGGAAGCGAGCCATGAAGCGGTCGTCGATTTGCTCCACCAAGTCGGTTCTCCGCTGGTTGCTGGCATCGATTCGGCGCTTGAGCCGAAGGGCTTCCACTGGGTCTACGTCCGCTGGGCGGATGAGGTCTTCGAGGTGCCACTGCACAGTGTCCACCCAAGACTTCTCCCACAAGAGAACCTCCTCGGTGCCTTCGGCAAAGGGGTTTTGCAGGGGGGCATCCACCGAGTCGGCGATGTGGTAATCAATAATTTGCCTCTCAAAGAGGGCATACATTTGCTGTGTATTCATCATTGCCCCGATAACGGCGACTGGGTTCGAATATTGCATCGCTTTCGATAAAAAAGAGATAGCAGGTGCAAAGACCTAACGATACCTTGCGAGAGGGGGTAGAGAAAAAATATTTGGTAGGTCGCAAATTATTGTTTACCTTTGTGGTTGATACGAACATAAGGTAATTCAACATAAATCAATCAAACACAAAACATTATGGCAAAGATAGCAATCAATGGCTTTGGCCGTATCGGGAGATTATCGTTCCGTGCACTGCTGGATCACCCCGAATTGGAGGTGGTGGCCATCAACGACCTGACTGATGCCAAGACGCTGGCCTACCTGCTGAAGTACGATTCCGTCCACGAGAACTTTGCGGGCGAGGTGAAGGCCGAGGGCGACTGCATTGTGGTGAACGGACGCAGTGTGAAGATCTACGCCGAGCGCGACCCGCAGAACCTGCCGTGGAAAGAACTGGGGGTGGACATCGTGGTGGAGTCCACTGGATTGTTCAAAAAACGCGAGCAGATGATGAAGCACATCAATGCTGGTGCCAAGAAGGTGATACTCACAGTGCCTGCCGCCAAGGCCGAGGACGCCGATGCCACGGTAGTGATGGGCGTCAATGACCAGATACTCACCCGCGAGATGCAGCTCGTCAGCAACGCCAGTTGCACCACCAACTGCCTCGCCCCGGTGGCCAAAGTGCTCAACGACAAGTTCGGCATCCGCCATGGCTTGATGAACACCATCCACAGCTACACCAACGACCAGAAAATCCTCGACCAGCCACACAGCGACCTGCGCCGTGCCCGCGCTGCTGCCGTGAGCATCATCCCCACCTCGAGCGGTGCTGCCAAGGCAGTGGGATTGGTTATCCCAGAACTCAAAGGCAAGCTTGACGGCTTCGCCATGCGCGTGCCTACGCCCGATGGAAGCGTGGTAGACCTCACCGCCGAGCTCGAGCGCAACGTAACGAAAGAGGAAATCAACGCCGCTATCAAAGAGGCCGCCGAAGGTCCGATGAAAGGCATCCTCCAGTACAGCGAAGACCCGCTGGTGAGCATCGACATTGTGGACAACACCCACTCCTCGATATTCGACAGCCAGCTCACGCAGGTGATGGACGGCAACTTCGTCAAGATAGTCTCGTGGTACGACAACGAGAAAGGCTACAGCACACGCGTAGGCGACCTCGCTGCCCGTATGGCCACACTGCTCTAATCCATCCATAGACACCAGAAAGCGGCTGTTGCCCCCCGCGTGCTGCAACAGCCGCTTTTCTCTTACACCGCACCATTATGCTACTCCAAGGACAGACCGCCATTATCACCGGTGCCACTCGGGGCATCGGTCGCTCCATCGCCCTCCGCTTTGCCCACGAGGGATGCAACATCGCCTTCTGCGGACGCACACGGAGCGAAGCTATGCTCGCCGTCGAAGCCGAATTGCAGGCACTCGGCATCCAAGCACGAGGCTACGCCGCCGATGTTGCCGACTATGCCTCGGCACAGGCCTTCGTCCAAGCCGTCGCCGCCGACTTCGGACGCATTGATATCCTCGTCAACAATGCTGGCATCACCGCCGATGCCGCCGTCAAACGCATGACCGAAACACAATTCGACCAAGTGGTAGGCACTAATCTCAAGTCGGTCTTCTGCATGACCAAAGCCGTACAGCCGCTCCTGTGGAAGCAGGGCAAAGGCTCCATCATCAATATCGGCTCGGTGGTGGGCATCGCTGGCAACTACAATCAAGCCAACTACGCAGCCTCGAAGGCAGGCATCATCGGCTTCAGCAAAAGCTGCGCCAAGGAGTTTGCTGCCCGCAACATCCGCGTCAATGTGGTCTGCCCTGGCTTTATCGCGACTGAAATGACCGACCAAGTGCCTAAGGAGCTGCTGGACACTTGGTGCAGTCGCATCCCGATGAAGCGTCCTGGCACCACCGACGAGGTGGCGCAGGTCTGCCTCTTTTTCGCCAGCGATATGTCGAGCTACCTTACCAGCGTAGTGCTGCCCGTCTGCGGTGGCATGGAGGACGCTTAAGAAAGTGAGAATTGAGAATTGAGAATTGAGAATTAATATCCACACTATGCACCTGCACCGACCCGTGGTGCTGCATTGGCTGCTCATGGTGGTCGCCATCGCCTTTGCGGCTTGCAGCCACGCACCACAACCGACCGACACAACTGCCAGGGTTGACACTTTCACCGACGACTACCACCGCACCGTAGTCGTCCCCTCCCACCCGCAACGCGTGGTCAGCCTCTCCCCTGCCGTTACCGAAATCATCTTTGCCCTCGGTGCGGAAGAGATTCTTGTGGGGCGCACCGACTTCTGCACCTACCCCCCCGAGGCTTCCGCCATACCTTCCATCGGGGGTATCAGCAACCTCAACATTGAAAGCATCCTCGTCCAAAGACCCGACTTGGTCATCAGCGGCTCTATGGTCTCGCGCAAAGCCACCGACCAGATGGAGCAGATGGGTGTCCCTATGGTCTGCGTCATCGAAAAGCCTCGGTTCGATGCCCTCTTTTCCAACATCGCCGCCATCGGATGCCTTGTGGGATGTCAGGCACAGGCCGACAGCCTGATAGCCACCGTTGACGCACGCCTACGCACCCTCGCCGATACCGCTGCCGACAGTCTCTCCCCCCGACCCTCGGTCTACTACGTGGTCGGTTTCGGCCCAGCGGGCAACTTCACTGCTGGCGGCAACACCTTCATCAACGACATCATCCGCCTCGCTGGTGGACGCAACATAGCCGCCGAAGTCGACGGTTGGAGCTACAGCCTCGAAGCCCTCATGCACGAAGACCCCGACTACATCATTGTGCGCCGCGAGGATAGTGCCGCCTTCTGCCAAGCCTCGCCCTACCGCAACCTTCGTGCTGTACGCAGTGGCCACGTCGTAGGTATGGTCAGCGGCACGATGGACCTCCAAGTGCCACGCAACATTGATGCCGTGCGCTACCTACGCCATCGCCTTCACCCCGAGCCTTAAGCTATCATTTTCAATCGCACTTCCCCCTCGCCCATTACACCTCTCTCCCGATAGCCACCCGCTCCGTATCCGCTCCGTATCCACTCCGTATCCGCTCCGTATCAAGTCCGTATCCGAGCGGTGAACTTACGGCTCGAAAACGAAGCTGAAATGGCTCGGGTGGCTACCCACTTCTAAACACATTCTCTCCACCAAACTATCCCTTTCTTCTTGTCAGTAATCCTCTCCACTTTCGCACCAGTAGTACCCACATTCGTAGCAACAGAACCTTCCTTTCATCAGGCTGCCGACACTTCGCCATCGTTGCTCTCTCAAAGCCTTCAGCCACTAATCATGGCTGGGGGCGAAATAAATACGCAGGTATTCAAAATTATTTCGTAACTTTGCAACCAGTATTTCGCAGCAAAAAAGATGCCCAGCCAAGTACATATACACATGCCCCCCCCACAGAAAAGGCACTGTATTAGTGAGTTATATAAGTTAATAGCTGGGGTATCTTCGCTGTCCTCCCTCTTATTTTTCTTTCATCTTTTTCCCACGTCAGCGGCGGGAAAGGGTCGGTTATTCCACCTCATGGCCTGCGGTGGTCGGCTTGGGCAGTGGACGGATTTGAGCATTTCATTCATTGATTAACTGGTTTGTATGGCAACGGCAATAGAGTTCAACAATATCAGCAAGATTTACCGCCTTGGGACAGTCTCGACGGGGACGCTGGCGCACGACATAAAGCGCTGGTGGACGGTCAATGTGCAGCACAAGGAAGACCCTTACCTGAAGATTGGCGAGACCAACGACCGCAGCAGTAAGGGCGAAAGCGAGTACGTGTGGGCACTGAAGGACATTGACTTCAAGGTGGAGCAGGGCGACGTGGTGGGTATCATCGGCAAAAACGGGGCTGGCAAGAGTACGTTGCTCAAGATACTCTCCAAGGTGACGGCACCCACCACGGGCAGCATTCGTGCGCGCGGGCGCATTGGGTCGCTGCTTGAGGTGGGCACTGGCTTTCATCCCGAGATGACGGGACGGGAGAACATCTACATGAATGGTGCTATCCTCGGCATGACCAAGCAGGAGATAGGTCGCAAGCTGGACGAGATAGTGGATTTCAGCGGCTGCGAGCGGTATATTGACACGCCGGTGAAGCGCTACAGCAGCGGCATGATGGTGCGGCTCGGTTTTGCCGTAGCGGCACACCTTGACCCCGAGATACTGGTGGTGGACGAGGTGTTGGCCGTGGGCGATGCCGAGTTCCAGAAGAAGGCCATCGGCAAGATGCAGGACGTCAGCCGTGGCGAAGGCAGGACGGTGCTCTTCGTCAGCCACAATATGGCGGCAGTGAAAAACCTGTGTCGCACAGGCATCGTTCTGCAAAACGGCAGGATGTACTACTCGGGAGATATCGATTCGGCCATTGATAGGTACCTTGACGATAGCAAAACGATGCTCAAGACAAGTGTGGAGAACCGTCCTGCGGCTACCAAAGGTGCTGGCGGGCGGTACAGCTTGGACATGGAAATCACGGCAGCCTACCTGCTCAATGCATCGCCAGCAGAGATAGCCAACGATGAGCCTATTTCATTTGCCGTGTGCCTGAAAAGGAACAACCCTAAAGTGAGGAATGCACGGGTGTGCGTGTCGTTTGAAAACAATGAGGGTTTGCGGGTAACATACCATATTTCAAGGGAGATAGAGATTGAACGGGAAGAGACAAAGGTGAGACTATCCATTAGAAAACATCACCTCACCCCAGGATCATACCACGCACGAATAGAGGTAGGGACGCGCGATTTCTCCCGCGGGGGATTTTGCAATAACTACGATGCCATCGACCGAGCGGTGGAATTTCACGTGAAATACATCCACCAGTCGCTCAAGGATGAATTTGGCGTATGGGACAATTCGTGGGGTCGAACCTATCAGGCCGATGAGAGCATTGAGGCCACTACGATCGAATAAATGGTAACCATATACTGACGAGGAATATGACACTCAATTTATTTAACATCTTCATTACCATTGGCAGGTATCGCCATTATTGCACAATCTGCGGGAAGTATGTCAGGCACTTTCTTGACAACGGGACGCAGTCGATGGCCTGGGAGCAGCATCAGACCACAGGAGGAAGCTACCGCTTCGACCGTTGCCCTCACTGTGGCAGCTATGGCCGAACACGCATGATTAAAATGTTTCTGCAAGAAGGCAAGAGATTTGAAAATAAAGACATCCTGCACATAGCACCCGAGCAGAGCCTGCGCACTTGGTTGCAAGAGCACAATTGCCGCTATACAGCAATAGACAAAAAGTCGGGATACTATATTGACAGATATGACGATGGGGTGCAAAACGGAGACATCACCGCGCTGGACTTCCCCGATGTGTCCTTTGACATCATTATCTGTAGCCACGTGCTTGAACATGTGGACGATGACAGCAAGGCCATCAGCGAGATGTACAGGGTGTTGAGGCCAGGAGGTGTGGCCATCTGCCAAGTGCCGCTCGCAGTAGACCTGGAACGCACCATAGAAGCCGAACCGAATATGACAGCCGAAGAGCGGTTCAATCTCTTTGGCCACGATGACCATAAGCGGCTGTACGGGAAAGACTACTTCGCCAGATTAGAGCAAGGCGGCTTTATGGTTACACCACTGCACTTCGATGTAAACTGCTTCAAGCATGGGCTGGAGCAAGAGGAGAGCCTGATAGTATGCCACAAATAGCCACTTTTATGCGCTACGTTACCATCAATGAGTTAAGCCAAATCATTCGCGACAACCTGTCGAGCATACCGCGCGACATCGACCTCGTGGTAGGCATCCCCCGCAGCGGAATGCTCGCGGCAGAAATGATTGCACTATACCTCAACATACAGCTATCGGACATTGATTCATTCGCCGAAGGGCGGGTATATTCAGTGGGGCTGACGCGGAGCAGCGATGTGGTTCAAAGGCCAATACATCGCGTGCTGGTAGTGGACGACAGCATAAATAGTGGGCGTGCCATGGACAATGCCCGCAGACGCCTGCAACCCATCGCAGACAAATATGACCTGACGTATATGGCCGTAATAGCCTCATCGCATGGTGAGAAGTTGGTGGATATCAGCTGTACACGAATTGACGATGTGCGGGTCTTCGAATGGAATTTGTTCGAACACGGCATACTTCAGCAAGCGTTCTGCGATATAGATGGTGTATTGTGTGATGATCCTTTGGAGGACGATGATGGGGAGAAGTACCGCAACTTTATTCTGACTGCAAAGCCTAAATTTCTGCCGACAATAGAGATTGACACCCTCATCACCTGCCGACTTGAGAAATACCGTACACTCACCGAGCAGTGGCTAAAAGAACACAACGTCCGCTACCGCCACCTCATTATGCTCAACATGCCTTCGCGCGATGCTCGTAGGCAGTGGGGCAAGCATGGTGAATGGAAAGGCATGCATTACAGAAATAGCGATAGCCTACTTTTCATTGAGAGCAGCAGTTGGCAGGCCGAGCAAATTGCAAAAGCTTCAGGTAAACCCGTTATCGACCTTGAGCAGAACAGGCTCATCAGTACTGCTCGGATGCCATTGAAACAAAGGCTAAAGCGCAGGTTAAGAAAGCGATATCCTAAGCTTCTAAACTGGTTGTTAAGATTGCGGCACGGCCGAACTAACATTCCCCAAAGCATCCCCAAAGAATAGCCCTTCTGTTCGTGTTTAGGACTGGAAGTATCTAACAGCAACGGGCAGATTGTGAGACCGCAATAAAGCAAAGGAGAGCTGTCAGTCATAGACCGACAGCTCTTCTTTTCTCCCAGCGGAGAGAGAGGGATAAAGTGTGTTCTGTATCTCATTGAAAATCATATCCATTTTACTCTACTCGCTGTCGTTGGTATTACTATGGGTCTTTCTTACCATGTCTTTGTAGAATTGTGCGGCTTCTGGTGTAGCGAATGCCTTTGACCAATCGCGATAGGTGTAGGTCTGCCCGCTGGCGATGTCTTGGTAATCCTCCATCCAAAGCTTCGCCAACGATGGCCGTATGTCATCCTCGTCTTCGCCGAAAACGTCGTACACCTCCATCGTGTACTGTTCGACCAGTATTGTACTCCATTCCCTGTAACCACTCCCAGGATGCAATAATAAGGCCTCAAACGCTACCGATTTCAGTTTCTCTAAAACTTTGTCTTCCTGCTCTATCTCCTGCATTGCTTCCATAAGCAACGCCATCTTGCGGAACGCTATATCATTCTTATTCATTTCGGTGATTGCATTATTTTCAACACGTTAAGTATTAGTAGCACATCTTACATTTGGTGCGTTTTTTGCTTTCGGCAAAGGAAATGGACACTTGTATAATATTGGCTTCGCATTTATTGAGACCGTGGCAGTAAGGAGAGGAATGGTAACGCCTGCACCAGATCCAGTGCATATCCATACAGAGTCTTGCTCTTCATCAGTGTTAAGCATTATAGATTCTTCTAAAGGTTCTGTTCTCACATCCTCGTTTAATTTTAATGCGGACTGGCAGGCGAGAAAGATGGTCGGTAGGATTAGGTAAAGTACTTTTTTCATAGAAATATGATTGCTATATTCTTACTATGGTGTGGCTTTTGGTGGAGATGTTTATGTCTAACTATAATCTTTCTAATATTGGGTTTACCTGTTTTGGAAATTCTTCTTTCAAGAAACTCATAATTTGTACTGAAAAAGATATGGTTTCTAATGCGTTCATCGCCTCAATGGGTATCCCGTTTTTGAAATCATTCCATGTTCGAGGGTGAGATAGGTTGTAGCAGTATATAGAATTGTTCAGAAATATTTCATTAGTTGGACTGAAGAATTGTTTTGAATAAAAACTGATTGCCTTACACAATATCTTAAAGTATTCTTCCCCGTGTACCATTGCAGAAATTATTGCAGCAAGTTTAGTTGTTTCATCATTGCTTATTCCTTTCTCGTGATGAAGGTGTGCAATTAAAAAACCGCAGTTTTCAAGCAAGGCATATTCCCGTTCTTCCTCTTTATGCAGAGAGCTGAACATATATTTATTTTCAAGAATTTTGTAGAGTATACCGGAACACATTCCTATGCGCTCAGCCAGTTCGTTTAATACAAATGGGTTAGTACTCATACTATAGTTTTTATTTAAAATGTATAGTATACATGAACAAGAAAGGAAAACATGCCCACTCCAATGAGGAGATATAGCCACGTCATCGGTAGTAGCTTTGCCATCTTCCCACCAATCCAACCTCCCATTGCCCATAAAAATGGTAGAAATAATATAACTAACCACCAGCGAATATTTATAAACGCTACCACTATCGAAAATATGAGTACGTAAAGACCAAGATTAGTCCCAATAATACTCAACATTGATGGTTGTGTTTTCTCAAGGTAACAACAAGCTGTCCAACAAACCCAATATATAAATAATGCAGCAAGGTAGATTGCCCATACATAATTTGGGTAATTTGTATGTACACACTTGGCGTTAATTAAAAAAGGTAGACCAATCGCAGGGATATAGCCGATGGTTAGAAACAACTCTTTTTTCATCTCATTCGTTCCATTATGTTTAATATTCTATCTGTTTGTTCTTGATATTTATCCACGATAGCCAGCAATGTTTCATAAGCACCCGTATGGTCGTTGTTGATTTCACTATTGCTGACGTTCACACCTACAACATGACTATTGTTGATGTCTCCAATATGCTGTTCGCTCTTTGTCATTTCACCCTCACCCCTCAAAAGCCAGTTGGCATTTATCTCGGGCATACTGTCTAAAATTTTTTGGACAATCGCCCATCCACCGTTCCTATCACCACTGCAAATTTGGCTTAAAGTCTTCTCGTTTTCTCCAATTTGCTCGGCAAATTTTCGGTTGTTGTCATCAAAAAAAGTTCTGCGGATTTGCAGAATACGCCCCCCGAATTCTTGCTTTTGCACGGCTTCTTTACTACCATCTTCAATTTTTTTTCGTGCCATATTATATGATTTTCAATTGTTTGTATATTTTGTGTAAATTTTTTGCAGAAAATATTTGGCCAGTTCTGCTTTTTATCTTATCTTTGCACTCGGATTGACAAAGAAATTAACTGCAAATATAATCAAAAATGGTGACAGAAAAAGAAAAATTGTACGCGAAAGCACGAAAGAAGGTGGAAGATCTTATAAGTAATGAAGGCCTAACACTAACAGCAGCGAGGAACCTCGTTGCTCTGAAAATGGGGTTGAGCTACCCGACAGTCATGAGACTAACACAAGACTTGGGCGGAGAGAAAGCTTGGATTCGACAGTTTGACAGATAATAAGAAGCTGTTTAAATTTAATTCAATGTTTTTCTTAAAGCATAAAAACGGCATCTTTCCTTTCTTTTTTCCGTTACAATGGAACCCCATTGCGCCATCAAAAAGAAGAAAAATCTGCTCGCTTTTATGCATAATAAAATTCATCAATCAAATTTAAACAGTTTCTAATAATATGGAGCTGGAACTCTCACAACGCAACCTCGACTACATTGTGCAGCAACTACGACTTGCTCTCCGTAAGGATATAAAAGCGATGCTTGCCGACACGCAGCAGCCCGACTTTATCACCACCGCCGAGGCCGCAATTATGCGTGGCGTTTCGACAGCTCGGATGCGGCAGCTCGCCCGTAAACACCCTGAACTCTATCCACACACCAAGACAGGCGACAGCAAGCAGGCGACACTGCTCTTCGACCGAAACGCTTTGCTCCGTACATTGAAATAATCATTCAATATGTAAAACCAACAAAAAACAAAGACGATGAGAAAAACAAACAACACAACGATTGGAGATGTCTACAATGAGTTGCAAGACCTTGTAGGCAGATGGAAGAAGCTTGATGAAGACGAGTATAGGTATTGCAATAATGACGGCCTATGGCTCGCTGGCGGTTTTAATCATTAATAAATTAAAACAAACAACACTATGGATTATAGCGTGATTTATCACAAAGATGGGGCTTGCTCACTTGTCGAGGAAAGTAGCAACAGGCGTACATTTGTGCCATTTGAAAGCACAAGCGAGTTGATTAATTACATTAAGAGGAACTGGATTTCAGTTCCAATGGAGAACATTCAAACATTGTAGCATTATGGCACCAGATGATTTAACGTGGGACGAACCGAAGTCTGTCGTCAAGACGTTTCAAATCGAAGTGACGACAAATATGGACAACCTTGGTTTGTGGAACAAATTCTACAAGTTTCACATCAAGAAAGACAAGGAGGAAGGTTTGGTGTCGTTCAACACGGAAATTGATGTGGAGATACTTGAGGTATATGATGATGAGAGCTTTGATTGCCGCGATGAGATTTCAGATGCTGTGGCAGAAGTAGACCACGAAGCAGAGTTTTGCATTGGTTGGATATAAAGATAACGAGATTATGAATAGTAATTAAAAGTCGGATTGGAGTGCCGCCGAGTGGGGAAACTCGGGGGGGGTATCAGGCTGATGGGCAGTGTTGCTTCTTTCTCATCAATGCTCATCGTCTTTCGAGGAAACGCTGCCCTATATTCGCTCCCGTGCTACGAGTGGGTATCGAATCCCACCACTCCACAAATTGAGAATTGAAAATTGAGAATTGAAAATTATGATGGCGCAACTTAATTATCAAAACAAGTTCCACAGGGAAGCCGTCGGATGACAGTCAGGAAAGACTGCCAAAGACGGGCAGAGAGGGACTCTCGACTGACCTCCACCGCGAGCGAGACGCGGCTGCCTGCAAAGGGAATTGAAAATTGAAAATTGAGAATTGAGAATTGAATGTACCGAGGTGCTTGGCAGGCCGCAGGGAAGGAGACGACCCCGCGGCCACAAAGAAAGAAAAAACAGAGGTTCTGCAACACCAACACCCCCAAAGAGGAACGGGGCAGGCCGCAGGGAAGGAGACGACCCCGCGGCCACAAAAGAAAGAGAAAGATGAATCTGAATGAGAAAATAGACGAGAGCATTGCTCTTATTCGCAAAGCGGAAAGGCTGGCCGTGGCTATGCACCCAGAGGGGCTGTGGGTTGGGTTTAGTGGTGGGAGGGATAGTCAGCTGTTGTTGGAGTTGGTGAAGATGGCAGGTGTTAAGCATAGGGCTGTGTATAGTGTTACCACCAATGACCCGCCCGAGAATGTCTATTTCATACGACGCAATTACCCCGAGGTGGAGTTTACGCACCCTGCTCAAAATTTCTTTACGCTTGTAGAGAAAAAGGGACTGCCCACACGGAAGGCTCGCTATTGCTGTGCTATTCTCAAAGAGGGCAGTGGTGCGGGGCGAGTGGTGCTGACTGGAGTTAGGGCAGATGAGAGTGCAAGGCGAGCCAAATACAACGAGGTGTCTATTCATTCCAACCGAAAGGAACACAGCGACCGCAATAGCACTTACAGCCTGCAACAGATGATTGAAAACGAGCACCGCTGCATCAAAGGGAAGGACAAGGTGATGGTGTACCCTGTATTGCGATGGACGGCTGCGGAGGTGCAACAGTTCCACGCTGACCACCGCCTGTCTTTCAATACCTGTTATGAGGTGAGCAGCCGTGTGGGTTGTATATTTTGCCCCTTTTCTTCTAAACGGGAAATTGAACACTACGAAAGGGATCCACTGTTCAAGCGCAACCTGCTAAATGCCCTCGGCAGATACGTTGCAAGGGCAGACCATAAGAGGTTTGAGACAGCCGAGGAATATTATGAGTGGTGGAAAACAGGGGAGAGCATAAGCACCTACAAGGAGCGTAAACGGCAATTGAATCTTAATTTGCAATAATGAACAAAAATTTTAACTCAAAACAAACAAAGTTATGGAGACAAACGAAATGCAAGTAATCAGTAGCACGGAGGTGTTGCAAGCGGTAACCGCTGCCGAGATTGACCAGCAAATTGCCACGGCACACCGTTTTCCGCGTGATGTGGTAGCGAGTCTAAACAAGATGCAGAGCCTCGCCTTGATGGACGAGGAGACTGCAGCAGATTGTTTCTACCATTTAGAGCGTAGGGGCAAAGATGGTAGTGTAACCATCATTGAGGGGCCTTCGGTCAGGTTGGCAGAGATAGCTGCCACCTCGTGGGGGAATATGCGATTTGCTACCCGTGTGGTAGGAAACGATGGTAGGATGGTAACAGTAGAGGCTGTTGCGCACGACCTTGAGAGCAACGTCGCCAGCAGCCAACAGCAGGTGCGAAGCATAGTAACCAAATATGGGCAGACCTACTCCACCGATATGCAAGTAATGACCATCAACGCTGCCAGTTCGGTGGCAAGACGAAACGCCATCTACAATGTAGTGCCGAAGGCATACATCAACAAGATAGTAGAGCAGTGCAAGCAATATGTCAAGGGGGCTGCAGCAAACAGCTTACGCGACAGGGTGCAGAAACTGGTGTCCGCATTCTCGAAATATGGCATAACAGCCGAGATGATAGTAGCCAAATGTGGAGTTGCCACATTGGAAGAGATAACGCCCGAGATGGTGGTAAACTTAACGGGGATTGGCTCGGCCATCAAAGATGGTGCGATTGACCCTCGCGAAGAGTTTCCGCAACTTGCCACTGTGGTGAGAAATGATGACAGCCAGCCTGCGGTCTCGAAAGCTGTGGCGAAGGCGAAAGAAGCGTTGGAAAAAGCAAATGGTGTGGCTTAACAAACTGATAGTAATGGAAAGACCAATAAAATACGTTTGCAGGAGCAACGAGGAGTGGCGGCGAGAGCGCAGCTACTCCATCGGGGCGAGTGCCGTTGGTACTATCATAGGAGAGAACCCGTGGCAGACACCGTTGCAACTGGCCGAAAGGATGCGGGCGGAACTTGAAGGGCGTTTTGACTATACACAGACGCTCCCTATGATGCGAGGGCATGCTTATGAGCAGGGAGTAGCCGACCTATTCCAGTGGCAAAGTGGCCACGAGGTCATAGCCGCCAGCAAGGCAGAATACTTGATACGCCGCCCTGACCTACCTTTTATGCACGCCAGCCCCGACCGCACCTATTGGATAGACAATAATGGCAAGCGACACGGCAAAGAAGCTGAAAAAAACAAAGGCATACTCGAATGTAAAACTACACGGCGAGCCATAGACCCCGACAATCTTCCCCTCTGCTGGATATTCCAACTGCAGGTGCAGCTGGGTATCAGTGGCTATAGACAAGGTTGCATCGCGTGGGATAACCTCACAAGCTTTGATGGTTTTGGCTACCGCTTCTTCGAGTATGACGAGGAGATCTTCAACGCAGCCGTGGAACTGTGCCGCGACTTTTGGCAGCGGTGTATTAAAGGAGGGGAAAACCCAGAACCAGTGAATGCAGCGGATGTAGTCAATCTGTACCCCACACACACCGTTGGCAAAACCATCATTGCTACCGAGACCCTACAAGAAGCACTCGACCACATCCGCAGCCTCAAAGCGGCAAAGAAGGATGTGGAGGATACCCTTGAAACGCTGACCAGCAGTGTGAAGGTTGCCATGAGGGATGCAGAAGCGTTGGTAGACAAAACGGGCAAAGTGCTGGCCACCTACAAAGCCACGGCGGGCAGAAAAAGCATAGACAGCAAGAAGTTGGCCATAGACTACCCAGAAACATACCAAGCCTGCATCAAAGAAACAGCGGGAACAAGAACATTAATCATAAAGTAATACACACAAAAACCAACAAGCAAATGAACACCATTATTGGAAAACTCATCAAAAAATTGCCCATAGAAATGGGTAGGTCAGAAAGAGGAGACTGGACACGCGGCGGGTTTATTCTTGAAACAGAAAGCGATTATCCAAAACTGGTAGCCTTTCAACTATTAGGCGAAGAGAGGATTGCCATGATAGAAAACATCCAAGAAGGACAACTGGTCAACGTTGCTTTCACGCCCGAAAGCCGTGAGTATAACGACAAGTGGTACACCAATCTTCGTTGCAACAAAGTAGATACTATTCAAATGCAAGAGCCATCCACTGCTCCTGCTGCGACCTCAACACCACAAAAAACATACGCCGAGCCCTCATCCACAGCAATTCCCACCGACACAGAACTGCCATTTTAGAACACAATCAACAAACCATAAAAACGTAACAGCATGTTATCAACGAGAGAATATAGACAACTACAAAATAAGGGCAAAAATTGCCCTTATGGAAGAGTGGCAAAAGTTGGCTCTACACGGTGCATCAACTGCACCTTCAACCGAATTGACAACGCGACAACGTATGATAAAACGATCACTTCCTGCATGTGCATCGGCGATGAAGAAAAAATGAAAACTCATCTCGCACAACCATACTTCGCCGAGGAACTCAATGCACAACTCTAAACACCTACTTCTATGAAAAGGGAAAGTTTTATATTCTATAGAAGTTTCTACGAGGCCATAAAGGATTTGCCGAGAGATATTCAGGGAGAAGTGTACACGGCTATAATGGAGTATAGCCTAAATGGTATAACAACTGAAAATCTAAAGCCCGTGGCTCGTAGCATCTTCACGCTGGTGAAGCCAGTTATAGATACCGCAAACGCCCGTTCAGAAGCAGGTACAAAAGGCGGAAAATCAAGAAGCAAAACGGAAGCAAACGCCAAGCAAAACGAAAGCAAAACGGAAGCAAACGCCAAGCCACCCCGAAGCGATAGGGATAGGGATAGGGATAGGGAAGAAGAAAGGGATGATGATATGCCTCCTAACGGAGGCGTGTTAGCGCACACGTGCGAGGAGAGTGAAACCGATGAAATCGGCCAACCTAAAACTTCGTCAACGCACGGTAGCACCTACACTGACACCGAAACCCTATACCGAGACTACCGCACCGAGCTGACAACCGAAACACAAGCCTCCAACGCAGCACTTCGCCTATGTAAATCATACGGCCACACTCTCGAAAGAGTGCAATTAGGTACGTTCCTTGACCAGTTCCAAGACACCCGCCGCACAGCAGGCGACACGCACGCCACACACTCCGACTACCGCCGACACTTCACAAACTGGCTGCTTATCCAAATCAAAAACCAATCAAAACCCCAAAACAATGCAAACACCACAGAACAACGAAAAAAAGTCTCAAAATCCAGCAACCAATACTTCACCGACTTCTGACACCACACCGACACCTCACACCTTCATTCCACGCGAACAAGCCATCGCCGAAGAAAGGGAACGTCTGAAAAAGCAGACACAAGAGGCAATCGCTCTAAAAAAAACAGCCTCCGACTACGAGCGTGCTTACAACGAAAGGATAAGGCGTATGGAGGAAGAACGCGAACAAGGGTCACTT
Source organism: Bacteroidales bacterium (assembly GCA_017455205.1). Taxonomy (GTDB): domain Bacteria; phylum Bacteroidota; class Bacteroidia; order Bacteroidales; family P3; genus Colimorpha. The sequence goes on from JAFTBM010000007.1 coordinate 42,910, forward strand.
GCCTACTTCATCTCAGAACTCAAAAACTACAGGCCTTCACCCGCCATTCGCATCCCTACCGACCCTAATAACCCCGCCGACCAAAAACGCATACTTGATTGCCTCACCGCTGCCTATAAACACCAAGTTGCATCCGTCGGCATGCTCTATCTCCCCGACCAATACACCGACAAAGCACTCGCCGATGTAGCCCGCTGGCTCACCACACACACCAAAAGTGGACTCCTCCTGCGTGGCTACCTCGGCGTTGGAAAAACCACCATGCTCAAAGCTATGGCTGCTACGCTTAAAATACTTATCCAAAAAACGCTCCCCATTGTTGATGCTCGCGAAATATCAAACCTTGCCCGAAACGAGAAAGGTACATCTCGGCTGCAAGAACTTACAACCTCACCACTTCTCGGCATTGATGACCTCGGCACCGAACCCCAAACCGTCAAAAACTACGGAAACGACCTATCCCCCATCTCCGAACTCCTTACAGACCGCTACAACAACCGCCGCTTCACCATCATCACCACAAACCTTGCCATCCGTACCGATGACAACGGAAATCTCACAGATGAACTCCAAACCACCTACGGTGACCGCCTTGCAGACCGCTTCCGCGAACAGTACAACACCATCTACTACTCCGCAGAACAAAAATCCTACCGCAAATAGCAAAATATCACCTACATTATGAAACAATTTATTAGAAAATTCTTACCGCATTATAGGCTTGAAATCCACACCCTTTACCACGACACTCCAGTCTACATCTTCTCCTACAGCTGTCAAACAGTTCTCGCCACACTCGCTCAAACCGAAAACGTCCTGCACTGGGTTCTTTATCGTCGTATGCCGTGGAGCAAGGTCTATCGCAAAATTGGCGCCCATGCTGGTAAAAACAAAAATCACAATTCGCAATCCTTAAAATCCTTAAACCCAAAATGAAAAGCAAATAACAATATAAAAGATATGGAAGAAAAGAAAACAACAATAAAAGCCTACAAAGGCTTCGACAAGGACCTCAAATGCCGCGACTTCCAGTACGAGATTGGCAAGACCTATACAATGGACGAAAACGAGGTGTCTATCTGCAATAAAGGCTTCCACGCTATCGATGCAGACGAATGCCCCCTGTCGATATTCTCCTACTACCCGCCCGCCAGCTCACGTTACTGCGAAGTCGAAATTGGAGGCAGGACAGACAAGAGCGAAGAAAAAATAGTTGGTTCGGAAATAAGTGTCGGTGCAGAAATCGGCATCCCGGTAATTGTCAAGGCTCACACCGATTGGGTCAAACAGCATCTCATTGACGACAACGAACACAAATCTTTCAACACGGGCTACTGCTCCTCTGCCAGCAACACGGGCTACTGCTCCTCTGCCAGCAACACGGGCAACTATTCTTCTGCCAGCAACACGGGCTACTGCTCCTCTGCCAGCAACACGGGCAACTATTCCTCTGCCAGCAACATGGGCTACTGTTCCTCTGCCAGCAACACGGGCAACTATTCCTCTGCGAAAGTCAGTGGCAAAGACAGCGTAGCTATCGCCACTGGCTATCGGTCAAAGGCAAAAGGGGCTATGGGATGTGCAATCGTCGTGGCAGAACGGGGCGAGTGGAACGGTGAGACATACCCACTCATCAACATCTGCTCCGCCATTGTTGACGGCGAGAAGATAAAGCCGGACACGTGGTACACGGCCAAAAACGGGCAACTCGTCGAAGTCGAATCTAACAACTGACAACTGACAACTCTCAAGGGCGGGCAAATCTTTGCTTGTTTTGGGTTAGTATTACTTTCTCGCCCGCCCTTTTTCTAAAAATTAGCAAAACACAAAACACTCAAAACCAGCAATATGAACGGAACTTTTTTACTAATTAGTAAAAGTTAGTAAAAAAAACACCTCAAAACCAAGTTAAGTTCACAATCAATCGAAACAAAATCAGTAAATTACAGAAAACCACATCTCCGAAAAAATCAAAAGTTAGTAAAAAGTTAGTAAAAGATAGTAAAAAAAAACGAAGTATCAAAAGAGTCCCAAAATGCAAAAAACAGACAAAATAAGAATAGCCAACTACGTCTATCCCAAAGAGCGAGACAGCGACTGCTACGAAATCGGCATCTACCTCGCCACCGATGGCAAACGCTGGAAATATGGCATAGACCAGTGGTGGGGCAAGAACGGCGAAGATGGAGGCTGGGCAAGCGAAAGCGAGCTGAAGTACAAATCCCAGCACGATGCAGCCAAAGACGCTTTCAACAACATCATTGTATCACTTATGGCTATGCACGATGGCGAGACGGCTGTGGCTTTCAAACACATGTACACCGACTACCTCCAAGGTCGCACTCGCCTACCAGGAGCACAACTTTCATTATTCTAAACCCTCAAAACAAACCACACAATGAACGAAGAATTTACACCTCAAATCACAAAACAGACAGTGGTCTACAATGCTGATGGTGCAGAAATCGCACGGCTGGAGGGACACGTAGTCATCCGACCTAAAGACTACGAAGAGCAACTTCCCGTGGAATACCACCACATCACCACCACTACTGAAGTAATCGCAATCGCACGAATTGAAAAATAATACAAAACCAAAACAACAAACATTATGGCAAACATTGCAGAAATTTTGAAGAATGCCCCGAGAGGGCTGAAACTCTACTCGCCCTTGTGCGGTGAGTGTGAATTAGATAAGGTCAAAGACGGCTCTATCATAGTTGATAACGATACCGACTCATGGGTGTTCTCCCACGACGGAAGGTTCGATGTAAACGGAGAAATGTTGCTCTTCCCAAGCCGCGAAGTCCGTGATTGGGAAGCCTTTGAAAAAGCCTTGCTCAAACCCGAAGACAAGCATTCTGACTATGTAGACCTCGGCCTGCCCAGCGGCACGCTGTGGAAAAGCACCAACGAGGACGACTTCTTCACTTTTGACGGAGCAGTTGAAAAGTTTGGAGATAACATGCCTACCAAAGAGCAATGGGAAGAACTTAAAAACAACTGCACTTGGCAATGGGAAGGCAACGGATATACCGTGAAAGGTAAGAATGGTAAACAAATATTCCTGCCCGCCGCTGGCAATCGCAACGGTACGAGCCTCTACGATGTCGGCAACTACGGCAACTACTGGTCGTCGTCGCTCGACGAGAGCTACCCGAACTCCGCGTGGGACTTCCACTTCAATTCCGGCTACCAGGGCATGAGCTACTACGGCCGCAGCTACGGCTTCCTTGTTCGACTGGTAAAAACGAAAGGAGGCAACAAATGAAAGGCTACACCACCATTGACATCAGCCTGCACCCATTGGCGTGGGAATGCCTAAAACGAACCGCCATCAATACCGAACAAGGCATCCTGCTCTTCCACGACTGGCCATACGATATGATAATACAATCCCTCGAAGAAGAGCATATCGCCACCGCCTACGAACTCAAACACAAGCCACAATACATGCAAGCAGGCAAAATCCTCGTCCCACTAAAAGACTTCAAGTGTAGTGGCACATATATCCGCATCTCACAGCAAGTTGCTATCAGCCTCGCCCTCTACCGTGCCGAAATGAACAACATCTGCACCCA